>NZ_CP108086.1:6373618-6677124 GCF_036186745.1 Microbispora hainanensis | reverse complement strand
CGCGGTCCCGCACCTCGGCCCGCAACTCCGAGATCATGCCGCGGTAGCCGCGCACCCACGTGCCGACCAGTGCGGGCATGAAGATGAACACCAGCGCGCGCACCACGCAGAGGTAGAGGACGTCGTCCGTCTTGGGGTCCACGTAGTCGACGGCTGCGGCGGTCATGATCAGAGGCAGGGTCACCAGCTGCCACTTGCGGATCTTGCTGTCGGCCGTCATCGAGTATGCGGCGAAGGCCATGGGCACGATCTGCCCGGTGGTCACTGCGCAGAGAGCCGAAGTGACGATCATGGGCAGTCCGGTGCGCCGGCGTATCAGCAAGGCGCCCGCGGTGATGACCTCGATGACGATCTCGATCCATTGCGGGACCGGGCCCCACAGGGAGAAGGACAGACCCAGGAGCGTCGGCGGGATGGTGAAACAGAGGATCGATATGGCCAGCAGCGCGTCGACGATCCGCCGGCGGTGCGCTTCGGTGAATTCGGCCAGCGCCAAGGGGACGCAGACAGGATTCAGGGTGTTTCGCACGAGAGGGCTCTTTCCGGGAGGCAGCCCGGCTCCCCGCTCTCGGAACGCACCCTGATTGATCCTTCGGAGGTCGGAGGAGATCCCATGTTGCAGCGGGGAGCCGTAGTTCCATGCACGTGGCCATCGTCTGCCAGGGTGGTCCACATCACATGGATAAGGCTGTGGTCTTCCTAAATGTGTTCATCCTGGGTGTGGCACAACCACCCAAAGTCGATCGCCCTGGTGGGCCGGGGCGAGCGCTCCGTTTATCCGAACGTGATCTGTCGGACGATCGGTGACAGGCTCAACACTACCCCAATTGGGGACAAATTTCCTAAAAACTCATCATAAGTGACGTACGGTGAAAAAGTGGACCGTAAGCGACTTCTGGGAGACTTCCTCCGGGCTCGCCGCGAGGCCGTCAGCCTGGAGGACGCCGGGCTGGTGCGAATGGGCCGCCGCCGTACCCCCGGACTACGCAGGGAAGAGGTGGCCATGCTCGCCGGCGTCAGCAACGACTACTACGCGCGGCTGGAGCAGGGCAGGGAACGCCGTCCGTCCGAGCAGGTCCTCAACGCGCTCGCCCGGGCGCTGCGCCTCGACGACGCCGCCACCGAGCACCTCTACGAGCTCGCCTACCCGAGGCCCCGGCCCCGGCCGCCCTGCCGGGAGGAGCAGGTCAGCCGCCGCCTGCTGCACCTGCTCCGGATGTGCGACGCCGCCCCGGCGTTCATCCTCGGCCGCTGGATGGACGTGCTCGCGACCAACCGGCTGGCCGACACCCTCTGCCAGGGTCTCGACCACAACGACAACTTCCTGCGCATGTGTCTCCTCAGCCCGCAGGCACGCGCCTTCTTCGTGGAATGGGAGGCGGCGGCGACGACGAAGGTGGCGCAACTGCGCGTCATCGCCGGCGCCGACCCCGAGGACCCGTTCCTGCCCCTGCTGGTGGACGAGCTGTCCGACCAGAGCAGGGATTTCGTACGGATGTGGGCTCGCCACGACGTCCTGCCCCGGGACGTGGACCGTAAGCACTACTATCACCCGCTGGTCGGCGAGTTGACGTTCTCCTACGAGATGTTCACGGCCAACAGCGCCCCGGGCCAGCAGCTCGTCGTCTGCCAGGCCGAACCGGGAAGCGCGTCGGAGGACGCGCTCGGCATCCTCGCGCGCCTCCGGCCCGCCGTCACCCCTCCATGAGCCGGGACAGCCGGACGATCACGCCGGCCGCGAGGTCGATGATCACCGGGCCGTTCGGCGACGGCCGTACGGTGCCGTCGTCCCGCGTGAGCGTGACGGACACGGCGACCTTCCGGTCGAACGTCGCACGGTCGGCGACCAGCGGCTGCACCAGGGTGACCTCGAGCGTGGGCGCGTCCGCGGGCAGGACGGCCCGCGCCACCTCGATGCCGGACACCGCGAAGACCAGCCCCACGCCGGAGATGCCCGCGGCCCGCAGGTCCACGTCCCGGCGGATCAGCACGGCCGTGTGCAGGTTCTCCAGGTAGACGTTGCGGACGACCAGATGGGCGGGGTCCGCGGGGTCGAGCAGCGCCTGCGGCGCGACCGCCCCGTCCCGGACGGCGGCGGGCAGCACGACGTCCCCGTGCGCGGGGACCTGCACCGGTGGGTCGAGCGGGACCCGCTCCCAGCCCCCGACTACCCGCCGCACCCAGAGGGCCGTGACCGTGGCCGCCGTGTCGGCGTCGTTGCGCAGTCCGGTCGCGGTGACCCGTACGGGCCCGGCCGGGTATGGGCCGGCCAGCTCGTCCACGTCCAGGTGCACGGTGGTCGCGATCGAGGTGGAGGAGTCGCCGGTGTCGAAGACGATCTGCGAGACCGCTTCGCCGCCGCGCAACTGGGTGACCACCACGACCGCGTCGTCGTAGTCCACCTGCAGCGCCAGCCGGATCGCGTCGTCGTCCAGGACGGCGCGCAGGCCGCCCTCCAGCGTGCTCGACCGCACCGACACCCCGGTGGACCCCATCGAGGGGGACGTCGGAAGCAGCATGCGGACGTCGCGCCCGCCGGCGTCCGCACGCAGCAGCGACTCCAGCTCGGCGAGCTCGGCCGCCGACAGATCGGGCACGCACCGGGCCTGCAGCCGGCACGGCAGGCCCGCGTCCACGGTGGCGTCGAACACCTGCAGCCATTCCAGCTGGGGACGGCCGACCACGTCGCGGGCCACCCGATAGTGGGAGGGCACGACGAGGTAGGTGGCCGGCTGCTGGAGCGACTCCCACACCGAGTATCGGTGGTCGCGGTCCAGGCGCGGAGCCGGCGCGAACCGCCGGGCCGGGGCGCGGCCGAGCTGGAAGGCGTCCTGGCAGCCGACGATCACGGGCTCGCCGCTTCCGACGTCCTGCCGGTAGAGGCCGGGGTCGTCCCGGCACGGCACCAGCAGCGGCAGGCGGTGCGAGCGGGTCACGGTCACGCCCATGTCCATGGTGAACGACGGGGGGTACGTTGGGATCACGCCCGTTCCCACGGGGCCGGTGGAGATTCCGCCGAGGAGCCGTCCGCCCGGCCACCCGCGGAGGAGGCGTCCGTCGAGTCGTCCCTTGAGGTCGTCGCGGAGCACCAGGCGCCGGCCGGTGGGCGGCAGGGGGAGCGGCATCCGGGCGAGGGCCGACAGGGCCGGCAGATCCTCCGCCGTCGCCTCCGCCGGGGCCTCCGCCGTCGCCTCGACCGGGGCCTCCGCCAGGGACTCCACGGGGATCTCCGCCAAGGGCTCCAGCGACGCCTCCTCGGCCGGCGAGGCCGCCAGGAAGGCCCGCCCCGCCACCGCCGTGTCCGCGAGCGCGGAATCAGTGATCGCCGAATCCCTGAGCACCGACTCCCTGAGCACCGACTCCGTGAGCAGCGGCGACACCTCGGCCGGCCGGATGGCGCCCCGCCCGGCGATCATGACCTCGCCGGGGACGCGAACCTCGGTGATCACCACGTCCGACCAGTTCGGATGCTCCTCGGGGATCGGGTGCTCCTCGCGGGGCGGATCCTCGATCGGCCATCCCTGGACCGGCACGATCTCCAGACGCTCCGGCTCGGCGTGGACCATCGTGGAGACGGCCCACGCCGCGAGCGTCTCCTGCACGCCGACGAAGCTCGTGCTGACGATCAGCCCCGCCCCGTCGCCCGGCTGGAAGCCCGGCGTGCTCAGCGCGCCGTACGCGGCCCTGGCCACGGCTCCGCTGATCTCGGCCCGGCAGTGGACGACGTCGTCGCGCACGTCAACGTCGATCGGGAGCTCGGTGGAGGCAGGCCGGCCGGTGTCGGCGTCAACGAACGGGATGCGCAGCCGTACGCTCACGTCCGTCCACGGGACGGTCCGGGCACCGGCGGGCGGCGGGGGGAAGCGCAGCACGGTGGTGACCGTCGCGCTGAGGACGGGCGATCCCTCGTCGTCGTGACCGGTGACGCGGAACAGGAACCGGAACGTGCCCGCGGAGGCGGGCACGAGCTCCGGAGCGGGCGCCCACCAGGGCGGGCCCAGTTGCGAGTCGGGCAGCAGGGGCTCACCCCCGTCGGCCGCCCTGATGCGGGGACCCGGCTCGTCGGCCGGGAATCCTGGTGTGTTCATCGCGGTCAGACCTGGCTCACGACGGTGACGCCCGGAGCGGTCTTCTTCGGCACCCGTACGGGCAGGTCGCCGCTGCCCTCGCCGTCTGTCCAGGGCCCGATCCACTCCTCCCCGTCCTCGAACAGCGTGCCCTTGATGATCACGCGCGCCCGGTAGCGGTATCCCGGCGGCCGTCCCGGCTGCCCCGTGTAGAGCGCGAACCGGCGCTCCTTGTAGTGCTCCCCGGTGTCGGCCATGGTGAAGGTGAACGTCACGATCGGGCGTTCGCCGCCGTCGGGGCTCTCGCCCTTGGCCTGCACCTGCACCTCGACGATCTGGTTGCTCGCCGTCAGATCGATGTTGATCGTGATCGGGGTGAGCACGAGCACGCCGGCGTTGTCGGCTCGCACGGCCACGTTCAGGCTGTCGGTGAGGGTGCCGAACGGGCCCGGGTCGAGATTCACCTCGTTGGCCTCGACCATGATCCGGGTGAACCGGTCGTCGAGGGCGGACGGCGCCTCGTCGAACTGGATGGTGCGCCGGACGAACACCTTGTCCGGACGCCACCCCTCCGGCGCGCCGGTGACCTCCTCCGCCTTCTTCTGGGTCTGCCGGGCGAAGAACACCTCGCTGGTCGAGCCGCTTGCGTAGACGAGGGTCGGCGAGGAGGCGGGCGCGAGCGGGGTGGTCTCCCCGACGGGGGCGCCCTCGCCGTGCACGCTGGTCGTCGCGTCGACCTCCTGCGGGCGCCGCGGCGGCAGGAAGTCGTGGGCCGACCACGCGATCTCGCCGTTCACACTGGGGTAGCCGATCTGGACGCTCGCGAACTTCACCGGGTCGCCGCTCACGCCGTGGTCCGGGTCGGGCCACTTGATCACGGGCCGGCAGACCGTGGTGATCTTGCGGTCCCAGTTGTCCAGGTAGAGCGTGCGCAGGTAGCGGCTCTTGAGCTCCGGGTGGGCGGCCAGCAGGTCGGCCACGCCGTCCACATTGCCGCCCATCGTGCTCGGCTGCGCGTACATCTCGTCGACCTCGAACGTGAAGGAGTTGGCGATCTCCACCCGGTCACGGCGGAAGTTGAGGCTGAACCCCGCGCCGAAGCCCCAGCCGAAGAGGTTGAGCAGCCCGCCGGGCTTGGGCGGGCCCGGGTCCTGGACCTCCGGCATCGGCTGGAAGATGACCTGTTTCGCCTGGTCCAGCCACATCGCCACGAGCATGTCGATGTACTTGGTGACCATCGCCTCCTTGTTGTCCGCGCCGGGGATGGTCCGGTCCATCTCCAGCTCGACCTTGATGTCGCCGTTCATCCGCAGCGTGTTCCAGGTGGCCTTGAGGTCGGCCGAGCTCCACCACCAGCTCGCGCCGGCCTGGGCCGTGAAGTGGCTGAACACCCGCTCCCAGTTGGCGGTCATGTGCAGCCGCGTGATCGGCGCCCACAGCGGCAGGGTGAGGTCGGCCGTCACCGCGATGGGCACCTCGGTGCCCAGCAGCCCCTGCTCCACCTGCGCCGCCGCGAACGTGCCGAGGCTGACGACGAACGGGTGCTCGGCGGTGGGGATCAGGCTGCCGGGCCCGGCGCCCTGGGCGGTGACGAAGAACGGGTCGCCCGCGTTGCCGCCCTGCGTGCCGTCCTGGTCGGTGATCATCAGTCGCAGCGTGGAGCTCCTGATCGGGATCGGCCGGATGTCGGCGATCGTGGACCGGTCGGCCACGCCCGGTTTGACCTGCCAGAACCGGTCCCGGCTGCCCTGCTGCATCCGTTCCAGGATCTGCTTGTGCGCGTCCCGCAGGACGCCCTCGGGCGGCGCGCCGGTCATCGCGAAGCTGAGCACCCCGCCCGAGGTCTCCCGGGTCTGCCCGGGGGCCACGCCGATGTTGGTCTGGCCGTCCTGCACGCCGACGAAATGCAGGAAACTGAGTCTGAGGTCGCCGTTCGACTTGCGCGCCAGGCGCATCCGCTCCGGCAGCCAGTAGAAGACGGGGTTGGACCCCTGGGCCTGGAGCTCGTCGTTGTGCTTGTCGGGGAGGAAGACGAGGGAGTATTCGACGCCGGCCTCGTTGAGGGTGACGGTCTCGAATCCGCCGGCCATGATCGGTCCTGCTGGGTTCACCATCGCTGGCTCCTGAACAGTGTGGGGACGCCGCTCACAGAGCGGCGGGGTAGTAGATGCGGGATCGGTCGAGCCCGCGGGCGACCACGGCGGCCGCGTTGCGGAACAACCGGAGATTCGCCCGGTTTCGCGGGGCGATGCCGGGGTTGCCGTCCTCCCGCAGGTGGGACTGGGCCGCAGCCTCCTCCCACCGGCCCGCGTTCGCGGCGGCGGTGAAGCCCGGCCAGCGGGTGGGGAAGAACGAGCCGGTCCAGGCGATGCTGTGCGCCCCGAGCCGGGCGTCGGCGGGCCAGTCCGCCCACCCGGGGAAGAAGGCCGACATCCGGGCCTCGTTGACGTCGAACCGCTTGCGGACGAGCTCGTCGATCGCCGCGTCGGGCAGCTCCAGGGTGTGGATGGCCTTGGCCGCCAGGTGGCCCTTCTTCGCGAGGCCGGGCTCGTTCTTGATCCGGTGCCACTCGGCCTCGATCTCCGCGCGGGTGGCGGGCCGCCCGGTGGCCGCGTGCACGAACGGCAGGGCGGCCGCCTCCTCCGGAGAGTCGACGAGGTTGCCGACGCCCGTGGTGACCAGGCCCTTGACGTCCTGGTAGAGGTAGGGCACCCGGCCCTCCAGCGGGGCGCTGAACTCGGGGAAGAAGTCCCTGACCGAGCGCGCCGAGCCGGCCGGCCCGGCAGGCTCGGGAACGTCCCCCGCCACCGGCCCGATGGGCAGCCCCCGCCAGTCCTCCTCGACGGGCCGGGGGAAGCCCTCGGCCACCGAGCCGTCCTCGGGGTCGAGCCTCGCGTACTCGCTCCCCGAGAAGACGTACGGGTTGCCGCTGGGCCACCACAGCGCCGTGTCGATCCGTGGGAACGCTCCAGGCCAGTCGCCGGCGATCGGCCTGGCCTCCGGGTCGATCTTGCCGCTCGCGCCGTCGAAGACCTGGTATTCCTCCCCGGAGAAGAAGTAGGCGTTGCCGCTGCCCCACAGGATCGCGGCGTCGATGCCGAGATCGAACAGTCCCGGCCACATCTCGGCGATCGGCCGCGGCCCGTCCAGCACGACCCCGTTCTCGATGTCGTACGCCAGGCACTGGTCGCCGCGGAAGAAGAAGACCGAGCCGTCGCTCCACGGCAGGGCGGCGTCGATGTCCGCCTCGAACAGGCCGGGCCATTGGTCGGCGATCGCCAGCGGGTAGCCCTCGTCGGCGCCGTCGGCCTCGACGTCGTAGCGGATATAGCGATCGCCGGTGAAGAAGTACGCCTTCATCCCGGACGGGGCGACGAACCCGCAGAGCTTCTCCATGGCCGTCACCCCCCGGCCGGAGGCGCGGGGTCGCCCGCCACCCCGCCGACGACCGCGTCGGCGAACACCGTGCCGACGTGACGGAACCCGCGCGACTCGACCAGCCTGCCGCCTGCCGCCTCGATCCGCTCGACCGTGCGGGGCCGCAGCCGCAGCTCGGCGAAGTCGCCCGTCGCGGCGACGAGATACTCGACCCGGCCGTGGACGGCTTCGTCGTCGCGCGTCCAGATCGCCCCGGACACCGCGCTGACCCGGGACGGCTCGGTGACCTCCTCTTCGAGCGCGGCCACCAGCTCCTTCTCGAACGCCTCCTGGATCATCCGCAGGGGGAGATGGACGGCGGCCATCACCAGCGAGTGGCCGTCGCGGGCCCGCAGCACGCCCAGCGCCGTCTCGTCGTCCGGCACCGCGCCCGCGACGGGCCGCAGGCGCGGCTCCTTGGTGTCGGCGCCGAGCCGGGCGATCCGGGGGCGCATGCCGAAGAACCCGGTGTCGCTCACCAGGGCCGTGTGCACGACGCACCGGTACGCCGGCGGGAACCCGTAGCCGGCCTCGCGATAGAGGCTGCGTACGAACAGCGTGCCGGGTGGGTGCGGCAGGACGCCCGCGCCCGGCATGACGTCGCCGGTCATGGCCTCCTCGAAGGCGGACTCCACCGTCGAGGGGTGCAGCCGGATGTCGCAGAAGGTGAGGTTGCGCATGCTCAGACCGCCGTTCCTGTGACGCCGATCTGCATGTGGATGTGGTTCTTGTGGGCCTCCCGGCCGTGCGCCGTCCCCGGGGCGGTGGCCGGGTGGTCGGGGTGCATGACGAAGCTGCGCTCGCCGATCGACGTGGGCGTGTCCAGCCCGTCGGGGCCGTCGGTGCGGTCCTGCCACTCCGAGGCGATGAACTCGTACACGGCGCGCCAGAAGTCGCGCGTGAACGGGTCGGCGTCCTCGTCGTCGAGCCGGTAGAACGTGCCGGACCCGGTGCCCGGCGGCCAGTTCCCGCCGGGGGTCGCGGCGGTCGAGACGGTCCCCCAGTCGTCGTTGACGGTGAGCGTCCACTCCTCGCCGTCCTCGGCGACGGCCTTGACGCCGACGAAGTCGACCGCGCGGCCCTGGCCGTGGCAGTCGGTGCGCGGGCGGCCCTGGCTGTCGACGCCGCCCCCGGAGATGCCGAGGTGGTAGAACTCGACGACGTTGTAGGTGTCCTTCAGCCACTGGCACAGCCGCACCAGGGCGAGCGCGTTGCGGGGGTCGAGCCGGTCGGGCGCCGCCGGGTGGCTGGGCTGCCCGAACGTCACCGTGCCCGACGACAGGTAGCGGACGACGACTCCGGCGACGTTGCCGTCCTGGGGCTGCTCGCCGTCCCAGCCGTCCAGGCTCACCCTCTCGGGGCCGCCCGCCCCCTCCAGCCTGATCACGTCGCCCGACTGCAGGTCGAGCAGCTCGGCGTAGGCGTCTTCCTTGCTCATCGCGCGTGCGGGATCGCTCACGATCCTGGTCCTTCCGGTGCGTACGTCACCGCTGACGCGGTGGTCTGTCGCACGACGGATGGAGTCAGGAGCCCGGTGATACAGCGAATCCCCGCGAATTTCCCGGCGTTCTCCGGCAGTCCGCGGTGGGGCCGCGGTGGGGCCTCTGTGGGGACGCGGTGGGATCGCGGTGGGATCGCGGTGGCGCCGCGAGCGGCGCGGCCGGGCCGGGGTGGGCCGCGGCCGGCTACGGCCGGGGCGCGATCCGGCCGGTGGGCGGGGCGTCCGGCCGGGGCCTGCGGGGCCGGCTATGGCCGGGGGTCGATCCAGCCGGTGATGACGGCCGCTCCGGCGGACGTTCGCACGTGCAGCCGGAAGCGCCGCGCCGGGACCGGCTCGATCACGAACCAGCCGACCTCGTCGACCGGGACCTCCCGTACGGGGCCGTCGTCGTCCCGCACGAGGACCGCGCCGGGCTGCGCGGGGACGAGCTGCCCGCGCACCGCGTCGGGGTGGATCTCGGCCTCGATGGACAACTCCCCGGCGGCGAACGTCAGCACGCGCGGCCCCGAGCCGTCCGGCCGCGTCTCGTCGCGCAGGCCCGCAGGTTCCCGCGCCGAAAGCAGGGAGTCGAACCACAGCTCGGCCAGTTCGGCGTCGGCGGTCCGCCATGCGAAGGCCGCCTTCCCGGCGCGTACGAAGGACTCGGGCACCCGGGCCTCGCGCATCGCGTGCCCCAGCTCCTCGATCAGCCGGTCGTCGTCTTCCCACCAGCTCGGTGTGTCCGTCACGCCGTCGTCCCCGTCCACGTCGATGCATCTTGGTCGTGTCTGACAGATCATGGCCCTACCGCGCGTGGCCCAGGCGGCGCCTCGCTGCGTTGCCGTCGTCGCCGATAACGCTGTTATCGGCTCCTCCTCCGCCTTGCGATGCATCCACCTGGATCCCCGCTCGCGACAAGCAGCATTTGTCGGACACTCCTCAGGCCAGTTCGAGGGCGGCCAGCGCACGGCTCCTGCGCAGCCTGTCGAGGCAACGCCCGCGGTTGGGGCCGATCGCCCCCACCGGCACGCCGAGCGTGGCGCTGATCTCGGCGTACGAGGCCGGCGGTTCGGCGAACAGCATGCTCAGCAGCTCCCGGCACCGGTCCGGCAGCTCGGCGAAGGCCATGCGCAGGGCGTGCCGCCGCTCGGCCACCAGTATCTCGCCGTCCACGCCGTCGTCCTCCTTCCGGTGGGCGCCAGGCTCGGGGGCGTCCACCGGAACCTGCCGCTTCCGGGCGCGCAGCAGTTGCAGGCACTGCCGCTGGGTGGTGCGGACGAGCCAGCCGGGCAGAGCGGCCGGCTCGTGCAGGGTGTCGAGGCGCTCCACCAGCCGCAGCCAGACGCCGCCCGCGACGTCGTCCGCGTCGCTGCCGGTCACGCCATAACGAGCGCACACCCCCCAGAGCAGCGGCGCGTACCGCTCGACGATGGCGTCCCACGCCGCGGCGTCGCCCTCGCGCGCCCGTAGCACGAGGGCGACGACGACCGGATCGTCACGCATGCCCGGTCAGCCCTCCAGCGGATAGGGCCGGACCTCGCCGGCCTCGGCCAGGAGCTTGTCCAGCGCCTGCCGGGGCGTCACCGAGCCCGGGATCGTGCGAGCGGCGACCGCGCCGCTGACGAGGGCGGCCGAGAAGGAGGTGCCGCTCCACCGGGCGTGGCCCTGAAAGGTCTGGTGGACGCCGTCGATGTCGACCTCCCCGGTGAGGTACGCGCCCACGACCCCCACCCCGGGCGCCAGGCACGTCACCCACGGGAGGTCCGGGCTCCAGCCGGGCATGACCGGGCGCCCGTCCGCCGTGCCGTACGCGCCGACCGCGACGACGGGTGGGACGGCGGCGGGCCAGCAGGCCGAGCGCCGGCTGCGCCCGGAGCTGAGATGGGGGAGCGCGCCGTGGTTGCCCGCGGCGGCCACGACCAGCACCCGCGGGGCGAGCCGCTCGATCGCGCGGGCGATGACCAGCGGCGGCCCCCCGGACAGCGTGAAGCAGCCGAGGGAGAGGTTGAGGATGTCGGGCTGGAAGGCGTCCGTCAGCCGCAGCATGGCCCGGGCAGTGTCCCAGGAGTCGGCCCGTCCCGTGCGGGCGTCGAGGACCCCCTCGACGGACAGCTCCGCGGCCGGCGCCTCCCGCTGGATGAGGCTGCGCACGAACGCCGAGTGCCCCGAGCGGTACGGCAGCGGGTGCTCCGCCGTACCCGGCCGCGCGGGCGCGAGCGGCGTGTCGACCACGCCGACCCGCACGCCGCGCCCGGCGTCCTCGTGCCCGGCGACCGGCTGCGGCAGGTCGGCGGGGCCGGCGGGTTCCGGCTGCCCGCCGTCCATCGGCTTGTGCCCCAGCACGCCGAGCGCGCCGGGGGACATGGGCTTGTGCCCGAGAGCGGAGAACCCGCCGCTCACCAGGTGCATGGGCTTGTGGCCGCTCTCCTGGACCGCGCCGTCCGGCAGCGACATGGGTTTGTGGCCGTCTCCGATCACCGCGTCCACGACCCGGTTCTTGCCGATCGTCGGCACCCAGCCGCCACGGTCGGCGGCCGCCTTCTCCCGCAGCAGTGCGAGGAGCTCGCCGACCTCGACGGGATCGTCGTCGGCGTCCCTGAGATCGCGCAGCCGGGCCAGCCCGAGGAGCTCGTCCCGGTCGTCGGGCGCGAGGGCGGCGTGGACGATGCCGAAGTCGTCCAGCATGCGCTCGACGGCCTCCAGATGCAGGAGGTCGACGATGAGTTGGTCCGGTTGGTGCGATGTGGTGCCCGCGTCGACTGGCATCTGGATAGTGTCCTTCCCGGGGTCATGACTTTTCCGGAACGCGAACTGCCTCAGACGGAACCACGAGGGCCTGGCCGTGATACATCCAACGCAGGAAACGCCGCCGGGCGCAAGGGTTCTCGGGAACGCTCCAGGTCGCGCCTCCGCCGGCCCCGGCGACGGCGACAGCGGCGGTTTACCGGATAGATCGGCAGCCGGATCAGCGGCCAGAGCCGAGGCACAGGCCGGGGAGCGGGTTGGAGCAGAGGCGGGGACGGAGGCCGTGGGCACGCGCGTGGACGCGTCGCCGGAGTCACCGGGCTCGCTGGAGCCGGCCGACGCAGTGCCGATCGACACGGTGCCGATCGACACGGTGCCGGCCGACGCGGTGCCGGCCGACACGATGCCGGCCGACGCGATGCCGACTGACGTGGTGCCGACTGACGTGGTGTCGGCCGACGCGGTGCCGGCAGAGGCGGAGGCGGCAGAGGCGGAGGCGGCGCTGGCCGCCGTCGACCGCGACCCCGTCTCGGGCCTTCCGGCGGCCGAGAGGGCCGCCCGGCGCGCGGCCCGCGCGGGTCACGCCGTGGCGGCGTCCACGGCAGAACGCGCCTGGGGGCACGCGCTCCTGCACGTGGGAGAGCTCGACAACGCCATCAGGCACCTGAGCCGCGCCGCCGCATGGGGCGCACGGGCCGGTCGAGCCGACCTGACCGCCGAGGCGCGATACAAGCTCGCCTTCGCGATCCTGCAACGGGGCAGGCCGCAGGCCGCGCTCCGCGAGATCGACGCCGCCCTGCCCGATCTGACCGGCATTGCGGCCGCACGTGCCCGCGCGCAGCGCGCGATCGTGCTGCACGTGATGGGCCGCCTCGACGAGTCGTTCGCCGAGTTCGAGGTGGCGCTGCAGGTGCTGCGCCACCACGCCGACCTGCTCGGCGTGCAGCGGATGCTGATCAACCGGGCCCTCGTCCACTCCGATCGGCACGCCTTCGCCGCGGCCGAGCGCGACCTGCTGGAGGCGGAGACGCTGGCACGCACGCTCGGCCGCCCGCTGACGATCGGCCTGATCGCCAACAACCTCGGTCTCATGGAGACGCTGCGGGGCGACGTGCCGGCCGCGCTGCGCCACCTCGACCGGGCCGAGCGCATCATCGGCGCGCACGGCGCCCAGCTGGGCACGCTGCACCAGGACCGGGCCGAGCTGCTGCTGTCGGTGGGACTCACGGCAGAGGCGAAGGCGGCCGCCGCCCGCGCGGTGGACGCCTACCGCCGCGAGCGCCGTTCGCTCAAGGTGCCCGAGGTGCAGGTGCTGCTCGCGCAGGCCGAGATCCTGTCCGGCGATCCGGCCGCCGCGCTGGGCCACGCCCGCGCCGCGTTGCGCCGCTTCCGCGCCCAAGGACGGCGGGAATGGACGGAACTGGCCCGGTTATCCGTTCTGTCCGCGCAGCGTGCCGCCGGTCTCCGGCCGCGCGTCCCGACGGCGGTCATCGACGTCATGGTCGCGACCCTGGACGCGGCGGGATGGCCCGCGGCGGCGCTGGACGCCGCGATCGTGGCCGCCCAGGTGACCGCCGGGCGCCGCGTCCGGCACGACGTACGGAGGGACAGGGACGACGGAGCGCCCGAGCGCTCCGGAGACGCGCGGGCGGGAGCGGAGCCTGCCGCCGAGCGGCGCTCCCGGACGGCGGACGTGGCCGCCGATTACCTGAGCCGGGCCGCGGCGGCGTCCCGATCCCGGGGACCGGCGCTCGTCCGGGCGCGCGGCTGGTACGCACGGGCGCTGCAACGACGGGCCGAGGGGGACGCGCGCGGCGTGCTCGCCGCCGTACGGACGGGCCTGCGGGTCCTGGACGAGCACGCCTCGGCGATGGGGGCCACCGACCTGCGGGTGCACGCGGCGGCGCACCGGGCCGACCTGGTGGCGCTGGGACTGGAGGTGGCCTTCGAGGCCGGTCGCCCCGACGGCCTCCTGGAGTGGTCGGAGCGCGCCCGGGCCAGCCGCCTGCCGTCCGCGCCGGTCCGTCCGCCGGACGACCCGGTGCTGACCGCGCTGCTGGCCCGGCTGCGCTCGGTCACGAGGGACCTGGCCGGTCAGGCGGCGGCGCCCGCTCCGCTGCTGGCCCGGCAGGCCGACCTGGAACGGCGCATCCGCGACCACAGCCGCCGGCTCGGCGGCACTCCCGGCAACACGCCCGCGACGCCGGTCACGCCCCGGGACCTCGCCGCCTCGCTCGGCGCGTGGGCGCTGGTCGAGTACGTCCGCCGGGGCGCCGACCTGCACGTGCTCACCGTGGTCGACGGCCGCGTGAGCGTCCGCCGCCTCGGGACGACGGCCGGGGCGGCCGACCTGATCGAGCGGCTGACATTCGCGGTGCGGCGCGACGCGCGCCCGGACGCCCGGCCCGAGGCGCTGGCCGCGTCCGCCGCGCTGTCGGACGCCGCGGCCGCCCGGCTCGACGCCCTGCTGCTCGGGCCGCTGACCGAGATCGGCGACCGCCCGCTCGTCGTGGTGCCCACCGGACCGCTGCACAGCCTGCCGTGGTCCCTCCTGCCGTCGTGCGCGGGACGGCCCGTGACCGTAGCGCCGTCCGCGACGCTGTGGCACCTCGCGCGGACCCGCCTCGCGGCGGCGACCGGAGCGGACGGCGACGGCCATGGTGATGGCGCCGTGGCCGGGGGAGGAGTGGTCGCGGTGGCGGGCCCGCGGCTGCCGGCCGCGGGGCCCGAGGCGGCGGCGGTCGGCGCGATCCACGGCGGCACCGTGCTCGCCGGAGCCGCGGCGTCGGTCGAGGCGGTCTCGGCCGCCCTGGCGCGGGCCGGGCTCGCGCATCTCGCGGCGCACGGCCACCTGTCGGCGGACAACCCGCTGTTCTCCGGCATCGCCCTCGCGGACGGGCCGCTGATGGCCTACGACGTGGAACGGCTGCCGCGGGTGCCGCACACGCTCGTGCTCGCCGCCTGCGACAGCGGCCGTTCCGTGGTGCGCACCGGCGACGAACTGATGGGCCTCGCCGTGGCGTTCCTCGCCCGTGGCGCGTCGCAGCTCGTCGCCTCGGTGCTGCCGATCCCCGACGCGGCGACGATGCCCGTCATGGTGGCCTTCCACGAACGGCTGGCCGCCGGGCGCCCGCCCGCCGCCGCCCTCGCCGAGGCCCAGCAGGCCGTACGGGGCGGCGACCCGCGGACCGCCGCGGCGGCGGCCGGTTTCGTGTGCATCGGCGCCGGGGCCGTACCGGTCCGCGGCCGTGGTCAGGGCCCTGACGAGGTCGCCGCCGGCGTCGGACGCGGGCCCGGCACGGTGACGATGTCACAGGATGAGGTTAGGCTTACCTAATAATCTGACGAAGGGAACGTCCATGGCGACGACCGAACCGGCGCGGCGCGCACCCCGGGCGACCACCGGCGTGGTGGAGCGCACCGAGCGGCTGACCCCGCACATGATCCGGGTGGTGCTCGGCGGTGAGGGGCTCGCCGGTTTCGAGGCGGGCGAGTTCGCCGACCACTACGTGAAACTGCTGTTCCCGCTGCCGGGAGTGGCCTACCCGGAGCCGTTCGACATGGCGGTGATCCGCGCCGAGCTGCCGCGCGACCAGTGGCCGAAGACCCGGACGTACACGGTGCGGGCCTGGGATTCGCAGGCGCGGGAGCTGACCATCGACTTCGTCTACCACGGGGACGAGGGACTGGCCGGGCCCTGGGCATTGCGAGCCCGGCCGGGCGACGAGATCCGCTTCCTGTGCCCCGGCGGGGCGTACGCGCCGAGCGCGCAGGCCGACTGGCACCTGCTGGCCGGGGACGAGAGCGCGCTCCCGGCGATCGGCGCCGCACTGGAGCGCCTCCCGGCGGGGGCGCCGGCCCGGGTGTTCGTGGAGGTCGAGGGCCCGGAAGAGGAGCAGAAGCTGCACACGGAGGGCGACGCGGAGATCGTGTGGCTGCACCGCCACGGCGCGCAGGTGGGCGAGGCGCTGGTGCGGGCGGTGCGGGAGCTGGAGTTCCCCGAGGGCGTCGTGCACGCCTTCGTCCACGGCGAGGCGAACTTCGTCAAGGAACTGCGCCGATATCTGCGCGTGGAGCGCGGCCTGCCGCTGGAGCGGTTGTCGATCTCCGGCTACTGGCGGCGGGGCCGTGACGAGGACGGCTGGCAGTCCTCCAAGCGGGAGTGGAACCGCAGCATCGAGGAAGAGGAGTCCGCCGCCCTCGGCGGCTGACGACGGCCACGCCGCCCGGCCGCCGCGAAGCCCGGAAGGGTGACGGAGCACCGACGCCGGCCGCGACGCCGCTCCCGGCCACGCCCGGTCGCACCGGAAGATCGGCCTCTCATGGCGAGCCCGCGTCGCGGTGCAGACGGCGCAGCGCGAAGGCGAGCTGAAGACGCAGCCGCCCCTGGGGATCGCGCACCGTCCACCCGAGGAGCGGCTCGGCGTGCGCGAGCCGGTCCTGCAGCGTCGAGTAATGCACCGTCAGCTCCGCCGCGGCGGCGCGCAGGCTGGGTGCGTAGGCGGCGGCGTACAGGGTCGCGAGCATCCACGGCGCCTCGGACCCGGCGCGTTCGAGCGCGCGGACGTCGGGGTGGGGCGCGGCGCCGGGCGGGACGGCCGCCGCGAGGACCGCCAGCCCGCCCAGGTCGTCGGAGTGGACCACTCGCGGCCCAGGATCCTGCGGGGTCCCCTCGGCCGCCAGCCGCAGCGCCGTACGGGCGAGCGCCCACGAGCGCGGCAGGTCGGGCAGGGTCACCGCCGGGCCGACACCCGCCCTGACCCCCTCGGGCAGCGGGTGATGGGCCGGCCCGACGCGGGCCACGCCGCCCTCCAGGGCGACCGCTCGTACGGGGACGTCACCGGGCAGGCCCAGCGCGCGGGCGGCGAGCGATCGCGCGGCCGGGGGAGCGGCGGGGTCGAGCAGCACCTCGACGAGGGCCGGGTCGTCCCTGTCCTGGTGGGCCGGGGCACGGCCCCGGGTCCGGTCGAGCACGACCCGCGCCGCCGCCGCGGCCCGTTCGAGCACCATCGCCCCGACCGGCCCCGGCGGCGCCGGGCGCTCCAGCCACAGGACGGCCGCCCCGCCGGGCACGGCGATGCGGGGCCAGGCGGGATCCGGCGGCGGACCGGCGTCCGTGCGGGCTCCGTCGGAGAGCACACGCACGTGGACGCCGCGCTCGGAGTCGGTCAGGCAGGCCGGGCAGCCCGCCAGGACGGCGGCGCCGCGGACGATCGCCTCCAGCCCCGCCCGTGTCTCCACCAGCCGGTCGAAGTAGGCGATGACCTGCACCGCCGCCCCGGCGTCCGGGTCGAGCGCCGACAGCCGTCCGACGAGGTCGCGCATCCCGTGCCCCCGGACAGGTCAGCTGCCGAGTACGCGGCGCAGCCAGCGCAGGCGGGCGGCCCGGGCGTCCTGCGAGACGGCCGCCTGCGGCGCCATCATGTCGAAGCCGTGGAACCCGCCCGGCCACACGTGCAGCTCGGCGCTGCCGCCCGCCCGCCAGATGGCGCCGGCGTACGCGACGTCCTCGTCGCGGAAGGTCTCGGCCGAGCCGACGTCGATGAAGGCGGGCGGCAGCCCGGACAGGTCGGTGGCGCGGGCCGGGGCCGCGTACGGCGAGACGCCGGGGCCGCCACGGGCCGCGCCGAGCAGGGCGGTCCAGCCGGTCTCGTTCGCGGTGCGGTCCCAGACGCCGAGCCCGGCCATCTGGTGCGACGACGGGGTGTCGTTGCGGTCGTCGAGCATGGGGCACATGAGCATCTGGCCCGCCAGGGCGGGACCGCCGCGATCACGGGCCATGAGCGCCAGCGCCGCGGCCAGCCCGCCACCGGCGCTCGCCCCGGCGACGATGATCCGCTCCGGGTCGATGCCCAGCTCGGCGGCGTGGGCGGCGGTCCACGCCAGGCCCGCGTAGCAGTCCTCGATCGGCGCGGGATGGGGGTGCTCCGGCGCCAGCCGGTATTCCACCGACACGACGACGAGCTGGAGCTCCTGAGCCCAGTCGAGCACGCCGTCGACGCCCACGCGGTTGTCGCCGATGATCATCCCGCCGCCGTGCGTGTGGTAGATCGCGGCGAGCGGGGTGGTGGCGCCCGCCGGACGGCAGACGAGCAGCGAAACGTCGGGTGCGCCGGGCGGGCCCGGCACCGCCCGCTCCTCCACCTCGAAGGCGCCGTCACGGGTGAGCGCCTCGTCGGGGAGGCTGGGGCCGTCCGCCATCGCCGCCCGCATGAGCGGGATCATGTCCGGGGTCAGCGACGACGGCATGGACTCGCCCAGCACGGCGAGGGCCGCGGCCAGCTCCGGGTCGAAGGGCGGTGGGGTGGCGGCCGAGGGCAGGGTGTTGCTCAATGGGGCTCCCGTGTCGTGGAGGTTGCCTGCGACCAACTGGTCCGTGCTCACCATCGTGGAAAACACGGGTGCGACGATCCAGCGCCACGCGGCGGAGACTACCCGCCGTACGGCGGGTGCCGCGACAGGGGGCCGAACGGCGCGAGCGGGTTTTAGATCCGCGTTACGCGCCCGCGGCTATGGTGACCCGCGACGACGTCTCGGGGAGCGGTCTCGGGAGTGCCCATGTCACAGCGAAAGGTGAAGCGCATGCGCGCCGCGATGCGGCGCGAGGAAGCCAGGCGGCGCGAGCAGCGCAGGCGGCTCAGGCGCAAGATCATGTATGCGGCCGCCGGAGTGGTGGCGGTGGTGGCCGTCGCGACGGGAGTGCTGGTCTTCGTCTCCTCCGGAACGCCGGACACGGTGACGCCGGTCGCGAACGCCTCGCCGCAACCGTCCTCTTCGGTCATAGGACCGGCCAAGCCGGAGGCCACGAGTTCGGCCACGCCATCGGGGTCCGCGTCCCCCGAGGCGCCCGCGTCGCCGTCCGCCGGCGCCTCGCCCAAGGCGACCGCGTCCGGCCGATGACCCGGCCCGGAGCGCCGGGCCAGGCCCGCTGACCGGCCGCCGGGGTTTCCCGGGCCATGACCGGGAGCCCGGTGGGGGGATCCATCGGGACAGAGGCGGGTCGCACGTGCCCGCCTCCTCCCGTACGCGGCCGGGCGCGGGGGTGATCGGCGGTGGCCGCGGTCGGCGGCCTGGTCGTCAGGCCGCCCGCCCGCCGTACGCCGGGATGCGCCGAAGGCGTTCAGGTCACCAGCCCGCCGCCCGCTCGCGCACCATCCGGTCTGCCCTCAGCAGACATATCGACAGGTAGCGGGGTCGCGGCGGATACAACTGCGCCATGAGTGTTTCACCGAGCACGAGTTACCGGGATCGGCTGAACGAAAGGCTGTTCCAGCAACGGACCCTGCTGCTGACCGGAGAGGTCGACGACGAGATGGCCGAGCGGGCGTGCGCCGAGATGGTGCTGCTCGCCTCGGCGGACCCCGAAAGCGACATCATCCTCTACATCAATTCGCCGGGAGGGTCGGTGCTGGCCGGGCTGGCGATCTACGACACGATGAAGCTGGTGCCGAACGACGTCGTCACCGTCGCGCTGGGGATGGCGGCGAGCATGGGCCAGGTGCTGCTGGCGTCCGGCACGCACGGCAAGCGGATCAGCCTCGCGCACAGCCGGATCATGATGCACCAGCCGTCGGCCGGCATCGGCGGCACGGCGATCGACATCTCCATCCAGGCAGAGAACCTCAAGTACATGAAACGGCAGTCCGAGGAGATCCTCGCCGCGGAGACGGGCCGCACGATCGAGGAGATCGCCGCCGACAGCGACCGGGACCGCTGGTTCACCCCCGAGCAGGCCCGCGACTACGGGATCATCGACTCGATCGTCGACTCCTTCCAGGCCATCGCGCCGTACGCCGTTTCCAACCGGATGGGGTTCACGTCATGAGCCAGTACACGATTCCGTACGTGGTCGAGAAGACCCCGGTGGGGGAGCGGTCGTTCGACATCTTCAGCCGGCTGCTCAACGAGCGGATCATCTTCCTCGGCACGGAGATCGACGACGGCGTCGCCAACGTCGTGATGGCACAGTTGCTGCACCTGGAGGCGGAGAGCCCGGACCAGGAGATCAACCTGTACATCAACTCCCCGGGCGGCTCGTCGACCGCGATGCTCGCGATCTACGACACCATGCAGTTCATCCGCGCGAAGGTCGCGACGTACTGCATGGGCCAGGCGGCCTCCGCCGCCGCGGTGCTGTTCGCCGCCGGCGCCCCCGGGCGGCGTTTCATGCTCGGCCACTCCCGCGTGCTGCTCCACCAGCCGTCCACGCAGGGGCAGGGCACCATCTCCGACCTGACCCTGCAGGCGGCCGAGGTGCTGCGCGTGCGCGCGCAGACCGAGGAGATCCTCAGCCGCCACACCGGGGTGGAGGTCGCGCGGCTGCGCGAGGACACCGACCGCGACCGCATCTTCACCGCCCGAGAGGCCGTCGAGTACGGCCTGGCCGACGAGGTGATCAGCGCTCGCGAGCCGTCGTAGCGCTCACGCCGCCAGCAGCTCCACCCGTGGCGTGCCGGACGGCCTGCCGGTCGCGATCCGCCGCGACGCCGTGATCCGCCGGACGGCACGGGTGAGCAGGTGCTCGATCGGCAACCCGAGCGCGTCGCACACCGAGTGCAGCATCTCCGACGACGGCTCCTTGCGGCCGCGCTCGACCTCCGACAGATACTGCTTCGACATGCCCACCGCACGCGCCACGTCGTCGAGTGTGCGGTCCTGGTCCAGCCGCTCGTCGCGGAGGATCTCCCCGTACACCGTGCGCAGCAACGGGTCAGAGCCGTCGGGAGTCGCTTTGCCGCGCTCCTCGGCGGCCCGGCGCGTCCGGATGTCGATGACCACTGGTCGGCCCGATGCTGCCATGCCTCGCAGTCTGGCACGCCGGGACGTACGGCGGACCGCCTGTTCGCGCACAGATGAGCGAGTGCCACCTCCCCGGGCCGCCAGGGCGACCGGCGGCCCGGGAGCGCGGGCGGCTCCTCGTGTCCTCCGGCGTCAGGCGAGCCGGTGACCGCCCAGGGAGATCTGCGACTCGGGCATCGGGGCGAAGAAGTCGAAGTTGGGCGGCGGGCCGACCCGCCGCTCCAGCGTCTTCACCACGTGCCTGACGTCGTCGTCCGGGCCCGCGAGATAGAGGGGCTTGCCGTCCTTGCCGAACGTGATGGCCGACTTCTCGTCCCAGGTGCCGAGGTGGCCGGCCGTCGCGGCGAAGTCCGCCGTCGGCTCGAAGCCGAGATCGCGGGCGTAGTCGACCGCGCCGAAGACGAGGTGCCGCACCAAATCGAGCGGCGCCTCCCGCCGGCCCCGCGGGTAGATCCGGAAATACCTGGTGAGGAAGCGGTGCAGCTCCACTTCGTTCATCACGTCGGGGCCCAGGGCGTGCTTGACGCCGAGGCAGTAGACGTCGACGAGGTAGGCGCAGACCGACAGCTTGTCCCAGCCGTGCTTGCGCGCCACGATGACGCTCACCGTGCCCGCCGTCTCCTGGCCGTCCGGGGCGTCGTCCGCCCAGCCGGTCGTGTCCGGGATGGTCAGCCCCTCGCTCCAGCCCGCGTTGATCCAGCACCCCGCGACTTCGGGTTCGGCGGCCTGCCCGCCCGTCTGCTCGGCCACCGCCCTGATGTACGGCGCGACCGCCGCAGGCGCCATGCCCAGGGCCCGGGCGATCTGCTTGGGGGAGTTGCCCTGTCCGCGCAGTTCGCGGACCTTCTCCAGGATCGAGCTGTCCATAGGGCCTGAAGCCTATCGGCTATCCCTGCCGTGCCGGGGTCCGGAAGACCTGGCGGCCGTGCCACTCGATGTGGCTCGTGTCGACAGAGTCGAGACCGGCGTGGGGAACCCGTGCAGGCCTGCCCGTTCGCCCCGCAGCGTGCAGCGGCGGAGGTTCGCGAAACGCTCGACCCAGTCCATGACCGACACCATAGGGTGATCTAGACGCCGGGGACTGGAGGTAAGGTGTGGACGAACAGCGGCTGGTGCGGGTCTCGAAGTACCTCGCCAAGCACCTGCGCCACCAGCCCGAGCGCATCGGCATCGAACTCGACGCGCACGGCTGGGTGGACATCGACGTGCTGCTGACGGCGGCGGCCTCGAACGGGTTCCCGATCTCGCGTGCCGAGCTGGAGCAGGTGGTCGCCGGCAACGACAAACGGCGATACGTGATCGGGGGTGATCGCATCCGCGCCAGCCAGGGGCACTCGGTGCCCGTCGACCTCGACCTGCCGGTGGCCGAGCCGCCTCCGGTCCTCTACCACGGCACGGTCGCCCGGAACGTCGAGCCGATCCGCGTGGAGGGGCTGCGGCCGATGGCCCGCCATCACGTCCACCTGTCGCCGGACCGGGAGACCGCCACCCGGGTCGGCGCACGCAGGGGGAAGCCGGTCGTGCTCGTGGTCGACGCGGGCGCTATGTACGCGGCGGGGCATCACTTCCGGGTGAGTGCCAACGGCGTCTGGCTGGTGGACCACGTCCCGCCGGACTTCATCCGCTGGTGAACGAGCAACCGATGAAGGCGGGCATGCCGTCATATTCAGCGTCCGAGCCCTTCTCGCCCGCCCGGGCGGCCAACGATCCTCTGCTGCTGCGGTAGCAGCCGCCTCGAATGCCCGGTCATCCTGCTGGCGGTGTGCCCCGAGGCGTCGGTCGCCCGCTGGTGCGCCCGCCCGATCGAACTCGGCCACCCCGGTCTGGTCCTCAAGCCGCTGGTCGCGGGCCCCAACGAGGTGCCGGTCATCACCGATCCCGGTCAGGCGGCCGAGGACATCGAGCTCGCGGTGCTCTCGGCGATCCACCACGCCGCCACGCCGGAGGGCCCCGAGATCCTCAACGCCCTGTTCGCCGCGCTGCACAATCTCGACCGGGACCTGGGGGTATGTACGCTGACATGGTTCGTGCGGCGCTGCCTCGAGAGGTCTGGGATCACTTGGAGGAGCACTTGAAGAGCGAGACTTACGAATACTGGGCCCGCGAGAACATCGCCAAGGGCAAGGCCGAAGGCATAGCTGAAGGTAAGGCGGAGGCGATCCTGACGGTCCTGTCGGCCCGGGGTATCGAGGTGTCCGACGACTTTTCCGAGCGGATCCGGAAATGCCACGATTTCGATCGTCTGAATTCCCGGCTCCGGGCAGCTGCCACGGTTGACTCCTCCGACGAGCTGCTCGGCGACATCTCCTGACCCGGCCCGGCTGGGTTGACGTGACCCCGCCGAGCCGGGTGTCGGGCGGGCCTACGTACGGAGGAAGACTTCGTCGAGATGCCACTCGATGGATTCCCGGTTCGGCCGGTCGCGGGGCCGGCCGGGGACCGCGATTTCCTGCCCGGCCCGCCGGTAGAACTCCTCGCCGTTGCCGAACTCCTCGCGCAGGCGCGGGCTGACCAGTAACCGATGCTCGGGGTCGACCGCCAGATAACCGCGGTCGAAGAGCGTGTGCACGTCCGAGCGGAGCAGGAGCCCGTTGTCCAACCGGTGCTCGCCGCCCTTCGTGACCGGACGGATGTGTGCGGCCTGCAGGACCGGCCTGATCCGGTCACCGGTGATCGCGCAACGCCGTTCGTATGCATGGAGGACGACGGCCTGGAACGCCTGCTGACCGAGCCTTCGTGGAGCCATCCTGGGGTCGCCGAAGATGGGCCCGTCGCGATGCCACGGCTCGGACAGGTCGACGTCCCCGCCGATCCCGGCCCGGTTCAGCAAATCGTAGAAGTAACCAGCGGCAGGGTGAACGGCAAGGTCGTAGCTCTTGCCCTGCACGATGTTCGAAGCGAAGCCGGGCGGTGGTCCGGCGACACGATCCTCGGGATAGAAGAAGACGTCGCGGATGATGACGCAGCCGATGACCGGGTCCTCGCCGAGCATCATCGGTCGGCTACGGTATTTGCCCACCTGCTGACGCAGTTCTCCCAGGCTCACGGCGCCGTTTCCCTGCCCGAAGAACTCCCATGCCTCGGACACTCGGAGAGGCGCGAAGCCGCTGAAGAACCCACCGCCGACCACGCGGTTGTGCGGATGGTGCGTTTTGAAGAAGAACGGCTCGCCGTGGTCGATCGCGCGGAACTCCCGTCCGCTGGAGGGCCGCCAGAAATTGACCTCGCTCAGGTCGGGACGTCCCGCCAGAAAGCGGTACCACCTGTCGTCGGTCACCCCGACGTACACCTTCACGGAGGTCATTGTGCACGTTCGTGATCAACTGTGCCAGGGCGTCGCAACGTAGCGGAATCAGCCGCGAGCAGAAGCCGGGCTCGATGAGGTGGTGGGCATAGGAGGAGGCCAGATGGTGATCGTAAGTTCTCGCTCGTGCCGGAATGATGCTTGTAGAGTGCCGGGCTGGCCGGGAGAACGGCGCAGGCCGTGAAGGCGAAGGCCGAAGGCTGATCCGGGTTGCCACGGCTTCCGGGCGGACGGATGGGGCGGAGGCGTGGATCTCCTCGAAGGGATCGCCACCGGATCGACGGCAGGGAGGCCGGCCCAGGGAAGTGGGGTCAGCGGGGGACGATCGGCAGCGTGATGTACGAGTCGGGGAAGACCTTCTGGTGCTGGACGACCATGTCCGCCTCGGTCGCCGCGCTCCGGCCGGTGCCGGGGTTGCGGTCGAAACGGGGGAAGTTGGAGCTGGAGATCTCCACCCGGATCCGGTGACCGGCCTTGAAGACCTGGCTGGTGGCCACCAGATCGATGACGAACGTCCCGGACGGCTCGGCGACGCGGACGATGCCGTCGATCACGCTCATCGCCCGGCCGTCGGGATGGACGTCCACGAGCTTGGCCGTCCAGTCGGTCGAGGCGGCGGAGGTCTCCGCGTGCAGGGTCACCGACACCGGGCCCGTCACCTCGACGTCGGAGGCGAGCACCTCGGTCGAGTAGCAGAGCACGTCGGGCCGCCGCTCCACGTCGCGCTGGTCCTGCGGGCCGACGTTGGTGGGATCGGCCAGCAGGGTCGGGCCGCCGACGGTCGGGACCGGGTCGCGCGGGTCGAAGGTGAAGGTCGCCGGCTCGTACGCCGAGGGAGGCTCGGGGGAGAGGAGCCCGCCGGTGTGCAGGTAGTAGGGGGTCTCGACGGCGCGCTCCAGCGGCCAGGTCTCCTCGTCCCGCCAGACGTCGTCGCCCATCACGAAGATCTTCACGGCGGGGCCGGTGTCCTCGCCCTTCAGGAACGCGAGCTCCCGCTGCTCCAGCCCGATCGCCTGCCCCGAGGCGGCGGCCCCGAAGAACAGCCGCCCGGTGCCCGCGGCGCCCGGCGCGAGGTGGGACCAGGGGCCGATGACCAGAGGACCACCGAGACGGCGGTGGTTTTCCAGCGTCCCGCCGAGGAACAGGTCGAACCAGCCCGCCACGTGCATGACCGGCACCTCGATGCGGTCGTGGCGCAGGGTATCGGCCAGGTCCTCCCAGTAGGCGTCGCGTTCCACGTGCGAGGTCCAGTCGCGCCACCAGGGGATGCCGGGGATGTCGCCGACCGGCAGGGTGCGTGCCGCGGCGTCCTGGTCGTGCAGCACGGGAAGGACCACGGCCAGACCCGGGCCGGCGTCCTCGCCCGCCTCGGCGGCGTGCAGCAGGCTGAGCATCGCCTGCAGCGCACCCCAGTTGAGTGCCGAGCCCAGGGCGAAGGCCCCGCCGTGATACTTGAGGCCGTCGTGGAAGTCGTGTGGCGTCATGGAGGCGACCACGGCCTTCAGCCCCGGCGGGCGGGTCGCCGCCGCCTGGAGGGCACACCCGGCGAGGTAGGACATGCCGCTCATGACGACCTCGCCGTTCGACCAGGGCTGCGCGGTGATCCAGGTGATCGTGTCGTGGCCGTCGGCGCCCTCGTCCGCCCACGGCCGGAACTCGCCGTCGCTGCTCCCGCGCCCCCGGCAGTGCTGCAGCACCACCGCGAACCCGGCCCGCAGCGCGGGCGTCACCGGCGCCGTCCGCAGCGAGTCCTCGCCGTACGGCGTGCGCATGAGCAGCGCCGGGAACGGGCCGCCGTGGGCCGGCCGGTGGACGGAGCCGCGCAGGACGGTGCCGTCCCGCATCGGCATCGGGACGTCGTGCTCGACGGTGACCGGAAACGGGGAGCGGTCGAGCTTCGGCATGGGGCTCCTCAGGACGAGGTCAGGTCAGGTCAGGGCGTAGGCGTCGTAGCGTACGGCGGTGGCCACGCGGGCGGCCGAGGCCACGGCGAGGGTGCGGTTGAGCCACAGATATCGATCGTCGCCCGTCTCGAAGCGGCAGAACAGCCGGAAGTAGTACTCCGACGGGTCCACGTCTTCGCCGCGCCCGAGGCGGTCGAGCACCTCGGGGGAGCCGTGCCTGACTCCGCTGGTGGTGATGTAGATGTGCGCGCCGTCGTGGGTGCGCAGCGTGTAGCGCGTGTCGATGCTGATCATGCCGTCGGCGTGGACGACCTGCCAGTCGGCCCCGCCGGGCAGCACGGTTCCCGACAGGCGGGGACCGTCGAACGTGCCGCCCACGATGTTGACCACACGGCGGTGGCCCCAGTGCGAGTCGCCGAGGTCGAGCACGGGATCGAGATCCACGTGGAAGGTGGCGAGCGGTTCGAGGTTCACGAGGTGGCACTCCGATCTACGCTCCACGAGGGGCGTTCGCTGAGCGAGGCGGGGTCGAATCCGGCGGTCCGCTTGTAGGAGGCGGCGATCTCCGCCCGCTCCTCGTGGGGGATGACCTGCTCGATGTCGTCGAACCCTTCGGGCGCCCGCTCGTGGGCGAGCTTCATGACGACCTCCGGGCCCATCTCGCGGTTGGACAGCTGAAGCGCCGTGGTGGCCGGCCGGCGCAGCTCCTCGTACGCCGCCAGGTCGCCCTGGGCGAGGGCGTACGCCAGCACGCGGGCGTCGATGATCGCCTGGGAGGCGCCGTTGGAGCCGATCGGATACATGGCGTGCGCCGCGTCGCCGAGGAGCGTGATGCCGTCGAAGGTCCAGCGGGGCAGGGGGTCGCGGTCGACCATCGGGTACTCGTACGCGGTCTCGGCCCCGGCGATGATCCCGGGCACGTCGAGCCAGTCGAAGCGCCAGTCGGCGAAGTGCCTGCCGATCTCGGTCAGGTCGGCCGGGCGGTTCCAGTTCCCCCGGTCGGGGGCCTCGCCGTCCAGCGGCCGCTCCGCGATCCAGTTGATCAGTGTGCGTTCGCCGGTCTCGATGGGGTAGGCGACGAACTTCTGCGTGCCGTCACCGGCCATGATCATGGACCGGCCGGTGAGGAACGGCTCGCCGTAGGTGACGCCCCGCCACAGGACCAGGCCGTTCCACGGCGGCGGACCCTCATCGGGGTAGAGATGGGCGCGCACGGCCGAGTGGATTCCGTCCGCGCCGATCAGCAGGTCCTCGTCGCCGGGACCGGTGATCCTGCTGCCACTCCGCACGGAGTCCGGGCCGAGCCGCTCGACGACCGCCTCCAGCAGGAGCATCTGGAGCGTCCCGCGATGGACGGAGTATTGCGGCCAGGCGTAGCCCGCGGCCAGTCCCCGGGGCTCGGACCAGATCGGCGTGCCGTAGCGGTTGAAGTAGGCCAGTTCGGCCGTGGCCACGCCGATCTCCGCCAGCCGGTCGGCCAGCCCCAGCTCGGTCAGCTCCCGTACGGCGTGGGGGAGGAGGTTGATCCCGACGCCCAGCGGCCGGATCTCGGGGGCGGCCTCGTGCACGGTCACGTCTTCGAACCCGGCCGCGTGCAGGCTGAGCGCGGCGGTCAGCCCGCCGATGCCTGCTCCGGCGATGACGATGCGCACGTGGGCCTCCGGGGAGAAATGAGGAGAAGTCGTTATGGCCGAAACAATATTCACGGCACTCCTGCGGCTGCGCAAGACTTGACCGATGGACAGCGAGCCCGGCATCCGGCCGGATTCCGGCGCGGCCACGCCACCCGACCTGCGGTACGCCGCCTACGCGCGCGAGCGCCTGGCGGAGATGTCGCCTCCGGCCGACGCGGAGGCGTTCGCGCTGGCCTATCACCTGCTCCAGCTCGCCTACGTGCTGGTCACCGACCTGGAGACCCGTATCCACCGGCCGCGCGGTCTGACGCTGCCCGGTTTCCGGCTGATGTTCAAGCTCTGGCTGCTCGGCCCCACCCAGCCCGTACGGCTCGCCGAGATCTCCGCCATGTCGAGGTCCGCGGTGACCAACGCCGTCAACACCCTCGAACGCGGCGGCCTGGTCGAACGGCGACCGGTGCCCGACGACGGCCGCGCGGTGGTCGTCGCGCTGACCGAGGCGGGCGAGGCGGCCGTGCGTGAGGCATTCGCCGAGCAGACCCGCAGGGAGCGGGAGTGGTTCGCCTGCCTCGGCCCCGCGGAGCGCGAGCAGATGACCGCCCTGCTGGCCCGCATCCTCCATACCCGCCCGGCGGATCTTCTGTAGCCAGGGACGAACATCGGAGGGGACGAACCGGGGCAGTTGTCCAGAAGCTACGCGTACAGTTCTCGCAGGCGTCCCCCGGGACGTGCCCGCTTCATCGTGAGGACCGTACCAGTGGCCGTTTCCGAGCAGTTCCCGCCGTTCGAGGCACCGGACGACGCTGCCGCCGGGGACGAGCCCGGTGCGGAGCCGGACCCGTTCCCGGGCGACACGCACTGGTACGACCTGCCGGACGACGACGCCGCGCCGGAGGAGGACGAGCCCCTCACGCTGGTGAGTCGTCTGCGGCGCGCGCTGCGAGCGCTCTGACGCGCTTCCCCGAGGGCGGCGGGTCAGCCGTCGCGCCGCCGGGTCGCGGCGTCGGCGAGCAGCCCGAGCCCGACGCCCAGCATCCACACGTCCTTGCTGATGCCGATGCCCGCCGGGGTCGGCCAGATGCTGCCGGGCTTGTGCAGCGCGGGCGTACGCAGGTAGAGCGCGACCAGGCTGCCGGAGAATCCGGTGAGCGCGGCTCCGGCGAGCGCGGCGGGCACGAACGGCGTCAGGAGAGCCACGCCCGTCGCGATCTCGGCCGCGGACAGCAGTTTGAGGAACCGGCGCGGCGGGATGTTCTTCAGGAACGGAAAGGCGTTGGCGGCCGTGCCGTGGAGCCCGGCGGCCTGTTCGTCGCCGCCCTTCCACTTCTCCAGGCCGGAGTGCAGGATGTACGCACCCGTGGCCACCCGCCCCGGCACCTCCCGGGCCTTCATGAACTTCATCGACACTCCCGTCCGATCTGGTGTGTTATGTCCGGCCGCGACGATACTCGCCCGGCGGGCGACCCCGGTGTCCGGGGCCCTCGGCAGGAGACGGCCTCAGCGCCCTCAAGCGGTGATCGTGTCGAGCAGTTCGAGCAGGTGGTGATACGTCTTCCCGGTGGCGCGGGTCATGCCGATCTCGCACGTACGGTTGACCGACGCGTGCGCGGCGAAGCCGCCCTCGGCCACCGAGGCGGCCTCGGCGCGGGTGGCGGAGGCGGTCAGCTCGGGATGCAGCAGCCCACGGTCGCCGGCGAAGGCGCAGCACTGCCAGCCGTCCGGGACGACGACCCGCTTCGCGACCACGCCGGCGATCTTGGCGATGGCCGCGTCGAGACCGAGCCGGGTGGACGAGCAGGTCGGGTGGAGGGCCAGCGAGGCCAGCCGGCGGTCCTCCGGCGGCTGCGGCAGCCGCGGCAGCACGTGGTCGGCCACGAAGGTCACCGCGTCGAGCACCCGGACGGCGGGCGAGGCCGCGCCGGTGGCCGGTCCGGACCCCGCGGCGGTCAGCCGTTCGAACCCCTCCGTGCACGAGGCGGCGTCGCTGACGACCGGAAGCCTGCCGCCGTCGGTCGCGGTCAGGAGCGCATCGCGCACCCGGCGGCGCATGACCTCATAGCCGTCGCCGAAGCCCTTCGAGGACCACGGGGTGCCGCAGCACAGGCTGCCGACGCCCTCCGGCACGTGCAGCCGCAGGCCGGCCCGCTCGGCCAGCCGCAGCAGCGCGGCCATGACGCCGGGCCCGCCGTCGGCGGGGGCGAACATGGTGTTCAGGCACGACGGCACGTAGACGGCGTCGGCCTCGCGATGCGGCGCCGCGCGCCGGGGCGTGCCGCCGCGCGGCAGGTCGCGGCTCCACTGGGGAACGGCGTCCGGGCTCACGACGGCGCGGGCGGCCCGGCCGGCGCCCTCGGCGAGCCGGGCCGGGGACGCGGCGGCGATGTCCATCGCGAGGTCCATGGCCCGGGTCACCGCGTCCCAGTGCTTCGCTGCGGACTTCCAGCCCGCCCGCGCGGTGCGGCCGTGCCGCTCGGCGCGCAGGCGTTTGGTGAGGTCGCCGGTGTTGATCAGGACGGGGCAGGCGGTGGCGCACATGCCGTCCACGGCGCAGGTGTCGATGGCGTCGTAGCCGTACTCCTCCTCAAGCTGCCGGGCGAGGGCGTGGTCGCCGGCCGCTTCGGCCGCGGCCAGCTCGCGGCGCAGCACGATGCGCTGGCGCGGTGTGGTGGTCAGGTCGCGGCTGGGGCAGACCGGTTCGCAGTAGCCGCACTCCACGCACCGGTCGACCTCGGGCTCGACGGTGGCGACGGGCTTTAGGTCACGCAGGTGCGCCTCGGGGTCGTCGGTGAGCACGACGCCGGGGTTGAGCGTGCCGCCGGGGTCGCACAGCCGTTTGACCTCCCGCATCACCTCGAACAGCTCCTCGCCGTACTGGCGGCGTACGAAGGGGGCCATGACCCGGCCGGTGCCGTGCTCGGCCTTGAGCGTGCCGCCACGCGACAGCACGGCGTCCACCAGGTCTTCGGTGAAGTCGGCGTAGCGCCCCAGATCGGTGCCGAAGCGCTCGTTGAGCATGAAGTGCAGGTTGCCGTCCTTGGCGTGTCCGAAGATCACGCTGCGCTCGTAGCGGTAGCGGTCGAACAGCTCGGACAGCTCGTCGCAGAGATCGGCCAGCGTGGGCACCGGGACGGCGACGTCCTCCAGCAGCGCGGTGGTGCCGGACGGCCGGGCCCCGGCGACCGAGGCGTACAGGTTCTTGCGGATGCGCCACAGGGCCGCGCGGCCGGCGCTGTCGCCGCTGAGCCGGGCCGGAGCGGCGAGATCCATCCCGGCGAAGACCTGCCCGGCCTCCCGCTCGCGCCGGGCGAGCAGCTCGGGGTCGGACTCCTGCCACTCCACCAGCAGCGCCGCGTGATCGCGCACCTCCAGCGTGCGCAGGACGTCGTCGGCGCCCGGGTCGGTCGCGGCCACCCGCAGCGATTCGGCGTCGAGCAGTTCGATGGCGGCGGGCCCGGCCGTGACGATCTCCGGCACGGCGGCCATCGCCTCCCGCAGCGTCGGGAAGACGATCAGGCCGGTCGTGGCGAGGCGGTGCAGCGGCACCGTCCGCAGCACGGCCTCCGCGACGAACGCCAGCGTGCCCTCACTGCCGATGACCAGGTGGGCGAGGATCTGCGCCGGGCTGTCGTGATCGAGGAAGCTGTTCAGGCCGTAGCCCATGGTGTTCTTGATGGAGAACTGCGCCTTGACCCGGCGTACGGAGTCCGGATTGCCGCGGATCCGGTCGCGCAGCCGTTCCAGCCCCTGGGCCAGGTCGGGTTCGAGGGCGTGCAGGCGCGCGTCGGCGTCGGGCGCGCCGGTGTCGATCACGGTGCCGCTGGGCAGCACCAGCGTCATCGACTCCAGCGTCCGATAGGTGTTGGCGTGGGTGCCGCAGGTCATGCCGCTGGAGTTGTTGGCGACGACCCCGCCGATCGTGCACGCCGACTCGCTGGCCGGGTCGGGGCCCAGCCTGCGGCCGTACGCGGCCAGACGGGCGTTGACCTGCCGCAGCACGGCGCCGGGCTGCACCCGCACCCGCTCACCGCCGTCGAGCACCTCGACACCCCTGAAGTGGCGGCGGGTGTCGACGAGCAGATGACTCGTGACGCCCTGCCCGGACAGGCTGGTGCCGCCGGAGCGGAAGGTCAGCGGCAACCCGGCCCGCATCAGCGCCGCCACCTGCGCGGCGCTTTCCGGCACCACGACCGCCTGCGGCGTCAGCAGGTAGTGCGAGGCGTCGTGGGCCATGCCCAGCCGGTCGCTCACCCGGGACCGGGTGATCGCCGGCACGGCGGCCTCCACCGCCGCCAGCACGGCGGGGTCCGCCGGGGCGATGCGGTGGGGGGGATCCACGTGGATGAGGCTCATGATGTGAACGCTTCCGTCCGGGGCGGCGCTGCGCCCCCTCTATCGCCGAGGGTCGATGTGGATCTTCGGGCCCGGGCCCGCGCCGGCCGGGCGGCGCCCCGCCAGCACACCGGCGGCGTCGTCCAGGCCGACGGTGGCGGCCACGAGCGGGCGGGCGTCGACCGACCCGTCCGCGTACGCCTCGATGGTCCCGGCCAGACCGGCCGATCCGCTGAGCACGCCGACGGCGGTGACGTCCCTGAGCGCGAGGTCGCGGGTGTCGATGCGGCTGGGAGACCCCGCGAGACCGACATAGACTACCCGGCCCGCGGGCCTGACCAGGTCGAGCGCGAGCGCCGGCAGGTCCGCCGCGTTGGACGCGTCGACCACGGCGTCCCACCGTAGTGACGGCAGTGACGCGCGGGTCCACGCGCCCGCGAAGCCGAGGTCGCGGGCCGGCCGGAGCGTGGGCTCGTCGCGGCCCATCAGGTGCACGTCGGCGCCCCTGGCCCGCGCGAGCAGCGCGACCAGCAGGCCGATCGTGCCCGTGCCCAGCACCAGCAGCCGGTCGCCGGGGTGCACGGCGGCCCCACGTACGGCGCGCAGGGCGCTGCCGCCGGGTTCGACCAGCGCGCCCAGCGTCGCGTCGATCGTCTCGGGCAGCGCGTGCAGCGCCCCCGCCGGTACGGCGAGCCGCTCGGCCAGCGCCCCCGGGAAGCCCCGGCGGATGCCGATCTCCGCCCGGTCGGGACAGACGTGCTGCAGCCCGTCACCGCAGAAGCGGCAGCGCCCGCAGCCCAGCATGGTGTCGCCCGTGACCCGGCGGCCCAGCCAGCCGGGGTCGACGCCGTCCCCGAGTGCCGTGACGACGCCGCACCACTCGTGGCCCGGACGCAGCGGATACCAGGCGTGGCCGGAGTGCAGATAGCTCATCTCGCCGGTGAACAGCTCCACGTCGGTGCCGCAGACGCCGACCCGCTCGACGTCGACGACCACCTGCCCGGGCGCGGCGACCGGTGGTTCGACGTCCACGACCTCGGCCCTGCCGGGGCCGGTGATGACCAGTGCCCGCACTACCGGACGCCGGGGACGGGCGCGACGGCGCCGATGCCGGGGTGAGGCAAGGTCGTGTCTCCTCGGGAAGGATGAGGATTCGTCATCGCGGCGGAGCCCAGTAGGGCGTCGCCAGGCCGCGTACGCCCACCCGGGCGGTGAACAGGTGCCCGGACCCGGGGTGTTCGGCCACATCGACGTCGTTGGTGGACGTGGTGATGACGAGGACGTCGAGGTCCGGCCCGGCGAAGGCGGGGCAGGTGACGTTGGGCGCGCCGACCTCGACCACGGCGAGCAGGCGGCCGCCCGGATCGCGGCACTCCACCCGGCCGCCGCCGAAGAACGCGATCCACAGGTTGCCCTCGGCGTCGGCGCACATTCCGTCGGGCATGCCACCGGTGAGCCGGAACAGTTCCCGCCGCGGCCCGGTCCGCCCGGTGGCCGGGTCGTAGTCACGCTCCCACACCACGTGCGGCGTGCTGTCGATGCTGTAGAGGCGGTCGCCCTCGGGGCTCCAGGCCAGGCCGTTCGACAGGGTCAGGTCCTCATCGAGGAGGACGCAGTCCGTGCCGTCGAGGCGGGCCAGCACCTCCTGGCCCTCCCGGTCGTCCAGCGCCATGCTGCCGATCAGGAAGCGCCCGGCCGGGTCCACGGCGCCGTCGTTGAGCCGGCTCGGCGCGCCGGGCGGCAGCACCCGGGCCAGCTCGGTGCGGCGGCCCGCGGCGTCGACCCGGGTGAGGACCTCGCGCTCGGCGACGACGAGCTGCCCGTCGGCGGATACGGCGACCGCGCCCACCGTGTTGCCCACCGTGTTGCCCGCCGCGGTGCCCACCGTGTTGCCCGCCGTGTTGCCCGCCGTGTTGCCCGCCGTGTTGCCCGCCGCGGTGCCCGCCGCGCCGAAGGTGTGCGCGGCGGTGGCGGTGATCGTGCCGGTCTCGGGGTCGAGCCGTCCCTCGTGTACGGCTCCCGCGTTGATGTCCACCCACAGCAGGCGCTGCCTGACGGGGTCCCACACGGGGCCCTCCCCGAGGGCGTACACCTCGCCGGAGGCCCGGGTGGCGGCGAACTGCCTGGTCATAAGGCCTCCCGGTCGGCGGGGATCGCGTGGACGGACGGCGGGCCGCCGGGAACCGCCCGCGGCGGAGCGAGCGGAAGCAAGGTCATGTTCCGGATACTAGAGCCGATTTCGGGCGGGAGAAAAGGTCCTCCGGGATCTTTCGGGCGGAAGAAACGGCGGGTCGGCCTCACGCGGGCTCGCGAGCCTGCCGTTCGTCTTGCAGGCGACGGCGGTATGGGCCCGCCAGAAGGCGCCACGTTACCGTGGTGTCGTAGGAGCCGGTGATGGTCGCATTCAAGGGGAGCGAAGATGATCGCCACCGCTCGAGAGGTCAAAGATCGGGTGATCGCGGCTCTGAACGATCACGATATTGAAGTGGTAATGCAGTATTTCGCCCGAGACGCCGTCTATGTCGGGCCGGTGGGCCCGGCCGAGGGACGCGAACAGATCGCCTGGTACTTCGAGCACCTGCTGCAGGCCTTCCCGGATCTGCAGATCACACCGTGGTGCAAGGTCCCCGCGTGTGATCCGGCCGTCTCGGCCGTCTCCGAGTACGTCATGACCGGTACGCATCTCGGGCCGCTCCTGCTACCCGGTGGATCGATGCTGGAGGCGACCGGCCAGCGCATCGCGGTCCGCGGCGCGGGGTTGTGCACCATCGAGAACGGGCTGATCGTCAGCGACCGCGACTATTACGACCAGTTGGAGCTCTTCAGCCAGCTCGGCCTCTGCCTGCCGGAGGCCGTCGCCTGACGCCCTCGGCCCTGGTCTGCCGTCCCCCATAGCGACCGGGTCGTGTCGGCGCGCGCCGTCTGCCCGCCGTTCCGGCTCATGGTTCACGGGCCCATCGACCCATGCCTCGGCTCCTAGGCTGATGACAGTGACTGACATCGGTGCTACGTTGATGGCAGTCACTGACATTGCTGGAGGCGGGCGAGCACTTCTCCTGGCTGGGCGGCATGATCGGGCTCGACTCCCCGGCGACGAGCGCACTGACCCGTGAACTGCTGGGGTGGCAGCCGGTGCAGCCGGGGCTGATCGACGACCTCGACAAGGGCCACTACTTCCGCGCGAAGTGACCATCGTGAAGTGACCATCGTGAAGTGACCCCGTGAAGTGACCCCGTGAAGCGACCGCCGAGCGATGAGCGGTGGCAGGAGACCACGCGGGCGCGCCAGGTGCGGATCCACAAAGCGGGGTCGTCAGAGCGGGGTCGTCAGAGCGGGGTCGTCAGAGCGGGGTGGTCAAAACAGGGTCGTCAGAGCGAGGTCGTCACAGCCGTATCTTCATAGCGGGATCGTCAGGGCCGGGGGAGGGTGATGGAGGTCGCGATGTGCCCGCCGCGCACCGTCCACCGGCCCGGCAGGACGTCCGTCCCGACGGCCGGGTCCGCGGCCAGGAGCCGGGCGCGGAACGTGCCCGAGGGCTCGATGTCCACGACCGCCTCGGAGAAGTCGAGCCAGCGGCGGGTCAGCGGGAACCACACCTTGTAGACCGACTCCTTGGCGCTGAACAGGATCCGGTCCCAGCAGACCTCGCCGTCCGCGTCGCTCATCACCCGGAGGGCGGCGATCTCCCCGGGGGAGGCGATCGTGGGAAGGACCCCGTCCGGGAGGGGTTCGTGCGGTTCCGCGTCGATGCCGACGGCGCGCGCGACGTCGGCGGAGGCGACGGCCGCCGCGCGATAGCCCGAGCAGTGCGTGATGCTGCCGACCGTGCCTGCGGGCCAGATCGGGGCGCCTCGCTCGCCGCGCGGGATCGGCACCGGCGCAAAGCCGATTCGGGCGAGCGCGAGCCGGGCGCAGTGGCGTCCGGTGACGAACTCCCGCCGCCGCCGGTCGACGGCACGTGCGATGAGCGGTCTCTCCTCCGGGAACAGCGTGTCCTCCGGCACGTCGCCGAACTTCTCGGCCGACGCCACCCACGAGGGCAGGATCTCGTCGATCATGCGGCCGTCCCCGGCGCCGTCGACATCTCCTCCACCGCCGCGGCCATGTGTGGAGAGTACAGATCCCCGCGCCGCAGCGGAAGATCGATTCAGGCGCCGTACGGCCTGCCGTCCGGGCAGCATGAGGCCGGTGACGGAAGGGGGACGTCCGCTAACGGCGATCCGGGACGGCCGGATCCGTCCCCGCGCGCTCCTCGCGGCGGTTCCGGTACGCGCTCGCGCCCACGGCGGCCACGAGGCAGGCGCAGATGACCACGAGCGACAGCCACACGGGGATCTTGTACACGTCCGCCAGGAGCATCTTCGCGCCGACGAACACGAGGATCGCCGCGAGGCCGAACCGCAGATAGCCGAACCGGTGCATGGCCCCGGCCAGCAGGAAGTACATCGCCCGCAGCCCCAGGATCGCGAACGCGTTGGAGGTGAAGACGAGGAACGGCTCCGACGTCACGGCGAAGATCGCCGGAATCGAATCGACGGCGAAGACGATGTCGCTGGTCTCCACCGCGACCAGGACGGCCAGCAGCGGCGTCGCGGCCCACCGGCCGCCCGTCCGCCCGTCCGCGTCCTGCCGTACGAGGAACCGCTGGCCCTGGTAGGAGCCGGTGACGGGGACGATCCGGCGCATCGCGCGCAGCACCAGGTTGCGGTCGGGGTGCACCTCGATCGCCGAGTGCCTGGCCATCTTCACGCCGGTGTAGAGCAGGAACGCCCCGAAGGCGTACAGGATCCAGTGGAAGTGTTCGAGCAGGACGGCGCCCGCGCCGATGAACCCCGCGCGGAAGACCAGCGCGCCGAGCACGCCGAAGAACAGCACGCGATGCTGCAGCTCGCGGGGGACCGCGAAGTACGAGAACAGCAGCGCGATCACGAAGACGTTGTCGACGGCCAGGGATTTCTCGATGAGATAACCGGCCAGGTATTCCCCGCCCGCCTCGGGCCCCCAGACGAGCCAGACCACGGCCCCGAAGCCGAGTCCCAGCGTGATCCACACGCCCGACCAGCCCAGCGCCTCACGGACGCCCACCACGTGGGCCCGGCGATGGGCGAACAGGTCCACGGCGAGCATGGCGAGGATGACCGCCAGGACCGCGGCCCAGACCCACAGGGGTACGGACATCGTCAACCTCCTCACCGCCGCGTGGGCGGGCTAGGCAGGTCGACGGTCTCCCCGTGCCACCGCCAGCGATGACCCTCCGCGCCGGGACGCCCTGTGCGGCGGCCGTGATGACGACGCTGAGGAAGCCGGGTACTCCCCCTCGAACTATGTTGAAGTATTCAGGAAATCAGCTTCGTATGTCAACCGTGGACCCGAACAGCTCGAGGAACTCGCCGATGTGGCGGTGCCGCTCGACCGGGTGACGGAACGGGGCCTCCGGGTTGATCGTGTAATGGTTGCGCCGTCCCACGCGCTCCCGGCGCAGGTAGCCCGCCGCCTCCAGGTCCGAGACGATCGCCTGCGCCGCCCGTTCGGTGATGCCGACCGACTCGGCGACGTCCCGCAACCGCGCGTCGGGATCGCGGGACACCGCGAGCAGGACGTGCGCGTGGTTGGTGAGGAACGTCCAGCCGCCCGCAGGGGAGGAGGTGCTCATACCTCATTATGCGATGGACGATTCACGAAACCGAGGTCGGGTCCCGTCCCGACGTCCGCACCCGCCCGGGTCGCGCAGCGCCACGGGCCGTCGGCCGAAGATCATCACTCCCTGTGGAGTGGCCAACATCTCCGACAGAATAGGGCTTCCGCTGTCTTTTGGGGGCTGCACATGGCCATCGACGTCGGACAGGTGCGGGCGGACACGCCGGGATGCGAGCATGTCGTCCACCTCAACAGCGCCGGATCGTCCCTGCCGCCGCGCAGGTGACCGACGCCGTGGTGGATCACCTGCGCCTGGAGGAGCGCATCGGCTGCTACGAGGCGGCCGCCGCCGCCCTCGACCGGTCGGAGCGGACCTACGATGCGGTGGCCGGGCTCGTCGGCGCGGACCGCGACGAGATCGCCCTCGTCGAGAACGCCACCCGCGCCTGGGACATGGCCTTCTACTCCCTGCCGTGGAAGCCGGGCGACCGCATCCTCACCTCGCAGGCCGAGTACGCCGGCAACGCGATCGCCTTCCTGCGGACCGTCCGGCGGGCCGGCAAGATCGGCCTCGGCGTGGCGGCCGAATACGCGCTGAGCCTCGGGCTCGACGTCATCTGCCCCCGCTCGTGCGGTCCTCGGTGCACTACTACGACACCGAGGACGAGCTCGACCGGCTGTGCGAGGCGCTGCCCTCCGCGTGAGCTACAGGCTCCAGTCGATGACCGGACCCGCGGGCACGATCCGAAATGGATTGATCTTCGGGTGGGTGTCGTAGTAGTGCCGCTTGATGTGGTCGAAGTTCGTCGTGCCGCCGAAGGCCGGGTTCGCGTAGAGGTCCCGGGCGTAGCGCCAGAGGTTGGGATAGTCGGCCAGGCGGCGGATGTTCGCCTTGAAGTGGGTCACGTAGACCGTGTCGAACCGGGCCAGCGTGACCCACAGGCGGACGTCGGCCTCGGTGAGCCGGTCGCCGAACAGGTAACGGCCGCCGGCGAGGCGCTCGTCGAGCTCGTCGAGCGTCGCGAACAACGTCGTCACGGCCGTGTCGTACGCCTCCTGGCTCTCGGCGAAGCCGCACTTGTACACGCCGTTGTTGACGTCGGCGTACACGCGCTCGTTGAGCGCGTCGATGTCACCCCGGAGGTCCTCCGGGTAGAGGTCGATGCCCGGCCTGGCCCACCGCGCGAACGCCTGGCCGAGGTCGAGGCTGATGTCGGGGAAGTTGTTGCTGACGATCCGGCCGGTGCGCCGGTCCCACAGCACGGGCACCGACACGTGGCCGTCGTAGCCGGGCTCGGTCGCCTCGTACGCCTCACGCAGCAGCGTGAAGCCGTTGAGCTCGTCGGGGCCGTGGCCCGGGCCCTCGCGGAACGCCCACCCGCGTCCGTCGCGGACGGGATCGACCACGGACATCGACACGACGTCCTCTAGGCCGAGGAGCGCCCGGACGATGACCGAGCGGTGGGCCCACGGGCAGGCCAGCGACACGTACAGGTGATATCGCCCGGGCTCGGCGGGATATCCGCTGCTTCCGTCGGCCGTCACGCGGTCGCGGAACCGATAGACGGGCCGCTCGAACGACCCGTCCGGCCGCGTCGCCGCCTTGATCCCGTAGTCGCCGTAGGTCGCGAAGTCCACCGGACTCGCGACGGGGGCCGTTGTCGTCACGCCGTCACCGTCCTCTCCGTCTCCGACGAGACGAGAGTAACGGGAGCCGGTGACAGGACGGCCATCGTGCCGGCCGCGGCGGCACCGCCGTCCCGGGGACGGCGGTGCCGCGCCTGTGCGCCGGGTGCCCGGTGCGGGCAGGCCGCCGGGGTTCGGGATCCGGTCAGTGGGCCGGTCCCATATGTGCCGATCCCGTACGGAAGCCGCCGGGCCGCCCGCGATCCATCATGCCGAACCGCATGGTCACCAGGCCGAAGAGCAGGATGAGCGCGCCGACGATCACGTTGCTGACGATCGTCGACGTGGTCGCCATGCCTCCGCGGATCACCCAGGGGGCGATGATGGTCCAGATACCGAGCAGCGGGGCGACCCAGGAGATTCCGTAGGTGCGCCCGAACGCCGAGCTGTACCCCATCGCCAGGAGCGCCACGGCCAGGCCGGTGATCAGGTTGTTCACGGCAAGCGGAGTCCGCGTGCCGCTGAATCCGACGATCCACGGTGAGAGCGCTAGATACATACCGCTCAGAAGCGTGAGACCATCGGCGAGCTGCGCGGCGGGATTCGCCGCGGCGGCCTCGTAACGAGCGCGCATCTGCATGATGTCGGGATGCGTCCCGATGTCGGCACCGTGTGTCATACGTCACACCACCCTTCAGAGGTGTGTGCTGTAGTCCTTATTTCTAGCGTACGCCCGATTCGTCACTTTTTCCCGTTTGGGTGGGATTGTGTTTGCGGGGTGGGCGGCGGCGCGCCGTGCGGCGTTTAGCCCCTTCACCTGGGGAAAGGGGGGTTGGTCAGCTTCTGGAACCGAGAGGAGTGTCCGGATGAGCACGGAGGACAAGTTCCGCAACAAGTCGGAAGAGGTCGTCGGCAAGGCCAAGGAGGGGCTCGGCAAGGTCACCGACAACGAGAGCCTTGAGGCCGAGGGCCGGGCCGACCAGTCCGAGAGCCACATGAAGCAGGCCGGCGAGAAGATCAAGGACGCCGCCGGCAAGGTGAAGGACTCCATCAAGGACTGACCCGCGCCGGGGCGACGATCCCGCTGGAGGCGACAGGCCGCCACGGGGCCCGTACGAAGGGGTGGGCAACCGTCGCCGGGGGCGAGGGGCCGCCGAGCCGGGGATGATCTCCCGGCGCTCCCGTCCCCGCCGGATGGTGTGCGTGATGGTGTGGAGAACGGCCGGCTCCCCAAGGGGGGCCGGCTTCCGCGTTCACCGGGTGTTCACCTGGCGCGACGATCGCAGCCCGGCAACAGACGACCGGGGCGAAGCAGTCGGCAGGGCTCGGCCGATGGCAGGACGCAGCGGCAGGTGGCGGAGCGTAGCGATCCGCGAGCGCAGGGGTGGCGGGCGGCGGGATGCGACGGCTTGGGGCGAGTCAAGCGGCTGTTCGCCGGTCTGATCGTCGTCTGATCGTCGTCTGATCGTCGGCTGGTCGCCGGCTGGTCGCCGGCTGTCCGCCCCGGGTTGGTCACCGGGCTGTTCGCCTGGCTCGACGGGCGTCGTCCCGGGGAAGGCCCGTGTTTTCGGGCCGGTCGGCGCCGGCCCGCGACGATGGCGGACGCCTCCGGTCAGGCCGCCTGCGGCATCGGCATGCGGAAGGTCGACGTCAGAAGAGCCTGGAAGAGACGCACGAGCAGCGCCTCCAGGACCATGATGGCCGCCCGGGAGAGTACGGCGGCGAGGAACTCAGACACTTCACACCTCGGTAGGACAAATCGGCTTCTAGGGAAGAGTGACGCACCAACCTCCCAAAACGGCGTAGTTCAGGTTACCGTTCGGTGAACGGTCGATGACCGTTGCGGATACACGTCCCGATCACGCGCATCCGCCGTTGTCCCCGATCATGAAGCCGACCATGAAGTCCCGGGCGTGATACGGCCCCCGCGCGGGCCGCGACAGGGCCCGGAGCGTGCCCCATCATGCACGCGCTCGGGTCGCTCATCGCGTGCATCGCTCAGGCGCCGGTGCCTCTGAGCGCGGGTCCGTCGCGGTGCGGACCGCTCATGCGCGGCATGACTCACGCGAGGATCAGTCAGGCGCGGGTCGGTCAGGCGCGGGTCGGTCACCCGTGGTCGGCCATGCGCCGATCAATCGCGCATGCGGATCAGCCGGGCGCGTGGGTCCCTCGCGTTCGCGGGTAAGGCACGCGCGTGGATCGTTCACCGGCCGACCCGTGTCGGCCGTGCCGGTCGCCGCGCAGCGGCCGGCACCGCTCGCCTGTTGCTCGCCCGCCGGCCGTCCGGCCGGATGCCGCCGCATATCTACGGATGTCGCCGAATGCCGCCTCATGTCCCTCGGGCGCGCGCCGCAGCGTCCGATCGTGCGGTGACAACGTGCCGATGATCGCGCGCGCCGAGCACACGCCGATCGCGCGGTGCCGCGGGCGCGGACCGCGCGAGGCGCCCCGCGTTACTTGGCGCCGGCCCTGGTGCGCCGGGCGGTGGTGGTGGCGGGAGTCTTCGCCTCGCCCTTGGCCGTGGTGCTTCTCCGCCCGGCCGTCCGGGCTGCCGGCGTCGCCGGCTCCGGCATGGCTCCGGCCCCGGTTGCAGCCGTTCTCGGCGTGGTCCGCCCGCGGGTCTCCTTCTGTGCGGTGCCGAACGGTGACCAGCGCTGCTCCCGTCCCCTGGCGCGCTGGGCGATCATCGTGCCCGCGCCGATCGCCGCCGCCACCGGCCACTCCAGGATGCCGAGCGCGGCCAGCGCGCCGAGCCCGCCGTAGTACATGATCCGCTCCGGCGGCGGCAGGAACGTGCGGGCGACGTCCATGGCGTGCCCGACGTCGCGGCCGCTGATGTGCGGCATGCCCACGTGCGGCAGGTGCATCTCGGGCGCCCGGAACTGAACGCGCATGAACGGCAGGTTCAGGTTCAGCTGGGGCCGGTGCTCCTCTTTCATCTCCATGCTCTTGCCGGCGCGCGGAGCCGGAGTGGGCGTGGTTCGCGTGGTCGTGGGCCGCGTGGTCGTCGTCCGGGCGCGGGTCGTCCGGCCCCGGGCGGTCGTCGTGCCGGTCGTGGTCGTGCCGGTCGTGGTCGTGCCCGCCCTGCTCGTGCCCGGCGTCGCCTCGGTCGTGGTCATGGATCCTCCCCGATGACGTGTCCCGACGCGGATCGCTGCCCGACCCGCGAGAGCTTCGGGAAAATGACCTTTCTATCCTCTATCGAGCCTCCTGGGGTTGCTGGTGCTGATAGCGACTATTTGCCCAGTCTTGCCGGTGCTTTCGTCTCCGTACGCCCCCTGCGCGAGGATGGCGGCATGACACGGATTGGGATCTTGCTGTTCGACCAGGTGGAGGAACTCGACGCGGTGGGCCCCTGGGAGGTCTTCGGCGTTTGGGCGAAACTGCGCCCCGACGAGGCGGAGGTCGTCGCCTTCGCGCCCGAGGCGGGAGCCGTACGGGCGTCGAAGGGGCTGACGCTGCACGCCGACAGGTCGGCGGCCGACGTCGGTCACCTGGACGTCTTCCTGCACCCGGGCGGCGCGGGGACCCGTCCCCAGCTGAAGGACCCCGACCACCTCGCCTGGGTGCGGGACCTGCGCGGACGCGTGCCGCTGATGACCAGCGTCTGCACGGGGTCGCTCGTCTTCGCCGCGGCCGGGCTGCTGGCGGGCCGCCCGGCGACCACGCACTGGGGCGCCCTCGACCTGCTCGCCGAGCTCGACCCGACCATCGACATCCGTCGCGAGGACCGCTTCGTCGACGACGGCGACGTCGTCACCTCGTCCGGGGTGTCGGCGGGCATCGACATGGCGCTCCACCTGGTGGCACGGCTCGCGGGGGCCGACCGGGCCCGCGAGGTGCGCCGGCACATGCAGTACGACCCCGAGCCCCCCGTCTGACGGCCCGCCCGGCGATCCCCCGGGTGAGCCGGTCTACCGGTCGAGGACGTGGAGCGCGCGGGAGCCGGTGCTGAGCAGCTCCGGGCCGTCCTCGCCGCACACGACCACGTCGGCCACGCGGGCGCCGAAGAGCTCGGGCAGATAGATGGCGGGCTCCAGGCAGACGGTCATCCCGGGCTCGAACCTCTCCCCGGCCGCCAGCCAGGGCCCCTCGGCCGGGCTCAGTCCGATGCCCCGGCCGGCGCGGGCGGCGGCGTAGTCGCCGTAGCCGCTGCCGTCGATGACCTCGCGGGCGACGGCCGCGGCCTCGGCGCACGCCACCCCGGGGCGTACGAGGTCGACGGCGGCCCGCTGCGCGGCGAGGACGACCGAATACATGGCGTCGAAGTCCTCCGGCGGCTCGGCGACCGCGAAGACCCGGGCGACCTCGGCGCAGTAGCCGTTCCAGCGTCCGCCGATCGAGACGAGCAGCGCGTCGCCGGGGTTGATCACCCGTTCGCACGGCCGGTGGCGCGGGTCGGCGGAGTGCTCGCCCGCCGCGACGAGCACGGAGGGCGTTCCCTCGCAGCCGGTCTCGGCGAGCATCGCCCGCAGCCTGCGTGCCATCCCCAGCTCGGTGGCGCCGAACCAGGCCGGCTCGCGGGCGGCGAGCAGCACGGCGTCGGCCGCCGCGGCGGCGTGCCGCATCGCGGCCACCTCGTCGGCCCGCTTGCGCAGGCGGAGCGGCGCGAGCACGGCAGAGGCCAGCACGAGCTCCGCGTCGAGGCGCAGCGCGAACAGCTCGGCGGCGGGCATCTGCGGGTCCACCGCCACACGGCGGGCCGACGGCGGCACGAGGGCCGCCGCCTGCGCGGGGTCGCCGGCCTGGGCGGGCGGCCCGTCGAGCGCCACCACGAGGTAACTCTCGCCGTCCGCGCCCGCCGGCGGGCCCGCCCGCAGGTAGCGGAAGTCCGGGGAGGGCCGCAGCACGAGGGCGTCGACCCCCGCCCCGGTCATCCCCGCGCGTACGTCCTCCAGCATGAGCGGGTCGATCATGACGCGGGGGACGGCTCCGGCGCGTGCAGCCAGCAGGCCACCGGCCCGAAGTCCGGTTCCTTCTCCCGGCACACGTCCATGGCCAGCGGGCAGCGGGGATGGAACCGGCAGCCCGCCGGGGGATCGGCGGGGTCGGGCACGTCCCCCGGCAGCTCGGCGGGCAGCACGCCCGCGCCGTCGGGGGAGGGGATCGCGGCGAGCAGCGCCCGCGTGTACGGGTGCCGGGGGTCGGCCCACACCTCGGCGGTCGGCCCGGTCTCCACCACCTTGCCGAGGTACATGACCGCGATCCGGTCGGCGATCAGCCGTACGACGGACAGGTCGTGGCTGATGAACAGCAGGCCCGCGCCGGACTCCACGGCGAGGTCGCGCATCAGCCGGGCCACCTGCGCCTGGGCGGAGGCGTCCAGTGCCGAGATCGGCTCGTCCCCGATCAGCAGCGACGGCCGGGCGGCGAGCGCCCGCGCGATCGCGACGCGCTGCCGCTGCCCGCCGGAGAACTCGTGCGGATATCGGCCGGCGAAGTCGCGCGGCAGCCCGACCCGTTCGAGCAGGTCGGCGGGGCTGGCCGCGGTGTCGCCCGCGGTCCGCAGCCCGTCGGCGATCTGCGCGCCGACGCGGCGGCGCGGGTTCAGCGAGGAGTACGGATCCTGGAACACCATCTGCACGCCGGTGAGCGCGGGGTCCCTGCGGCGCAGCCCGAGGGGCGTCACCGGCCGCCCGCCGACGCGGATCCGTCCGGAGGCCGCGCCGTGCAGCCCGCACACAGCCCTGGCCAGGGTGGACTTGCCGCATCCGGACTCGCCGACCAGGCCGACGACCTCGCCGGCGGCGACGTGCAGGCTGGCCCCGGCCACCGCTCGCACGACCGGGCGGCCCGGCGTGCGGTGCTCCACGACCAGGTCCTCCACGGACAACAGGGGGGTGGTCATCGTGACTCCTCCGCGGGCGGCACGGGCAGGGCGTCGAGCAGCGAACGGGTGTAGGGGTGGCTCGGCTCGCGGAGCACCCGGCCGCGCGGGCCGGTCTCCACGACCAGCCCGTCCTTCATCACGCTCACCTCGTCGGCCACCGCCGACATCACGCCGAGGTCATGGGTGACGAGCAGGACGGCGAGGCCGAGGTCGTCGCACAGGCCGCGCAGCAGGCGCAGGATCCCGGCCTGCACGGTGACGTCGAGCGCGGTCGTCGGCTCGTCGGCGATGAGCACCTCGGGCTCGCAGGCCAGCGCGACGGCGATGGCGATGCGCTGCCGCATGCCGCCGGAGAACTGGTGCGGGTAGCGCTTCAGCGCCTCCTCGGGGCCCGGGATGCGCACCTTGGCGAGCAGACCGGCGGCCCGCTCCCGCGCATCCTTCCTGCCGACGCCCAGGTGATGGCGCATGTGCTCGGTGAGCTGCCGCTCCACCGTCAGCATCGGGTGCAGGCTGGTCGCCGGGTCCTGGAAGACCATGGCGATCTTCGCGCCGCGCACCTCGTTGAGCTCGCGGGCGGGCATCTCCAGCAGGTCACGGCCGCCGAAGGCGATCCGTCCCGACGCGCGGGAGCCGTGGGGGAGCAGGCCGAGCACGGCGAGCCCGGTCATGGTCTTGCCCGAGCCGCTCTCGCCGGCGAGGCCGTGCACGCGGCCTGCCTCCAGGGTCAGGTCGACGCCGTGCAGGACGTCGTGGCCGCCGATCGAGACCCGCAGCCCTTCGATCGTCAGCGCCGCCTTCTTCGGTGCCGCCGTCTTCGATGCGGCAGTCACAGTGCACGCTCCTTGATCGCCCGGGCGGTACGCGGGTCGAGCGCGTCGCGCAGCGTGTCGCCGAGGAAGTTGAACGCGAGGACGACCGTGAGGATCGCGAGCCCGGGGAACGTCGCGACCCACCAGCTGTCGAAGACCTCCACCCCTCCGGCGACCATCGCGCCCCACTCGGGCGACGGCGGCTTGGCGCCGAGCCCGAGGAACGACAGGCCCGACAGCAGCAGCAGCGCGGTGCCGATGTCGAGGGTGGCGAGCACCAGCACGGGCCCGGTGACGTTGGGCAGCACGTCCACCCGCAGCGACCGCCAGGCGGAAAAGCCCAGCAGCCTGCCGCTCAGCACGAACTCCCGCTCCCGTACGCCGAGCACGAGGCCGCGGGTGACCCGCGCGTACGCCGGCCAGGCGACGACGAGCACGGCGAGCACCGCGTTGCCGAGGCTCGCGCCCAGGGCGGCGGCGACGACCATCGCGAGGATGACGGTGGGGAAGGCGAACACGAGGTCGGCCAGGCGCATGATCGTCTCGTCCACCCACCGGCCGAAATAGCCCGCGCAGGCGCCGAGCAGGCCCCCGATCACCACCGACAGCGCCACCAGCAGCAGCGTCAGCGGGATGGACACCCGTGCTCCGTACATGATCCGGCTGAGGATGTCGCGGCCGAGCTGGTCGGTGCCGAGCCAGTGGCCGGGGCCGGGCGGTGCGAGCCGGGGCAGCTCCTGCGCCAGCGGGTCGTGCGGCGCGAGCACCGGCGCGGCCAGCGCGACCACGATCCAGACCACCGCGACGACGGTGCCGACGACCGCCAGCGGACGCCGCCACGCCTGCGGGAGCCGGCTCGCGCGGGTGCGCGCGAACAGGCCGGCGCGCTTCACGAGACCCTCACTCTCGGGTCGATGACGCCGTACAGCACGTCGACGACCAGGTTGATGACGAGGTAGACCACGCCCACCACGAGGCCGACGCCCATGACGGCGGGCAGGTCGAGGGTGGTGGCGCTCTTGTAGGCGTACTGGCCGACGCCCGGCCAGGCGAAGACGGCCTCCACCAGCACGGTGCCGGACAGCAGGCTGCCGAACGCCAGGCCGGCCACGGTGATGACCGGCACCAGCGCGGGGCGCAGCACATAGCGGAACAGCACCACCCGGCCGGGCAGGCCCTTGGCGCGGGCGGCGCGCACGTAGTCCTGCCCGAGCACCTCCAGCACGGCCGAGCGGGTGAACCGCGTGAGCAGGCCGATCGTGTAGAGGGCCAGCACGAGCGCCGGCGCGGCCAGGTGGCCGACCGCCGAGGAGAACACGTCCCACTGGCCGGACAGCAGGGCGTCGACCGTGTAGAGGCCGGTGACCTGCGGCGGCGGGGTCATCCCGGAATCGATGCGGCCGCTGCCCGGGGTGATCTGGAGCCGGAAGAAGAACACGTAGAACGCCACGAGCGCCAGCCAGAACGTCGGCACCGAGATGCCGATGAGGCTGAGCACCCGCAGCACGTGGTCGGAGATCCGGTCGCGACGCAGCGCCGCGATCACGCCGAATCCCACGCCGAGGATCAGCGAGACGAGGATCGCGGCCCCGGCCAGCTCCAGCGTGGCCGGCACCGCCTCGGAGAGGTCGTCGAGCACCGGACGGTGGCTCTGCTGGCTCGTCCCGAGGTCGCCGTGCAGCAGCCCTTCGAGGTGCAGCAGGTATTGCTGCGGCAGCGGCCGGTCGAGGCCGTGATCGGCGCGCCACTGGGCCACGATCGCCGGGTCGCCGAGCGCCCGCTGGCCGAGGTTGGCCGCGACCGGGTCGCCGGGCACCAGGTTGGTCAGCACGAAGGTGACCAGCGTGATGCCCAGCGCCAGCAGCACCGCCGTGAGGACGCGCCGCACCAGGAACCGGGCGAGCGGACTGCGCACCGCCCGGTTCCCCGTACGGCGTCTACTTGGCGCCGAGGTCGGCGACATTGATCGTCCACACGGGGTGGTACGCCACACCGGTGACGGACGCCGCCGTCACGATGTTCTGGCCGGGCTGGATCAGCGGCATGAACGGGCCGGTCGCGTTGAGCTTCTGCTGGAAGTCGGTGTACGCCTGCTTGCGGTCGTCGTCGCTCACCGCGGCGGCGGCCTTGTCGGCGGCGGCCTCGACGTCCTTGTCCGCGCCCGCCTTCCATCCGGCCCGCAGGCCGACCAGCTTGCCCGGGGCGAACGACAGGTAGTTGCTGGGGTCGGGGAAGTCGGGGCCCCAGTACCACAGGCCCAGCTCCTCCTTGCCGTTGCGGTAGTTGTCCAGGGCGGTGGTGACCGGGGCGGGGGTCAGCTCGACGTTGATGCCGACCTCCTTGAGGTTGGCCTGGATACGCTCGGCCAGCGGCTGGAAGGACAGGCCGTTCACGGTCAGCTCGCTGGGATACTCCAGCTTGACCGTGGGGTCGGTCACGCCGCTCGCGGCGAGCGCCGCCTTGGCGCCCTCGACGTCGCGCGTGGCCGCCTGGTCGGCGGGCAGCGCGCCGAGGAACATCGACGGGATGATGCCCGATGCCTGCGTCGAGCCCTCGCCGGCCAGCTCGAGCAGCCCCTGATAGTCGATGCCCTTGCGCACCGCCTCGACGAACTTGGGGTTGGAGGTGACCTTGCTGACGCCCGAGTCCTGGTTGGCGAGCAGGAAGAACACGTACGCCGAGGTGGTCCGGTCGACCTGCAGGCCGCCGGAGATGCCGGCCACCTGGTCGCCGGACAGGTTCAGCGCCACCTGGCTGTCGCCGCGCTGCACGTTGAGCTTCTGCGTGGCCGACTCGACGTTGCGGATGACCACCTTGTCGTAATAGGGCTTCTTCGTGCCCCAGTAGTTCGCGTTCGCCTTCAGCACGACCTGGCTGCTCACGTTGAACGACTCGATCGTGTACGGCCCCGAGCCCGCCGAGGTGGAGTTGAGGTACTGCTCTGCCTTGTCGCCCGGGTCGTCGGTCGCCCCGTGCTCCTTGGCCGCCTTCGAGTTGAGGATGCCGAGGGCGGGGTTGGGCAGGATGTACGGCAGCGCCGGGTTGGAGGTCTTCGACGTCAGCGTGATGGTCGAGTCGTCGGTCTTGGCGATCTCCACGCCGTCGAGCAGGAACGACGGCGTGCCCTTCATGTCGCGCACGCGGGTGAGCGAGAACACCACGTCGTCGGCGGTCACCGGGGAGCCGTCGGCGAACTTCGCGCCCTGCCGCAGCTTGAGCGTGAGCGTCTTGCCGTCGGGCGACAGTTCGTACGACTCGGCGAGCGACGGCACCGGCTTGGTGACGTCGGAGCCGTCGAACGTGAGAAGCGTGTCGTAGGTCGCCTTGTCGACGATCAGGCCGGTCGGCTCGTAGGTCCGTCCCGGGTCCGCCGTCTTGAGGTCGAACGAGGTGTCTATCACGAGCGTCTTGCCCGCGGCGCCGCTGGGGGTGCTGCTGGACGAGCCGCCGCCGGAGCAGGCCGCGAGGGCGAGGGCGCCGGTGAGCACAACCGGGAGCAGGCCGGCCCTCACCTGCCACGAACGGGTCGTCATTATGTGTCCTCCGAAAACAGGCCAACTCTTGGCCGTATGGACGTTTGGTCGCCGATCGTCCAGGATTGTCCGGCAGAAAGTCCAGCTCGTGCGGCCAAGCCGAGACGAATCTCCCACGGAGGATGAAGCGGTGACCGAAATGTCAAGCAACTCGGGGTCCGGGGGCGGCGCCACTGGACGGATCGGCATCGGCCTGGAGCTGGACGCCACCCATCTGAAGATCCTCGAGGTGCTCAGGGAGAACGGGCGGGTCTCGGTCTCCGCGCTCGCCGAGCGCGTGGGGATCTCCCGGGCCAACGCCTACACACGCTTCGAGGCGCTGCGCGCCGACGGTGTGATCAAGCGCTTCACGGCCGAGATCGACCACCAGCGGGCCGGTCTCGGCATCGTCGCGCTGATCTTCGTGACCGTGCGCCAGCAGATGTGGCGGCAGTTCCGCGCCCAGCTCGCGCAGATGCCGGAGGTGGAGTACTGCGCCATCACCACCGGCCAGCACGACGCCATGATCCAGGTGCGGATGGCCGACGTGGCCGAGGTGCACGCGATGGTCACCGAACGCCTGGCCAACATCCCCGCCGTCAAGGCCACCGAGACCGTGTTCATCCTCGACGAGGTGCTCAGGCGGCCGTACGTGCTGCCGAGCGACCGGGAGCGCGACCGGGGCAGGGGCGCCGCGCGGCGGCCCACGCCCTCGGCCTCCCCGGAGCCCGAGCAGGGGCCGGGGCCAGGCCAGGGGCAGGGGCAGGGGCTGCCGCTCGGCAAGATGCGCTTCGTCGGCGCGGCCGAGGGCCGCGCCGCGCTGCGCGACGAAACGTAGGGTCAGGCCACCTCGGCGCAGACGCTGACGTGGGTGGCGTCGTCGCCCTCGAACTGGAACTCCTCCACCAGGCGCAGCCGGCCGTCCTCGGCCGTTTCGATGCGGCTGACGCTGCGGCCGCTCGCGCGCTCGCCGGTCTTCAGCAGGTGGACGTAGGACAGCTCGATGCGGTCGCTGTCCCGCGTGCCGACGAACCGGCCGTGGACCACGGTGTCGCCCGTGTAATGCCCCCAGATGACGCCGCCCGACTCCTCGTAGGCGAACTCGGTCGGCGCGTCGGCGTCCACCACGCTGGCCGTGGAGCTGACCATGACGAAGCGGCGGCCGTTGAGCAGGTCTGTGTCGTTCACGAGTCCGCATCGTGCCGAACCGAACGAGATTCGCAACCCGCTCTGGACGTTCCGTCCGCCGGACCCCGTCCTGGCGGGTGATCCGTCCAGATCACCCGCCGTGACCGGGCCGGGCCGCGGACAGGTGTCAGCGGCCGACGATCTCGGCGAGGGCGGCGAGCGCCGCGCCCCGGGCGCCGGCCATGTCGAGGTCCTCGACGAGCGTCACCGAGGCCACCCGCCGCTGCTCCTCGCGCAGCAGGGTGTGCTCGCGGACCTTCTCCAGGAACCACTCGCGGAAGTGCGGGGCCGCCTCGACCACCCCGCCGCCCAGGAAGTACGCGTCCGGGTCGGTGAAGTTGGCCGCGATCGTGAACAGCCTGCCGATGGCCATGGCCTGCTGCTCGAAGACCTTGAGCGCGAGCGGGTCGCCGTTCTCGGCGTAGCCGCGCAGCAGCTTGGCGGCCTTCCCGACGGGCTCGACCTTGTGCAGCTCGTGGTCGGGGAAGCGGGTCAGCCAGTAGGGCAGCAGGTTCTTCTCGATGCCGGTCAGCGAGGCGACGCTCTCGGCGTCCCCGACGAAGCCGCAGTTGCACTCGGGGAGCGGCTGGCCGTCCTCCAGCAGGCCCTGCAGCGGGATGTGGACGTGGCCGAGCTCGCCGGCCATCCCGGCGGCGCCCTTCACCACGTGTCCCGACTGGATGACGCCGCCCCCGAGCCCGGTGCCGACGATCGCCGACACCGACGAGTGCTGCCAGGCGTCCGGCCCGAAGCGTACGTGGTGGGAGTAGAGCGCCGCGGCGTTGCCGTCGTTGTTGTAGACGACCGGCAGCCCCAGCCGCGACTCCAGGGCTCCCCGGAAGTCGAAGCCGAACCAGCCCGGATCGACGAAGTTGGTCGCGCCCTTCGAGGAGATCACCCCGTCGGCGCTGGCCGGGCCCGGGGTGTCCAGGCCCACAGCGCGTACGGCGGAGCGCGGCGTGCCGGTCAGCTCCAGCACGTTGTCGAGGGCGAGCAGGAGCTGCTCGACCGCGACCTCGGGACCCTCCCGCACGAGGCTGGGGGTCTCGACCAGCCGGTCCACCAGGAACCGCCCTGAGGCGTCCAGAACGGTCGCGTTGTTGCTTGTGCCGCCGTTGTCGAGCCCGACGACGACCCAGGACCCTGTATCTGCCATTGGGGGTTGTCCTTTGCGTTCGCGCGTTTCAGTGCGAAGACTACGAGAGTCGGGCGCGCGGGGCACCGGTCCCCTCGTAACAACCCGGGCGGCCCGGGCACGCGGGTGCCCAGGGTGAAAGATTCAGTTCGCGCCGTCACCCGGGCGCGGCCGTCCGCGGCCCGTGTCGTGCCCCTGAGCTGCGCGGGCGTCGCCGCCGCCGGGGCGGGCCCGGTCCGGGAGCGGCGGGGTCCGTTGACCGGTTCCGCGACCCGGAGAAAACATCTGCGTCCGGGGGCCGCAGCGTCGCGACCCATCTGTCCCAGTGGCCGCGGCCCCGAGCGGGAGCGCGCCTACCCTCGCCTGTCCGTGCGTGCCCGCGCCTGCCCGTGTTCGCCGGTGCTCGCCCGGCGCCCGTCTCGGTGAGGAGGCGCGGCGCGCGAGCGGGGTGGCGTGCCGAACGAGCAGATGCGCAGAAATCGAGGTACGCATGAAGCAGTTCCGTCCCGTCCGAGGGCATCGCCTCGCGGCCCGCGGCCTGCCGGGCTCTCCGGTGGCGCGCGTGGTCGCGGCCCTGGCCGCGCTGGTCGCCGGCCTGGTGGTCGTGCTGGTGCCCGGCACCGCCACCGCGGCTCCCGTCTGCAGTGTGGACTACACGACCAACCAGTGGCCCGGCGGCTTCACCGCCTCGGTGCGGCTCACCAACCTCGGCCCGGCGGTCAGCGGATGGACGCTGCGCTGGACGGCGGGCACCGGCGAGCAGATCACCAACGCCTGGAGCGCCCAGGTCAGCCAGTCGGGCACGACCGTGACCGCGACCAATGCCGCGTGGAACGGCTCGCTGGCGACGGGCGGCGTCGCCGACTTCGGGTTCCAGGGCACCTGGTCGAGCAGCCTCACGACGCCTTCCGACTGGTCGCTGAACGGCGTGCCGTGCGGCGGCGTCGCCTCCCCGTCCCCCTCGCCGTCGGTGATCGTGGACCACTCGCCGTCCCCGTCTCCGTCTCCGTCTCTTTCCCCCTCGCCGTCCCCGTCTCCTTCCCCCTCTCCTTCCCCCTCGCCGTCGCCGTCGCCGTCGCCCACGGTGGACCACTCGCCGTCGCCGTCCCCTTCGCCGTCTCCCTCGCCCAGCCCGTCGGTGACGCCCACGCCGTCCGGCTGCTCGGGGACCGGGCTGGTCGTCTGCACCGGCTTCGAGGACCAGTCGGGCACGCCGTCGGGTGAGTGGCAGGTGACCACCCCGAACTGCTCGGGCACCGGCACCGCCACGATCGACACCGCCACCGTGCACAGCGGCGGCAAGTCGCTGCGGATCAACGGCGGCGGCAACTACTGCAACCACATCTTCGCCGCGACCACCAAGGACGTCTCCGGCATCGCGCCCGTGGTGTACGGCCGCATGTGGGTGCGCCACACGACCGCGCTCCCCACGGGCCACGTCTCGATGATCACGATGTCGGACTCCAGGGACGGCGGCAGGGACCTGCGCATCGGCGGCCAGAACGGCGCGCTCCAGTGGAACCGGGAGTCCGACGACGCCACGCTGCCCGAGCAGAGCCCCTCCGGCGTCGCGCTGAGCTCCCCGCTGCCCGTCAACCGCTGGGTCTGCCTGCGCTTCCAGATCGACACCACGCAGCAGTCCATGCGTACGTACCTGGACGACCAGGAGATCGCGGGCCTGCGGGTGGACGGCACGCCGACCACCGACATCGACGCCCAGTGGCTCCGCCGCTCCACCGCGCCCCGGCCCACGACGTTCCGCCTGGGCTGGGAGAGCTACGGCAGCGACTCCGACACCATCTGGTACGACGACGTGGCGCTGGGGTCGAGCCCGGTCGGCTGCTGATCAGCGCTCGTCAGGGGTAGATAGCCGGGTGTCCGCCCTGTGCGGTCACGCTCGACCGTGGTCCCGTTTCGTCCGGCGCCCGGCCTCCATGGGAGGCCGGGCTGCCATATCAGAGGGGAGAGGGACATGACCGAGATGCAGCACCCGGTGCCGGAACTGATGAAGGAAGGCGACGTCGTCGACCTGCTCATCCACCAGCACGCGCTGATCAGGGAGATGTTCGACGAGGTGGAGCACGCCCCGTCCGACCAGCGCGCCGAGCCGTTCCGGCGGCTGGTGCGCATGCTGGCCGTCCACGAGACGGCGGAGGAGGAGATCGTCCACCCCTACACCCGGCTGCGCGTGGACGGGGGAACGGGCGTGGTGGCCGACCGGCTCAAGGAGGAGCGCGAGGCCAAGGAGATGCTCCTCAAGCTGAACGAGATGGGCCCGGACCATCCCGGCTTCATGTCCGAGCTCGACCGGCTCCGGATGGCCGTGCTCACGCACGCGCGGGCCGAGGAGCGTTACGAGTTCACCAGGCTCCGGGCCGAGACGACGGCGGCCGAACGGCGGGCGATGGCGCTCGGGGTCCGTGCCGCCGAGGCGATGGCCCCGACCCGCCCGCGCCCGGGGGTGGAGTCGATGACGCGCAACCTGCTGCTGGGCCCGCCGGCGGCGATCATGGATCGGGCACGCGACCTGATCCGGCAGGCGATGCGCAAGTAAGGGCGGCACGACCGGCCCCGGCCCGGGTCTGTACGACGCGTACGGACCCGGGCCGGGGCGCGTCCTCAGTGGGTGCGCAGGCTGTAGAGGGGGTGGGAGCCCTCGGTCTCCAGGCGATACTCGTCACCCGACCTGGCGCGGTTGTCGTCGATGACGCGCTCGCTGGGCGGTTCCTCCCCGCCCATGAGCTGGTCCTGCCAGCGCTGGAACCGCTCGTGGGCCTCCTGGACGTACCCGGTGCCCAGGGTCGTGTAGTCGATCTGCGTGGAGATCAGCTCGCGCAGATACTCCTTGTTCGGCTCGAACGTCACCGGCTTCGGCAGCTCCCGGGCCACCACCTGCTCCGGTTCGCGCCCGTCGTGCCGGCGGAACATGTCCGCGGCGATCCGCAGGTGCTCCAGCTCCATGTTCAGGTGCAGCTCCCAGATCGCCTTGATCCTGGGGTCGGACTCGGTCTCCATGAACGAGTGGTACAGGTAGCACTCGTTGTACTCGTGGTTGAGCCACTGCTCCCACCACGTCTCGCCCGGATCGAGCAGCGACTCGTAGTGGGTGACGTGCTCCTCCTCGATGAGCCCGATCTCCTGGTAGAGCTGCCGCGCGATCGGCTCCATGTACGTCGGGCCGACGTTCATGTAGAAGTTCATCGTCTGCTGCTCGGCGGACATGATGGTCAGCGCGTGCAGCTTGGAGATGGGCTTCGCCTTGTTGCGGTCGTAGTGCTCGCGGACGTTGTCGACCGGGTGACGGTGGTGCATCTTCGTCGGCCGGCCCGGCATCACCTCGGTCAGCTGGTCGACGATCTTCTCGGCCTTGCGGTGCTCGATCATCTCGTACAGGTTGGCGTACCGATAGAGGTGGTCGAAGTCCTCCAGCACGCCGAACTGGTAGGCCTGCTTGAGATAGGGGTCGGGCTCCATGCGGGCCACCCAGGCGGTCAGGTCCACCGCCACCTGCTCGTAGCCGAGGGTCGTCTCCAGCACCGAGGACTGCCCCGGCAGCAGCCAGTTGACCGCCTTCTGCTGCTGGGCCTCGATGTAGCGCACCTCCGCCAGGCGCTGCCGCACCTCCAGGTCCTGGCACCGCCGGGCGAAATGATGGCTGAACATGACCGCTTCCATCTCGATGCCGTTCATCGTGATGATCCGGCACCGGGTGTAGGGATCGGCGCGGTCGGGGTCGATCGGCGTGACATTCAGCTCGCGCCAGTTGCGCAGCTGCCGATCCAGCGGGACTCCCCGCTCCTGCAGCGGATTGAACGTCATCTCGGTGCTCCTCCCCACGATTGGCGCTGGGCGTACCCAAACCGTGGAATGCGACAAACGTGGACATTCGGAGCCTTTGACCGAGATTGTCATCCAGTGGGCTGGGGCCGTGGGCGGGGGCCGTCAGCCGCTGGACGCCGTCCCGGCGTGCGGGGTCGCCGGTCTTCTTCGACTCCGGTGAACCACTACTGGATGAGCCTCCCGTGGTGAGCAGTTCCGTCACCAGTGCCGTCACCAGTGCCGTCACCAGTGCCGTCACCAGTGCCGTCACCAGTGCCGCGACCAGTCCGGTGACCGGCGGCGTGACCGGCGGCGTGACCGGCGTGGTGACCGGCCTGAGGCAGACGACCGCCGTTGCTCGTATGCCGATGGACCGGGACTACCTGAGAGGCGGAAGTGAAACCTGAACAGACTTTCGTCGGCAATCTGCGATTAATCGCCCGATTACGCGTAGTATGGCCAAGTCCGGAAGCTGTTCCGGTGGGGTCATCTCACCAACGGAGGTGGGAGCCATGCACGACTTCCAGGTGTCGGTGGCGCAGTCACCTCCTTTCACCCTCGTCACCCTCAGCGGCGAACTCGATGTGATCACGGTCCCCCGGCTGCGTGAGCGTGTAGAGCCCCTCCTGGCCCGTCCCGCGACGCGCATCCTCTTCGACGTGGAGAAACTGCGGTTCATCGACAGCGCCGGCATGCGGGTGCTCATCGACGCCTGCGTCCGCACCCCGCCGAAGGACGGCGACGGCGCGCTCTGCGGGATGAGCCCGCAGATGCGTCACCTGTTCTCGCTGCTCGGCCTGACCTCACGGCTCACCGTGTATCCGACCCGCGCCGACGCGTTGAGCCGTCCGGCGGCCACCGCCCCCTGACTCGGCCCGGATCAACCGACCGGCCTGTCGCGGCCCTGCTCCAGCGTCTCGGCGATGGCCCAGACACCGTATCGGCCCCGAGGGCCCGCACCTCGCGGCGCGGACCGGCTCTTCACAGGATCGTCTGCCACCAGCCGTCCACCGGCGGCGGGTCGTCCACCGTGACGCGCTCGCCCGGCCGCGGCACCACGAGGCGCACGTCGCGTGCCTTGGCCTCCCGCCACAGCTGGTCGATCGGGTCGTTCCAGGCGTGCGGGGCGAGCGAGAACGTGCCCCAGTGCACCGGCAGCAGCACCCCGGCGCGTACGTCGAGGTGGGCGAGGATCGCCTCCTCCGGCGTCATGTGGATGTCCGGCCAGCCCTTGCTGTAGGCGCCGATCTGGATCACCGACAGGTCGAACGGCCCGTACGTCTCGCCGATCGCGGCATACCCGTCGAAGTAGCCGGAGTCGCCGGTGTAGAAGACCCGGCGCCGCTCGCCCGCGATCACCCAGGAGGCCCAGAGGGTCTGGTCCCGGCGGAGCCCGCGGCCGGAGAAGTGACGGCCGGGGGTCGCCACGAACCGGAGACCGGACACCGTGGTCTCCTCGTTCCAGTCGAGCTCGACGATCCGCGACGCGGGCACCCGCCACCGTTCGAGATGGGCGCCGACCCCGAGCGGCACCAGGAACGGCGCGGACTGCGTGCGGGCCAGCAGGCGCACCGTGTCCATGTCGAGGTGGTCGTAGTGGTCGTGCGAGATGACGATCGCGTCGAGCTCGGGCAGCTGATACAGCGGCACCGGCGGAGGATGCAGGCGCCGCGGCCCGGTGAACGACGCCGGGGAGCAACGCTCGCTCCAGACCGGATCGAGCAGCACCCGCCGCCCCTCGATCTCGATCAGGGCCGAGGAGTGGCCGTACCAGACGGCGTCGAGGTCGCCGCCCCGGGACGGGCCGGGAGTCATCAGGGGAACGGGCAGCCGGGGCTTGCGCTGCGTCCGGCGGAGGAACTCGCGGACGACCTGCTGCCTGGTCCCCGGCGGGAGGACGGGGCTGGGGCTCGTGTTGCGGAACGCGCCGTTGCGGAACTGTTTCGAGCGCCGCACCCGGAGCGCCCGCTCACCCGAGGGCCGCGCCCCCAGCGCGGCGGGGACGTCGCGCACCGCCCACACCGCCGCCGCCAGGGCGGCCGCTCCCGCGACGAACCCCAGGCGCCGGCCCAGGCCACCACTTCTCAAACCACCGGTCATCAACGGCAATCTCCTTGCTGAGTTCTGCCGATCAGACTAGGCAATCTCCGCGCGGGCCGCGCTGATGGCGTCTTGCCTGTGGACAACCCCTCCCCGGAGACTGCGTGTTGAATAAAAGCATGCAGACCGAACGGCCCGGCGCGGGCAGGCGAGGCGGAGGACGATGAACACCGGCCACCACACGGACGACGGCCCGTCCACCCCCCGCGACCCCCGTGACGCCGCCGCTCAGGGTGACGGCCGCGACGATCATGACCTTGGCGATGAGGGCGACGTCCGCGATCACAGTGACGATCGGGGCGACGGCAGTGCCCGGGACGGTGATCGCCAGGTTCCCGGGGACCTCGGGGACCTCGGCGGTCTTGACGACGACGCCGCGTCCCGTCTGTTGCGGCTGTTCGAGGGGCACCGGCTGACGCCCGTGCAGCGCAGGATCGCCCACTGCCTCGCGCAGCACGCCGCCGAGGCGCCGTTCCTGTCGAGCATCGAGGTCGCCGAGCTGGCCGGGGTCAGCCAGCCGTCGGTGACCCGCTTCGCGACGGCGCTGGGCTACAGCGGATATCCCGGCCTCCGGCGCAGGTTCCGCGAGCTGGGCGTACGGCAGGGCCGGGAACGGGACGGCTCCGGCCGGAACGGGGAGGACGCCGGGCCGGATGCCCGCATCTCCACGGCGACGCCCCGGCTCTCCGACGGCGGCGCGGATGGACGGACCGGAGGCCGGGGGGAGCGGCCCGCGCCGGTGCCTCCCGCCCCGCCGGAGGGCTCGCATCGTCCGTCGCCGGACCCCGGCGCGCCCGCCCGCTCCGTGCCGCAGAAACCCGGGTCTCGGCAGCTTGCGCCCGCGGACGCCGAGTCGTGGTCCGAGCCGTTGCCCGAGTCGTGGCCCGATCTGGGGGCGGACCGGGCGGCGGGCGCGGGCGGCGGCTATCGGCGGGCCGTGCTGGCGGAGATCGAGAACCTGCGCGCCCTCGCCCGCTCGCTGGACGATCCCGGGCCCGTCGCCGAAGCCGCCCGCCTGCTCGCCGCCTCGCGGCCGCTGCCGGTGCTGGGCCTGCGGGCCGCCGCCGCCCAGGCCGCCGGATTCGCGTACTTCGCGGCGAAGGTGCACCCCGACGTACGGCCCCTGCACGAGGCGGGGTCGCTCCTCGCCGACCGGGTCGAGCAGGCGGCGGCGGCCGGGGCCACGGCGTTGCTGTGCTTCGCCCTGCCCCGCTATCCCGCCGAACTGCTGGACGCGCTCCGGGCCGCCCGCGCGGCCGGGCTGGCCGTCGTCACGGTCGCGGACCGGCGCGTGCCGTCCCTCGCCGGCCTGTCGGACGTTCTGCTCACCGCCGCGGTGGGCACGCACCTGGTGTTCGACACGGCGTGCGCGCCGATGATGCTCGGCCGGGTGCTGCTTGAGGCGATGTGCGATGAACTGCCCGGGGCCCAGGCCCGCCTGGAGGCGTTCGAGGCGTCGGCCGCCGCCCGTGGGGTGTTCCTCATTGACTGAATCTATTCATTCACCCACGATGGGTGGGACTCACTGAATAGAACCATGCGCCGCGGGCGCGGGTGGGAGGAGAACTCGTGGCTGACGACGGCGGTGGCGCCCTCAACGGCAGGGCCGCGCACGACCAGGGTTCCGGCGACCACGGTTCGGGCGGCGGGGGTTCCGACGAGCGGATTTTCGGCGGCAGGGGTTCCGGCGAGCGGGATTCCGGCGAGCGGGATTCCGGCGAGCGGGATTCCGGCGGCCGGGCTCCGATCCGGGCTCCGCGCGGCGGCACGCTGAACACCCGCGGCTGGCAGCAGGAGGCCGCCCTGCGCATGCTCATGAACAACCTCGACCCCGAGGTCGCCGAGCATCCGGAGCGGCTCGTCGTCTATGGCGGCAGCGGCAAGGCGGCCCGCGACTGGCCGTCGTACGACGCGATCGTGCGTGAGCTCACCACCCTGCGGGCCGACGAGACCCTGCTGGTGCAGTCGGGCCGCCCGGTCGGCGTGATGACCACCCACGAGTGGGCTCCCCGCGTGCTCATCGCCAACTCCAACCTCGTCGGCGACTGGGCGACATGGCCGGAGTTCCGGCGGCTGGAGCGGCTCGGGCTCACGATGTACGGCCAGATGACGGCCGGTTCGTGGATCTACATCGGCACCCAGGGCATCCTGCAGGGCACGTACGAGACGTTCGCGGCGGTCGCGGCCAAGCGGTTCGGCGGCAGTCTCGCCGGGACGATCACGCTCACCGCCGGGCTCGGCGGCATGGGCGGCGCGCAGCCGCTCGCGGTCACGATGAACGGCGGCGTGGCGATCTGCGTCGACTGCGACCCGCGCAGCGTCGAGCGCCGCATCGCCCACCGCTACCTCGACGTCCGGGCCGAGAGCCTGGAGGAGGCTCTGCGCCTGGCGTACGAGGCCAGGGACGCCCGCCGCCCGCTGTCCATCGGCGTCGTGGCCAACGCGGCCGAGGCCGTGCCCGCACTGCTGGCCGGGGGCGCGGAGATCGACATCGTGACCGACCAGACGAGCGCGCACGACCCGCTGGCCTACCTGCCGCTGGGCGTCGCGTTCGAGGACATGGCCGAGCTGGCGCGCAAGGACCCCGAAGGCTTCACCCGCCGGGCCCGCGAGTCGATGGCCCGGCACGTCGAGGCGATGGTCGGCTTCCAGGACGCGGGTGCGGAGGTGTTCGACTACGGCAACTCGATCAGGGGCGAGGCGAGCCTCGCCGGCTATGCGCGGGCGTTCGACTTCCCGGGGTTCGTGCCCGCCTACATCCGGCCGCTGTTCTGCGAGGGGAAGGGCCCGTTCCGGTGGGCGGCGCTGTCGGGCGACCCGGCCGACATCGCGACGACCGATCGCGCGATCCTCGATCTGTTCCCCGACAACGAGCCGCTGGCCCGGTGGATCAGGATGGCGGGGGAGCGGGTGCGGTTCCAGGGCCTGCCCGCGCGGATCTGCTGGCTCGGGTACGGCGAGCGCGACCGGGCCGGCGAGCGGTTCAACGACCTCGTCGCCTCGGGGGAGATCTCCGCGCCCATCGTGATCGGCCGCGACCACCTCGACTGCGGCTCAGTGGCCTCGCCCTACCGCGAGACGGAGGGCATGCTGGACGGCTCCGACGCGATCGCCGACTGGCCGCTGCTCAACGCCATGGTCAACGTCGCCTCCGGCGCGTCCTGGGTGTCCATCCACCACGGCGGCGGGGTCGGCATCGGCCGCTCCATCCACGCGGGACAGGTCACCGTCGCCGACGGCACGCCGCTGGCGGGGGAGAAGATCCGCCGGGTGCTGACCAACGACCCCGGGATGGGTGTGATCCGCCACGTGGACGCCGGATACGACCGGGCCGTCGAGGTGGCCGGGGAGCGCGGCGTACGCGTCCCGATGGCCGAGGCGGGGGCGGGGGCGGGGGCGGGGGCGGACCACGATGCGTGAGGGCGCGGCCCTGGTCCTGCCGGAGGAGGTCGAGTACGGCTTCCGCCGGCTGTGGCGCGACCTGCTCCCCGTGGGCCGGTGCGACGCGACGGGCGGATATCGGCGGCACGCCTGGACGGCGGCCGACGCGGAGTGCCGGGCCTGGTTCGAGGAGCAGGCACTCAGCCGAGGCCTCGCGTACGAGACAGACCGCAACGGCAACCAGTGGGCCTGGCTGGGCGATTCCACGGCGGGCGACGCCGTGGTGACCGGTTCCCACCTTGACTCCGTGCCCGATGGCGGGGCGTACGACGGCCCGCTGGGGGTCGTGGGGGCGTTCGCCGCGCTCGACGCCCTGCGGGCGCGCGGGTTCCGGCCGGAGCGGCCGCTGGCGGTGGTGAACTTCACCGAGGAGGAGGGCGCAAGATTCGGCCTGGCCTGCCTGGGATCGCGGCTGATGACCGGCGCCGTCCGTCCCGAGACGGCAGGGGCGCTGCGCGACGCGGACGGCGTCACGCTGGCAGCGGCGATGGAGCGGGCGGGACGCGACCCGGCGGCCGCCGGCCGTGACGACGCGCGCCTGACCCGCATCGGGGCCTTCGTGGAGCTGCACGTCGAGCAGGGCCGCCACCTTGCCGCCACACCGCATCCGGTCGGCGTCGCCTCCGCGATCTGGCCGCACGGCCGCTGGCGTTTCGACTTCCGGGGGGAGGCCAACCACGCCGGGACCACCCGCCTGGAGGACCGGCGCGATCCCATGCCGGCGTACGCGGCGGCGGTGCTGGCCGCCCGGGCGAACGCCGAACGCCTGGGGGCCCTGGCCACCTTCGGCAGGATCAAAGTCGAGCCCAACGGCACCAACGCCATCGCGTCGCTGGTCAGCGCCTGGCTCGACTGCCGGGCGCCGGACGCCGCCCTGCTCGACAGGCTCGTCGAGGAGACGACCCGAGCTGCCGAGGGGGCCGAGGTGACCCGGGAGTCCTACACACCGGTCGTGAACTTCGACGTGCCGCTGCGCGACCGTGTCGCGGGCGTCCTCGGCGGCGCGCCGGTGCTGCCCACGGGGGCAGGGCACGACGCCGGCATCCTCGCCGGTGAGGTCCCGGCGGCCATGCTGTTCGTGCGCAATCCCACGGGCGTCTCGCACTCGCCGTACGAGCACGCCGACGAGGCCGACTGCCTCGCCGGGGTCGCCGCACTCGCCGCCGTTCTGGAGGATCTGCTCACACCGGCCGCCGCCAGCCCCGGCGGGGCTCTCTGAGGGCGCGGATGGGCCGCGGCGGCGCGGCCTGTTCAGTGCCCGGACGGGCTGTGACGGCGGGGTTCTGACGGCGGGGTGTGCTGCTGAGCGCGCGGATGGGCCGCGGCGGCGCGGCCTGCTCAGTGCCCGGACGGGCTGTGACGGCGGGGCTTTGACGGCGGGGCTTTGACGACGGGGCTCGCTGCGCACGTGAGCGGCCCCGCCGCCGGGGAGGCCGGGGAGGGGCGTGAAGACGTCCATTACCCAGGAAGCGGCAAGTGAAATTCCACATCAAGGGGAATCGGCTCCAGGTCTTCGCAAAGTAGTGATCGCCGACCTGTTCGAATCAGGGCCGGATAGCCCCGTATTTCCAGGCTGCATGCGTTTTGTTGCTAAAAATGCTTATTTGCCCCACGATGGGTGACTGCGGCGTTTGCTGCCTTTAGCGTGAGAATCAGGGTCCGGATCCAGGTTCGATGGATCGATTCGAGCTCCGTGAATTCGGATGTTCATCCGCCTTCTCGTCACGGAGCCGACGGAGGGATACCCATGTTCAAAGAAGCACTGGCTGCTGCCGTCATGACGGCTTCGGCTCTCGTGGTCCCTGTCGCGATTCAGACGCAGTCGGCCAACGCCGCCGGCACGACCGAGCAGGTCGTCCGGCCGTCGGTCACGGGGGACTGCCCGGGAGGCAGATGCCGTGACAGGCACCGCTATCGCCACCACTTCCGCCACCATCACGACCGTTGGGACCGTTGGGACGGTCGCGATCGCCCCCGCCGCCACCATCGCGAGCGACTGCAGCAGCAGCAGCAACAGCAGCAGCAACAGCAGGGGGCGGGCGGTCAGCAACAGCAGCAGCAACAGCAACAGCAGCGCGGCCGCGCTCAGCAACAGCAACAGCAGCAGCAACAGCAACAGCAGTGACCGGATGACCGTTCATCGCACCTGATCGACCCTGTGGTCATCAGGTCCGATCGACTTCACGCTCGTCGGGCCTGATCGACACCGTGCCCCGCGTCCACCGTTCGCGGGGCATTCTCCTGTGGCCGCTGACAGCGGTCCCGGCGCTCGGAAGGCGAGCGCCGGGTGCGCGCGCGCGAGAACCGATGGGTCGGGCGAATGCGTCAGCGTGAACAGCGGTGCCGCCGCACCGAAGCCGGGCGTGAGTGGTCGTCTGGTGGGGGCCTTGGCCAACCCGGGGTGCCTTCAGCGGTGGCGGCGGTCCCGTCACCCCGGAGGCAGGGTGCCGGGTGCGGGCGGCTGTCGGGCCGGACCTTGGCCGGCCCCCGGGGTGCCGTCGGCGGGAACGGTGGTCCCGGCGCTCAGAAGGCGAGCGCCGGGCACGACAGCCGTCGAATCGGGGGCGTGGCCGGACCGGGGGTGCGTCAGCGGGAACGGCGGTCGCTGGAGCCGGGGTCGGTCAGACCGGCCCGGCGCAGCGCCTCGGCCATGGCTCCGCCGAGCGGCGCGCCGCCCGAGCCCCGGCCGTTGCCGCGGCCGGACCCGCCCCTGCCGTTCTGGCCCTGGCGGGCGGGGTTCTGGCGGGACTGGTTCTGCCGCGGCTGGCCGCGCCGGCCGTCCTGCCGGTCGTCGCGGGCCTCGCCGTTCGGCCCGCCCCGGCGGCCACCGCCGGCCGTCTCGTCGTCCAGGCGCAGCGTGAGCGAGATGCGCTTGCGCTGGAGGTCCACGTCGAGCACCTTGACCCGCACGATGTCGCCGGGCTTGACCACGTCGCGGGGGTCCTTCACGAAGGAGTTGGACATCGCGGACACGTGGACCAGGCCGTCCTGGTGCACGCCGATGTCGACGAACGCCCCGAACGCGGCGACGTTGGTGACGACGCCCTCCAGGATCATGCCGGGCGACAGGTCGGACGGCTTCTCGACGCCGTCCTTGAACGTGGCGGTCTTGAACGCCGGACGGGGGTCGCGGCCCGGCTTCTCCAGTTCCTTGAGGATGTCGGTCACGGTCGGCAGGCCGAAGGTGTCGTCGACGAACTGCGACGGCTTGAGCGAGCGAAGCGCCGAGGTGTTGCCGATCAGCGTGCGCAGGTCGCTCTTGGTGAAGTCGAGGATGCGGCGCACCACCGGGTAGGCCTCCGGGTGCACGCTGGAGGCGTCGAGGGGGTCGTCGCCGCCCGGGATGCGCAGGAAGCCCGCGCACTGCTCGAACGCCTTCGGGCCGAGCCGCGGCACCTCCTTCAGCCCGGTCCGGGAGCGGAACGGCCCGTTGGCGTCGCGGTGCGCGACGATGTTCTCCGCCAGCCCGGCGCTGATGCCGGAGACGCGGGTCAGCAGCGGGGCGGACGCGGTGTTGACGTCCACGCCCACCGCGTTCACGCAGTCTTCCACCACCGCGTCGAGCGAGCGCGACAGCTTCACCTCGGACACGTCGTGCTGGTATTGGCCGACGCCGATGGACTTGGGGTCGATCTTGACCAGCTCGGCCAGGGGGTCCTGCAGCCGCCTGGCGATCGAGACCGCGCCGCGCAGCGAGACGTCGAGACCGGGCAGCTCCTGGGAGGCGTACGCCGACGCGGAGTAGACGGAGGCTCCGGCCTCCGACACCACGATCTTGGTGAGGTGCGGCATGTGCTTGACCAGCTCACCGGCGAGCTTGTCGGTCTCCCGCGACGCGGTGCCGTTGCCGATGGCGATCAGCTCCACCTTGTGCTCTGTCGCGAGCCGGGCCAGCACCGCGAGCGACTGGTCCCACTGCCGCTTGGGCTCGTGCGGATAGATCGTCTCGGTGGCGACGACCTTGCCGGTGCCGTCCACGACCGCGACCTTCACGCCGGTGCGCAGGCCCGGGTCGAGGCCCATGGTCGGCCGTGCCCCCGCGGGAGCGGCGAGCAGCAGGTCGCGCAGGTTGGCCGCGAACACGCGCACGGCCTCCTCCTCGGCCGCCTGCCACAACCGGGTCCGCAGGTCGATGCCCAGGTGCACGAGGACGCGGGTCCGCCAGGCCCAGCGCACGGTGTCGAGCAGCCACTTGTCGGCCGTGCGGCCGAGGTCGGCGATGCCGAAGTGCCGGGCGATCCGCGCCTCGTAGTCGTTCGGCTCCTCGGCCTCCGGGTCGAGGGTGAGCGTGAGCACTTCTTCCTTCTCACCCCGGAACATCGCGAGGATGCGGTGCGAGGGCAGGCGGGTGAAGGGCTCGGAGAAGTCGAAGTAGTCGGAGAACTTGGCCCCGGACTCCTGCTTGTCCTCCCGCACCTGGGAGATCAGACGCCCGCGGGACCACATGCGCTCCCGCAGGTCGCCGATGAGGTCGGCGTCTTCGGCGAAGCGCTCGACCAGGATGGCCCGGGCGCCCTCCAGCGCGGCGGCGGCGTCGGCCACGCCCTCGCGCACGTACGCCTCCGCGGTCGCCTGGGGGTCCAGCGACGGGTCGCCGAGCAGCGCGTCCGCCAGCGGCTCCAGCCCCAGCTCCCTGGCGATCTGCGCCTTGGTGCGGCGCTTGGGCTTGTAGGGCAGGTAGATGTCCTCCAGGCGGGCCTTCGAGTCGGCCTCCATGATGCGCGCTTCGAGGGCCTCGTCGAGCTTGCCCTGCGACCGGATCGAGTCGAGGATGGCGGCCCGCCGCTCCTCCAGCTCGCGCAGGTAGCGCAGCCGCTCCTCCAGCGTGCGCAACTGGGCGTCGTCGAGCGCGCCCGTGGCCTCCTTGCGATAGCGGGCGATGAACGGCACCGTCGCCCCGCCGTCGAGCAGGTCGACGGCCGCGCTGACCTGACTCTCGCGCACGCCGAGCTCTTCGGCGATCCGCTGCTGAATGGACGTCGTCACGATCCTGATCCGCCTTCTTCCGGGTCCGCCCTCTCCGAGGGGCTCTCATTCTGCCGGATTCGCCGGGCCCCCTCAGTCAACCTGTGGACAACCCGAGCACCCCGATGCAGGCCGGGCACACGCGACCCGAGACGTCAGGTGATCGGCTCTGCCGGTGTCTCCTGCTTCTCCGCGCTCGTTCATCGGCCGGGCGTCCCCCGCAAAATCAATTTCCGCGCGGGAAATCCTCCGTCCGGCCGATCAGTGAGAAAGGACGCCGGGCTTGTCGTCGTACATACAGGTCTCGGTACGCCGCCCGGCGTGGACGTGCGGCGATCACGGCCCACGACGCGGCGGGAACCGCGCGACGTCGACCCGGTGGGCGGCTCGACGCATTTCCCGGTCCCACGCATTTTCACGGTGAGATCCTGCGGCGGTCGAGCCGTGCTGCTATATCTGCTAATATCCGGCCATATTTGGGAGCGGAGCGCCGGGCCATAGGGAATTCGCGCCGGAGGCCCCCGTGGCTTCGAAGCGTGCCCGGTGAACGCGTACGGACCGGCGCGTGCTCAGCCGGTGTTGAGCCGCTCGTATGGACCGGCGTGCTCAGCGGACGTGGAGCCGCCCGTACGGACCGGCGTGCTCAGCCCGCGTTGAGCCGCTCGTACAGACCGGCACCCGCCAGCAGCAGGAGCGCGAGGGTGAGCAGCGCCTGCGACGCCAGCGGCACGCCCCTGGCGGGCGTCCCGCCGGCCGGGGCCTGCGCCGCGGGCTCGCGGCCCGGTGCGCTCTCCGGATGGTGAGCCAGGTAGCCCGTGGGGAACGAGGTCACGATCTCACGGCCGCATCCGGGGCAGGTCGTCCCGGACCAGGGTGGCGGGACGACGACCTCGTCCCGGGTCCATATCACGACGTCGACGCCCTGCTCGTCGCGCGTGCGGTGGACGACGTACTCCTCCTCCCAGACACGCAGGCAGCGCAGGCACTCGAACGGCCACGTCTCCCTGGCGCTGATCGCCTCGCGCACCGGTACCACCCCCGATCTCACGACCTCCGCCTTTGAGTCTCAACACAGGGTGAAACCACCGCAAGTGGTGATATGGACACGATGGGTAATGATTGCCCAGGCCGTTCGTGGCTTCTCCGCTTCGTCAGACCACTTCGAGCAGCTCGCCGACCAGGCCGAGGGCCAGCGTCTTGTAGCCCACGGAGTCGAACAGCACCGTGATCCGGTCCTGCTCGCGGCTCATCACGATCCCGTGCCCCCACTCGGCGTGCCGGACGTCCGCGTGCATGGGGAACCGCCCGTCGCCGGTCTCCGGCGGGGTCGCCGTACCGGAGCGGCAGGTGTCGCAGTCGCCGCAGGACCGTTCGTACGGCTCGCCGAAATACTCCAGCAGGAAGCGGCGCCGGCAGCCGGTCGTCTCCGCGTAGCCGCGCATCATCTCCAGCCGGGAGTCCCCCATCCGGTGCCGGAGATCGTCGATCTCCACCGCGTGGGCGGCGGCCTCGTCCGGAGGCGGGCCGTCCGGGGTGTAGCGCAGGGCGCCACCATGGGTCACCTCGACCGCGCCCGCCCGTTCGAGCAGGTTGACGTGCGAGGCCAGCCTGGCCGCCCCGACGCCGAGGAGCTCGCGCAGGTCGGCGGCGGCGACCTCCCCGCCGTGCTCGTGGACCAGCGTCGCGACGCGCCGCATCATGGCCTCGTCCGCGTGGCCCCCGGCGAAGAACCTGCGCAGCCCCAGGTCCTCGGGCCGGTAGAACAGCACGGCATCGGCCGGGTTGCCGTCCCGGCCCGCCCGGCCGATCTCCTGGTAGTACGCGTCGAGCGACTCCGGAGGCGCGGCGTGCAGCACGTAGCGCACGTCGGGCTTGTCGATGCCCATCCCGAAGGCCGAGGTCGCCACGACGGTGTCGAGGTCGTCGTCCTGGAACCGCTCGTGGATGCGGCGGCGTTCCTTCGCCTTCATCCCCGCGTGGTACGCCTCGGCCCGGCGGCCGCGCTCCCTCAGCAGGCCGGCGTACTCCTCGGCCTGGCGCCGCGTCGCCACATAGAGCAGTCCCACGCCGTCGAGCCCGGCGGTGTGGTCGGCGAGGGCCCTGCGCTTGTCGTCGTCGCTCGTGAACCGGTGGACGTCGAGACGGAGGTTGGGCCGGTCGAACCCCCGCACGATCTGCTGCGCGCCGGTCAGGCCGAGCGACTCGACGATCTCCTCGCGCACGGTCGGCGCGGCCGTGGCGGTCATCGCGATCACCGGGGGATGGCCCAGACGCTCGATCACCTTGCCGAGCCGCAGATACTCGGGCCGGAAGTCGTGGCCCCAGGCGGACACGCAGTGCGCCTCGTCCACCGCGATCAGGGAGGGCCGGGCCTCGGCCAGCCGCTCGACCACCTCGGGCTTGGCGAGCTGCTCCGGGGACAGGAACACATATTCGGCGTCGCCCGCCGTGACCTGGTCGAGGCCCGCCTCGACCGAGCCGGCCGAGTTGACCGCCACCGCGCCCGCTGCCCCCGCCTTGAGCAGGCCCATGACCTGGTCGCGCTGCAGAGCGATGAGCGGCGAGACGATGACCGTCGGGCCGTCCAGGAGCAGGCCGGGCACCTGATAGACGGCCGACTTGCCGCCGCCGGTCGGCATCACCAGCAGCACGTCGCGCCCCGCGAGCAGGTGCTCCATCGCCTCCTGCTGGCCGGGGCGCAGCTGCTGCCAGCCGAACGCGTCCCTCGCGGTGGCCCGCAGCCGCCTGCCCCTGCGTCCGAAACGCCGGCCGAAGCGGCCTCCCGCCCAGCCGCCGGCCCAGCTTCCCGACCAGTCCCTCGACCAGCCGCCCGCCGTGCCGCCGAGCCGGTCACCGGCCCTTCCGCCGGACAGGCCGCCGTACCTCTGCCTGACGCTCATGCCGCCGCACCCCCTCGCCCGATCGGGCTGCAACTACCCGAGCGGAAAGGGCCGAACCGGAATAGCCGTACGGACCCGGCCGCTGAGAGCGGTTATGAGAGCGATCGTGTATTCCGAGACCGGGGACAGCGACGTCCTGCGCCTGACCGAACGGCCGGTGCCCGAGCCGGGGCCCGGAGAGGTACGCGTACGGGTGGTGCGTTCGGGGGTCAACCCGACCGACTGGAAGTCGCGGCGCGGCACGCTGAGCCATCCGGAGGCCGTGCCCAACCAGGACGGCGCCGGGATCGTGGACGTCACCGGGCCGGGCGTCACGGGGGTGGCCCCGGGTGATCGCGTGTGGGTGTGGGAGGCCGCCTGGGGGCGTCCGGACGGCACCGCACAGGAGTATGTCGTGCTGCCCGAGCGGCAGGTCGTGCCGCTGCCGGACGGAGCCTCCCTCGACCTCGGTGCGAGCCTCGGCATCCCAGCGCTGACCGCGCATCGCTGCCTGACCGTGGCGGACGGCGGACCGGACCGCCTCGCCCCCGGAGCGCTCGACGGCAGGACCATCCTCGTCGCGGGCGGGGCCGGGGCCGTGGGCAACGCCGTGATCCAGCTCGCCCGCTGGGCCGGGGCGACCGTGGTGACCACCGTCAGCGGGCCGGAGAAGGCGGCGCTGGCCCGGGCCGCGGGGGCGCATCACGTGGTCGACTACCGCGTCGGCGATCCGGCGGCGGAGATCCGCCGCGTCGCCCCGGGCGGCGCCGACATCGTGGTGGAGGTCGCGCCCGCGGCCAACGCCGTCCTCGACGCGGCGGTCACCGCTCCCGGTGGGGTCGTCGCGGTGTACGCGAACAACGGCGGAGACGCGGTCACGTTGTCGGTGCGCGACCTGTTCACCCGCAACATCCGCTATCAGTTCGTGCTGGTCTACACGGTCCCCGAGGCGGTCAAGGACGCGGCCGTTGCCGACGTGCGCGCGGCGGTCGAGGCGGGCGCGCTGCGGGTGGGCGAGGAGGCCGGGCTGCCCCTGCACCACTTCCCGCTGGAGCGTACGGCCGACGCCCACGACGCGGTCGAGTCGGGCGCGGTCGGCAAGGTGCTGGTCGACGTCGCCCCGGAGTGAGCCTCGTGGTGAAACCCGGGCGAGCTCGGCGAATCCGGATGCCGGGAGGGGCGATGGATCTTCCCGTACGGGCGGTAGCGTCGGGGCATGCGACTAGGAGTGCTGGACGTGGGTTCCAACACGGTGCACCTGCTGGTGATGGACGCGCATCAGGGGGCCCGTCCGCTGCCCGCGTTCTCCCACAAGGACGAGCTGCGGCTCGCCGAGCATCTCGTCGGCGGCGACCGGCTCAGCGACGAGGGCGCGGCGCGGCTCGGGGCCTTCGTACGCGAAGCGGTCCGCATCGCCGAGGACAAGGGAGTGGAGGACCTGGTCGCCTTCGCCACCTCGGCGGTCCGCGACGCGGTCAACGGCGAGGACGTGCTGGCCCAGATCAAGGCGGACACCCGGGTGGACATCCAGGTCCTGTCGGGGGACGACGAGGCCAGGCTCACGTTCCTGGCCGTCCGCCGCTGGTTCGGGTGGTCCTCCGGGCGGCTGCTGGTGACCGACATCGGGGGCGGGTCGCTGGAGATCGCGTCCGGCATCGACGAGGAGCCCGACGTCGCGGTTTCCCTTCCGCTCGGCGCGGGGCGGCTCACCCGCGACTGGTTCACCGCCGACCCGCCCGATCCGGAGGAGCTCCGCGCGCTGCGGCGGCACGTACGCGCCGAGATCGCGCGGACGGTCGGGGCGGTCGCCAAGTACGGCAGGCCCGACCACGCGGTCGCCACGTCCAAGACCTTCCGCCAGCTCGCGCGTATCGCGGGGGCCGCGTCGTCCGGCGAGGGCACGTACGTCAAGCGGACGCTGACGCACGACGACCTGGTCGAGTGGACGGGCAGGCTGGCCACGATGCCGGCCGCCCGCCGGGCGGAGCTTCCCGGGGTGTCCGCCGGGCGGGCCGCGCAGCTTCTCGCCGGCGCGGTCGTCGCGGACGCCGCGATGGACCTGTTCGAACTGCCGGTGCTGGAGATCTGCCCGTGGGCGCTGCGGGAGGGTGTGATCCTGCGCAGGCTCGACGGCCTTCCCATGGGTCGGCCCTCGGTGGCCGATCAGTAAGGTATGAGGGTCATCCAAACAGGGCAAGGCACCAACAACCGGCAATTTTCGTTCCTCTACGTGGCGGGTGATCTTCCGCCGGCCACCGGAGTGCCGTAATCGGGGTCGACCTCTGGAGGAATCTCAATGGTGGAGCTGCTGGGAGCCGTGGTCTCCCTGGCGGCGGTGGCGGTGCTGGTGCTCGGAGCCGTGCTGGTGATCGCGATCGCGACCCTCATATGGCTGGGTGCGATGGCGATGACCACCGGGCGCGAGTCCTACGGGCGGGCGATCCCCGGCCTGGAGGGCACGGGCCCGGGCGAGCGCGCGTGGAACCCCCGGCCCGAGGCCGGGGCGACCGGCGCGTCCGCCGACGGATCCGGCAAAGCACCCGCGCTCGGATCCGGCAGAGCGCCTGTGCTCGGGTCGGGCGGAGCGCCTGCGGTCGGGTCGGGCGGAGCGCCTGTGCTCGAGTCCGGCCAGGCATCCGCGGCCGGGCCCGGCCAAGGAGCTGTGGCCGGATCCGGTCAAGCGCCTGCGGCCGGATCCGGAAAGGCGCCCGTCGGCGCGTCCGGCAACGGACACGTGAACGGGCGGGCCACGGGCCGGAAGGTCCATACCGTCGCCGCCTCCGTACGTCGCGCATAGCGAGGCCCACGCCGGCGTCCGCGTCCCCGTCAGGTCCTCCCTGGCGGGGACGCCGTCGTGTCCAAGGCTTCTCCGCGGGACTCTCCGGCGGGGACGCCGTCGTCCGGGGTGCCTCGCGGCCGGGCCGGGGCGGCCGTCAGCGGCCCTCCCTGCCCTGCCCGGACAGCGTCTTGACCAGCTCGGTGAGGTGGGCGACCTGAGCCTCCAGCCCGCGTACGCGCGCCTCGAGCTCGAACAGGGTGGGGGCCTGGTAGCCGTCGGCGATCTGCCTGCTCATCGTTCCTCCCGAGCGGGACCGGCCGGGGAGACCGGTGTAGGGGTGCAGGGCATGGGGGTCGTGCTGATCCTGAATCCCTATTCCCCGAATATGCGATTTGGCACCTCTTCTTCACGGGCAAGATGGAACGGTGAAGGTCGTCGTGCTCGCGGACACCCACGCTCCCCGGCGCTGGAAGTCCTGCCCGCCCGCGGTCGCCGCGCACCTGCGGGGAGCCGACCTGATCCTGCACGCCGGTGACGTCTGCACCGCGGACGTCCTGGTGGAGCTGTCCGCGTACGCTCCGGTCCACGCGGTGCTCGGCAACAACGACGGCCCGGACGTCGCGGCCTGGGGCGCCCCCGAGACGCTCGGCCTCGACCTCGGCGGGCTCCGGGTGGCGATGATCCACGACAGCGGGCAGGCCGCCGGGCGGACCGCGCGGATGCGGCGCCGCTTCCCCGAGGCCGACCTGGTCGTCTTCGGCCACTCGCACATCCCCATGGACCTCACCGGCGACGGGGTGCGGGTGTTCAACCCCGGCTCGCCCACCGACCGCCGCCGCCAGCCGTACGGCACCATCGGAATCCTCGACGTCGATGGCGGCGTGCTGCGGCGGGCCGAGATCGTGCCCGTCACCTGACCTGCCTAAGGGCCGTACGGCGGGGCAGGGGACCGGTATGAGAGAGAACAGACCACAGCCCGACCCGCGTTCGCGGTTCGAGGACGAAGGCATTCCGGACCTGCAGGAGGGCACGCCCGGGCAGCAGTGGGCCGAGGACCCGCAGGAGATGCCGCTGCCCGGCGACAGGCCCCTGGGCCTCGACGAGTACGGCACCACGCCCAGCGAGATGCGCGAGGGCGAGCCCCTGGACTTGCGCCTGTCCCGCGAGGTGCCCGATGTGGACGTCCCGTCCGGCACGGAGCCGGGCACGGGCGATCCGGACGGCTACGCGACCGCCGACCCCGCCCAGCCCGTCCGCCTCGTCGATCCGGACGGCGGCATGGGCGTGGACACGGAGAAGGACATGATCGCCGAGGACGTGGGGCCGGACCTCGGCGGCTACTCGCCGGAGGAGCAGGCGGTGCGCGTGGAGGACGAGACCCCCTAGGACGACCCTCTTTGATCACACCTGACCCGCCGGGGCCCCGCTATACGGCGGAGCCCCTTCGCTCCGGCCGGCCGTCAACGTCCCGAAGGCGGTCGGACGCCGGTGTCAGCCGAGGACCGTCGCCGAGCGGCCCTCGTCCACGGTGTACGCACCCGCGGAGATCGCGCCGAGACTCGCAGGGGTGAGCGTCAGCGAGACGACGCCGCCGGGCAGTACGCGAGAGTTCTCGTCCACGGTCGTGAACGTCGCGGGCGTCGATCCGTCCGGGAACAGGCGCTTCCCCGCCCCGACGACGACTGGGTACTGGAGCAGCCGGTAGAGGTCGACGAGTCCCGCCTGATGCAGCGTCTGCACCAGCTTCCAGCTTCCGTGAACCTGGAGTTCCCTTCCGGGAAGCTCCTTGAGCCGGCGTACCTCGTCGACCAGTTCACCGCGCAGGACGGTCGCCGGGCTCCAGTCGGCTTCCTCGTCGGTCAGCGTCGAGCTGACGACATACTTCGGCAGCGTGTTGAGCTTGATGGCGATCAGATTGTTCGGTTCGGTGACCTTCGGCCAATACCCACCGAGCAGATTGAAGCTCGTGCGGCCGAAGAGGAAGGCGTCGGCCTCACGGAACCAGCTCTCGACAACCTCGTTGGTGTGCGCCGAGGCGTGCGGAACGAGCCACCCGCCGCGGTCGAAGCCGTCGGAGCGGTCCTCGTCCGGGGCTCCCGGCCCTTGCATGACGCCGTCGAGGCTGATGAAGGTGTTGACGCTGAGCAGCACGATTCTTCCCCCGGAAATCGGGTGGCGGACAGCCGGCCAGGGCTGACCGGCACGCAGACGCTAGCTTCCCGGCCCGGGGCGGGTCTTGTACGGAAACGACATCGAGGCTTGGCCGCCCTCCCGCAGTTCGCGCGCGGTGCGCCCTATGCAGCGACGTAGCGAACGTGCGAGGTGGGCCTGGCGAAACAGCCGAGCCCCCCCGAAGAACGCGCCGATCGTGGCCGTCGCGCAGCATCGTGGCCGCGGCGTTCGCGCGGTCGATCCGCATCACGGCGGTCTGCGAGAGTCCGGTGGATCGAGGGCCTTTCGGGGATCGACCGGGCCCACGGCGCGTGCGGCCGGCGGCCGGGCCGCCGCACGGCGCAGGCGGCCGGGAAAGGAGCCGCGAGAGGTCCTCGCATTCGTTACGCTGCCCCGATGGCGGGAGTTGAGGAGCCGCGGCACGAATGGCGGGTGCCGCGCGGGATCGTTGCGCTGAAGGGCACCGGCATGGTGCTGTGCGGTGTGCTGGCGCTCGTCGGCGACGGCGCGCAGCTCTTCCTCGCGGGCGTCGCGACCCTGGGTTTCGGCCTGCTGACCGGCCGGGACCTGGTCGCGCCGGTACGGCTCGCGGCGGGGGAGGACGGGCTGGTCGTCACCGGGCTGTCCGGGCGGGAACGCATCTCCTGGAACGACGTGGACCGCATCCGGGTGGACTCCCACCGCCGTTACGGCCTGACGTTCGAGCTGCTGGAGATCGACGCCGGCGAGCAGATCCACCTGTTCAGCCGGTTCGACCTCGGCGAGCCGGTCGTCGACGTGGCCGAGACGCTCATGCGGATGCGCCCCTGACCCGTCCCGTACGATCGTCGCGGTTCGGGAACGATGCAAGCGGATCGCAAGCGCCGGGCCCTAAGGTCCGATCGTGTCACAAACCGCTCTCACCACATTGATCCTCGCGGGCCTCGGGCTCGTCTTCGGCCTCATCGGCGGCGCCATCACCAGGAACGCGCGGGAGTTCCGCCGCCGGGCGCAGCGCGCCAGCGGCCTGGTCGTCGGGCTGCGGGCGAGCAGGGCCACCGACGGCACCGTCTACTACCCGGCCATCCGGTTCACGACGATCTACGGCCAGCAGGTCGAGGCCGAGACCTCCTTCGGGAGCAACCCGCCGCCCGCGCGGCCGGGCCAGGAGGTCACGGTGCTGTACGACCCGGCCAGGCCGACGCGGATCCGCATCGACAGCGCGGCGGGGAACGGCATGCTCCTCGGCGGCATCTTCCTCGCGGTGGGCATCGTGTTGTTCACCGCGGGGGCGGGGGTTGCGCTGACCCAGACGATCTGAGCCAGACGATCTGAGTCAGCGCTTCGAGCACGGACGCTTTCGAGCACGGACGCTCTGAACCGGCGCGCTACGAGCCCGCAGGCTCGGTCCCCGCCCCCCGCGGCGCGTGGATCATCCGGTCGCGCAGGCCGTCCCGTTCAGGGTGAAGGCGGCGGGGGCGGGGTTGGAGCCGCTGTAGGTCCCCTGGAAGCCGAAGTTCGCCGTGCCGCCGTTCGCGCCGATGGTTCCGTTCCAGTCGGCGTTCGTCGCGGTGACCTGCTGGCCCGACTGCGTGATCGTCGAGTTCCAGGAGTTGGTGATCCTCTGGTTGCCGGCGTACGTCCACTGGAGCCGCCAGCCGTTGACCGGGCTCGACGACCTGTTGGTGATCGTCACGTCCGCGGTGAACCCGCTGCCCCAGTCGTTCGGCTTGTACGTCACCACGCAGCCGCCCGCCGATGCCGACGGGCTGGCGCTGGGCGACGGGCTGGGCGACCGTGACGGGGACGGGGACGGGGACTGGGACGGGGACGGGGACGGCGACGGAGACGGCGACGGAGACGGCGAAGGTGAGGGGGAAGGCGACGGGGAGGGAGACGGCGACGGGCTGGCGCCCGTGTAGGTCAGCCCGAAGCCATACTCGAACAGCCCCTGCTTGCCGTCACCGACGTTGATCGGCTCCTGGTCGGCGCTGCGCGGCCACGTCATCGGCAGCTTCCCGGTCGGGGCGTAGTCGCCGAACAGCACGTCGGCCACGCCACGTCCCTCGGTGCCCGGCAGCCAGGCCGCGACCAGGGCGTTCCACTGGTCGAGCTGGCCGGCGATGTCCATCGGCCGCCCGGACACGAGCACCACGACCAGCGGCACGCCGGACGCCTTGAGCCGCTGCAGCGTGGCCAGATCGGTCGAGTCCAGGCCCATCGAGCCCGTGCGGTCGCCCTGGCCCTCGGCGTACGGCGTCTCGCCGACGACGGCGATCGCCGCGCGGTAGGAGGAGTCGATGCCGCTGCCGTCGCGGTTGTAGGTGATCTGGGTGCCGGAGCCGACGGCGTCGCGGATGCCCTGCAGGATCGTGGTGCCGGTGGTGATGTTGCCTGACGAGCCCTGCCAGCTGATCGTCCAGCCGCCGCTCTGGTTGCCGATGTCGTCGGCGCTCTTGCCCGCCACGAAGATCTTGCCGCCGCTCTTGCTCAGCGGCAGCACGTTGCCCGCGTTCTTGAGCAGCACCAGCGACTCGCGTACGGCCTCGCGGGCCAGGGCGCGGTGCGCCGAGCTGCCGATCGTGGAGGTGTAGGAGCGGTCGGTCAGCGGCTTCTCGAACAGCCCGAGCTCGAACTTCTTGGTCAGGATGCGGCGGTTGGCGTCGTCGATCCGCGACATCGGGATCCGGCCCGCCTGCACCTCCTGCCTCAGCAGGGAGATGAACCTCTTGTAGTCGGTCGGCACCATCACCATGTCGATGCCCGCGTTGACCGCCGTGGTGATCTCGTTCGCGGTGAAGCCGGACTGCCCGTCGAGCTGGTCGATGCCCGCCCAGTCGGAGACCACGAAGCCCGTGAAGCCCAGCTCGCCCTTCAGCACGTCGGTGATCAGGTATCTGTTGCCGTGCATCCGCACGCCGTTCCAGGAGCTGTAGGACACCATCACCGAGCCCACCCCGCGCTCCACGGCGGCCTTGAACGGCGGCAGGTGGATGGCCCGCAGGTCGGCCTCGCTCAGCTCGGTGTTGCCCTGGTCCCGGCCGCCCGTGGTGCCGCCGTCGCCCACGTAGTGCTTGGCGGTGGCGAGGATGGAGGCGTTCCCGGCGTTCTGGAAGCCGTCCACGATCGTCGTCATCTGCGTGACGAGCTGCGGGTCCTCGCTGAAGGACTCGTACGTACGGCCCCAGCGGTCGTTGCGGGCCACGCACAGGCAGGGCGCGAAGGTCCAGTCGATGCCGGTGCCGGACACCTCCTCGGCCGTCGCCCGCCCGATCCGCTCCACCAGGCCGGGGTCGCGGGTCGCGCCGAGCCCGATGTTGTGCGGGAAGATCGTCGCGCCGGCCACGTTGTTGTGCCCGTGCACGGCGTCGATGCCGTAGATCATCGGAATGCCGAGCGGGGTCGACAGCGCCTGCCGCTGGAAGTTGTCGTACATGTCGGCCCACGACGACGGGGTGTTCGAGGAGGGAGCCGAGCCGCCGCCGGACAGGATCGAGCCCAGCCGGTACGCCGCCACGTCGGAGATCGTCGTCAGGGCCGACCGGTCGGCCTGGGTCATCTGCCCGACCTTGTCGTCGAGCGACATCCGCGACAGCAGGTCGTCCACCCGCGTCGCCACCGGAAGGCTCGGATCCTGGTAGGGGGCGTTCGCCGCCCGCGCGGCCTCGCGACCGCCGACGAAGACGGCGCCGAGCGCCACGGCGAGCAGCGCCACGAGCGCGGGAATCCAGACGGGTGTCAGCCGGGATGTCATCACGTCCTCCTTGTGGTCCCGCTGACGGTAGGAATCGCCGGGAATTCGGGTCAATCGACGTGACTTCCGGACACTCGCCACCAGCCGCGGGCGAGGAAAGTTTCACGTTCCACGCCGGGCTTGCGCCTTCAGCGGATCCGCTGCCGGCGAAGATCGCGCCGGTGGTCCGCGGGGCGGCCGTAGCGTCGTCCCATGGATCTGGTCGAACTGCTCCCCAGCCTGTACTTCCTGCGGTTTCCCGTGGGGCACGTCTACCTGTGGCGCGACCCCGACGGGCTGACCCTGATCGACTCCGGGGTTCCCGGCTCCGCGCCGCTCATCGCGGACGCCGTCCGTACGCTCGGGCACGCGCCGTCCGACGTACGGCGCCTGGTGCTGACGCACTTCCACGAGGACCACACCGGCTCGGCGGCCGACATCGCCGCCTGGGGCGACGTCACCGTGTGCGCCCACCGCGACGACGCGCCGTTCGTCCGGGGCGAGGCGGCCGGACCCGCGCCGATCCTGTCCGGCTGGGAGCAGGAGTTGTGGGACCACGTGCACGCGGACATGCCGCACGTGCCCGCGCCGCCCGTGCGCGTCGACCGCGAACTGGACGACGGCGACACGCTCGGCTTCGGCGGTGGCGCGCGCGTGCTCGCCGTGCCCGGTCACACTCCGGGCAGCCTCGCGCTGCACCTGCCGGAGCAGGGAGTGCTGTTCACCGGCGACACCATCGCCCGCGCCCCCGACGGCCAGGTCATCCTCGGTGTGTTCAACGCCGACCCGCCCGCCGCCGTCGCCTCGCTCGTACGGCAGGCGGCCCTCGACGTCGAGATCGCCTGCTTCGGCCACGGCGAGCCCGTCACCAAGGGCGCGTCCCGGCTCATCGCGGACACCGCGGCCCGCCTCACCGGCTGACGCCGTACGGCCGCCCCTCCGCGCGGAAGATCACAGGCGTGAGGGCGGCGCGGGCGGGGGATGTCTCGACCGTCACCTGTCCCCCCACGCGGCCGCCGCGGTCGGCCGCAGTTAGGGGTGCGCATGCGCGTCACCGCCGTCGAGTCCACCGAACTGTTCGTCCACCCGGCCACCGGAGATGACGTCCCGTGCCAGGTGGTCCGGGTCGTCCTCGGCGAGGTGCCGGACGGCGTGCCCCTGGTGGTGGAGGTCACCGGCCCCGGGGTGCGCGGCGAGCGCACAGTCGACGGACGCGCCCCGGACGGACGCGCCCCGGACGGACGCGCCCCGGACGGACGCGCCCCGGACGGACGCGCCCCGGACGGGCGTCCCCCGGACACGGTCGTGGAGGTGCCGGTGCGGGTCACCGCGCCCGCAGCGGTTCCGGGCGCGCGCGTCCCGATCACCGTACGGGCCGGCGCGGGGCGGGAAAGGTGCACGGCCGAGGGGGAGCTGCTCGTCGCCGAGCCCGGGTGGACGGTCTGGATGATCCCCCACTTCCACTACGACCCGGTCTGGTGGAACACCCAGGCCGCCTACACCGCCACCTGGGACCACGCGGGCGGCGCGGCGCAGGCGAACCGGCAGGAGTTCCAGCACGCGGGGTTCGATCTCGTACGGCTCCACCTGGACACCGCCAGGAGGGAGCCCGGCTACACGTTCGTGCTCGCGGAGGTCGACTACCTCAAGCCCTACTGGAACGCCCACCCCGAAGACCGGGCCTATCTGCGCCGCCTGCTCGCGGAGGGCCGGGTGGAGATCATGGGCGGCACGTACAACGAGCCGAACACCAACCTGACCGGGCCCGAGGCGACGATCCGCAACCTCGTCCATGGCATCGGCTTCCAGCGCGACGTGCTCGGCGGCGACCCGGCGACGGCCTGGCAGCTCGACGCGTTCGGGCACGACCCGCAGTTTCCCGGGCTGGCCGCCGAGGCGGGCCTGACCTCCAGCTCGTGGGCGCGCGGGCCCTACCACCAGTGGGGCCCGATGCTCGTCGGCGGCGGCTGGGGCGACCCCTCGGTGATGCAGTTCCCCTCGGAGTTCGAGTGGGTGTCGCCGTCGGGACGCGGGGTCACCACGCACTACATGCCGGCCCACTACAGCGCCGGATGGTGGATGGACTCCGCGCCGGCCCTGGAGCAGGCCGAGGCCGCGGTCTACGAGCTGTTCACGCTGCTCAAGAAGGTCGCCGCCACCCGCAACGTGCTGCTGCCCGTCGGCACCGACTACACCCCGCCCAACAAATGGGTCATGGAGATCCAGCGTGACTGGAACCGGCGCTACGTCTCGCCCCGGTTCGTCTGCGGCCTGCCCAGGGAGTTCTTCGCCGCCGTACGGGCCGAGGGCGTCCGCCTGACGCCGCAGACGCGGGACATGAACCCGATCTACACCGGCAAGGACGTGTCGTACATCGACACCAAGCAGGCGCAGCGGCACGCCGAGACGCGGCTCGCCGACGCCGAGAAGTTCGCCGCGATCGCCACCGCGACCCTCGGCGCGCCCTACCCGCATGCCGCGCTCGACAAGGCCTGGCGGCAGATCGCGTACGGCGCGCACCACGACGGCATCACCGGCTCGGAGTCCGACCAGGTCTATCTGCATCTGATGACGGGCTGGCGGGAGGCGTACGACCTGGGCGGGAAGGTGCTCGACGCGTCGCTGCGCCGCCTCGGCGAGGGGCTGACCGGCGTCGCCGTCTGGAACCCCTCCTCCTGGCCCAGGACCGACCTCGTCCGCGTGCGGCTGACGCTGCCCGAGCCCGGCTCGTACGGCGTCGCGCTCGACCCGCCCACGCGGGGAGTGCTGCTGGAGCACCCCGAGCGGCACCTCGACGGCAGCCTCGCGGCCGTGGACGCGGTCTTCGTCGCCGACGACGTGCCCGCGCTCGGATATCGCACGTTCCGGCTGGTGCCCACCCGCGAGCCCGCGCGGATCGGCTGGGCCGTACGCGAGGGGACCCGGATCGCGAACGCCACCCACGCGGTGGAGGCCGACCCCGAGCGCGGCGGGACGGTGACGAGCCTGATGGTCGAGGGCCGCGAGCTGCTGCAGCAGGACCGGGTGGGCAACGAACTGCTCGTCTACGACGAGCACCCGGCGCACCCCCGCTTCGGCGAGGGCCCCTGGCACCTGGTGCCGAGCGGCGGGGTGACGGGCTCGGCCGCCGCCCCTGCGGAGGTCCACGTCGCCGAGTGCCCGGCGGGCCGTCGGATCGTCGTCACCGGCAAGGTCGGCCCGGTGGCCTACACGCAGGAGATCACGCTCTGGGACGGGCTGCCGCGGGTGGACCTCACCACCCACGTGGACGAGTTCCACGGCTCCGACGTGCTGCTGCGGCTGCGCTGGCCGGTGCGGGCGCCGGGGGCGCTGCCGGTCAGCGAGGTTGCGGGCGCCGTCGTCGGCCGCGGCTTCGGCCTCATCGACGTGGACTCCGCGGAGCACCCGTGGACGCTGGACAACCCCGCGCACAACTGGTTCGCGCTGTCGTCCACCGCCCGCGTCGTGCTGCGCTCGCCCGCCGGGCGGCCCCTCGGCGCGCGGGCCGTCGGCGTCGCCGAGATCATCGCGCCGCGCGACGCCGACGCCGCCGACCTGAGAGACCTCGCCGTCGCCCTCGTACGGCAGGGCGTGACCTCGACGTGCTCCACCGGGCCCGGCACCCGGTACGGCAACCTGGCCGTGGACTCCAACCTGCCCGACGTACGCATCGCGGTCGGCACGCCCGACGAGAACCCGTTCGTCGCGGCGCTGCTGGACGACACGGAGGCGGCGGAGCTGCGCGCCCGTCTCGCCGCCGAGGGACGGGCCCGCCTGTGGGTGCCCGCCGACGAGCCGCTGGAGAAGGTCTGGGTGCCGGGCGCGGACCTCACCGGCCTCCGTGACCTTCCGGTGCTCGTGGTCTGCGGCGAGGGCGCGGTGGGGGAGCTGATCGAGGACCTCGCCGACGCGGCCGTGGAGGTGGTGACGGACGCCGAGCCGGCCGACGCCTCACTCGACGACTTCACGATCGGGCTGATCAACCGGGGCCTCCCGGGTTTCGCCATCGATCCCTCGGGGGCGATGCACGTGTCACTTATGCGGTCGTGCACCGGCTGGCCGTCCGGCGTGTGGATCGACCCGCCGCGCCGCACCGCTCCCGACGGCTCCGGCTTCCAGCTCCAGCACTGGCCCCACGCGTTCGAGTGCTCCCTGGTGGCCGGGCCGGGCGACTGGCGCGCGGCCGATCTCGTACGGCTCGGCCACGACGTCAACCACCCGCTGGCGGCGACCGTGGGCCGGGACGGGCCGGCGGGCGAGTCGCGGTCGTTCCTGGAGACCGGGCCCGGCCTGGTCCTCACCGCGCTCAAGGCGGCGGGCAACCCGATCGCGTCCGGCCGTACGCCCGGCCCGGTGACCGCGCTGACCGCCCGCGTGTGCGAGGCCGGTGGCCGCACCGTCCCGCTGTCGATCGCCACGACGCTGCCCCTGGACACGGGTTCCGGGGGAACGGCGCCGTGGCGGCGGGCAGATCTCCTGGAGAACGTCACCGGTGACGCCCCCGGCACGCTCGACGGCATGGAGATCGTCACGCTCGTCGCTCCGCTCCGTCCCGTGCCGTCCGGGGACGTGGCAGGGGATCGGGCGACCGGTCCCAGGGTGAACGGTCCTAAGGCGGGCGTCGCGACGGCGGATGTGGCGGGGCTGCGGGCCGGTGGCTCTGAGGCGAGCGGTCCTGGCAGGAGTGCCGGTGGCCGGTTGGCGGCCTGGGGGAACGCGCCCGTGGTGCCGGAGATCGAGCCGCACCAGCCGGTCCACACGCGTTACTGGCTGAACAACACCGGGCCCGCGCCGATGGGCGACCTGCCGGTCGCCGTGCATCTGTCCCCGTCCGACCTGGACGTCTCGGGGTCGGTGGACCTGACCCTGACCATCGCCTCCGGCCTCACGGAGGACCGGGCGGAGGGCGTGGTCACGCTCACCGCCCCCGACGGCTGGTCGGTGACGCCCGCCGTCCGGCCGTACGTGCTGCCTCCCGGAGGGCACGCCACCGTGCCGGTCCGGCTCACGCCGCCCGCCGACGCCGAGATCGGTCTCCACGTGCTCGCCGCGCGCATCGAGTTCGGAGGCCAGGCGTACGAGGACGTGACCCGGCTGCACGTGGTCAGGCCGGGGGAGGGCGGGCGGCGGTCACCGGGGCTGGAGGTGTCCCTGGAGGGCCTCGGCCACCCGCCGCATCTGCGGCTGCGGCCCGGAGACCGGGCCGAGGTCGTGGTGCGGCTGCGGTCGGAAGCACGCTCGCCGGTGGCCGCACAGGCACAGCTCGTCAGCCCGTGGCAGACGTTCGAGATGTTCCCCGAGTGGAACGGCGGGGCCGTCGTGCCGCCCGAGGGCGAGGCGGAGGTGTGCTTCCCGGTACGCGTGCCGCCCGGCGCTCGCCCGGGCCGCTGGTGGGCGCTGGTGAAGGTCGCCTGCGCCGGGTGGCTGCACTACACCGACACCATCGAGGTCGAGGTCGAGCCGTGACTGGCCCGGACGCTCCTTTGACCGGCGGCGCGGCGATCGGTTCCACCCGACGTTCGCCGGTGAACAACCTGGACGCTTCCCTGGCCGGCGGCGTGGTGGCCGGTTCCGCCCGGGGCCGGCCGGTGGACGGCCACGTCGCGGAGACGCCGGGAGCGGCGCGCGTGACCGTGGGCGTCCTCTCACCGGACGGCGTTCTCGCGATGGACGGCGCGGTCGCGGCGACGGCGGGGGACCGGGTGATCACGGTCGCCGAGGTGGACCGGCGGCTGCGCCTGGTGCGCGGCGGCCCGCTCGCGTCCCGGCTGCCGCGCCCGGAGACCGCCGAGGGCCGCAACCTGCGCCGCTGGTTGGTGCAGGTCATGGTGGCCGAGGCGCTGTGCGAGCAGGAGGCGGCCCGCCTTGGCCTGGTGCCAGACCACGTCGGCCCGGAGAACCCCCTCCCAACGCCGAGGCCTCTCCCGGCGCCGGGGCTCTGCCCACCGGGCCCGTCGTCGGGCGGGACCGCCGTCGCGCCCGAGGCCGTGCTGACGCTCGCGGGCGCGCTGCGCACCGGAGGAGTCGCGGCGGCGGTGCTGGCCGTGTCACCGGCGGCGCGCGCGGTGTGCCGGGTGCTCGCCGAGGGCCACGAACCGGCCGAGGACGAGGTGCGCGACTACTACCGGCGCAACCTCGACCGTTTCACGACTCCCGAGACGCGCTGGGTCCGTCCGTTCGGGCCGGTCCGGCGCGGGGAGATCACCGGGCCGATCGAGGACGCGGTCTTCGCCGCCCGCCACGGTGAGACGGTCGGGCCCGTGGAGGGCCCCGGCGGCCCCTGGACTCTGGTGGTCGAGCGGATCGAGGCGGCGCGGCGGGAGCCGTACGCGGCCGTGCGGGAGCGGATCCGCGCGGAGCTGGCGCAGGAGAGCGGGGAGCGGGCCTTCGCCCGGTGGCTCGACGCACGCCACGCTGACTCGGTCGTGCTCACACCGGGGCACGAGCATCCGGCCGACCCCGCCCAGCCCGACGCCGACCACCGGCACTGACCACCGGAACTGACCACCGGAACTGACCATGGGAGACACCCGCTTTCCCGGCGGTCCGACCCCGGCGTTTCGGGGCAGGTGAGTAGGCATGGCACAGCAAGTCAGCGCCTTCGACGCGCAGTTCCTCAACTTCGAGACGGGCACCAACCTCGCGCACATCGCGGCGCTCACGATTCTCGACCCCTCAGGCAGGCCCGGCGGCGCGCTGACCCGCGAGGACCTGGTGGGGCTGCTCAAGCGCCGGCTCCATCTCGCGCCGCCGCTGCGCAGACGGCTGGTCGAGGTGCCCTTCGGGCTCGACCACCCCTACTGGGCGGAGGACAGCGAGGTCGACTTCGACTACCACGTGCGGGAGCTCGCCCTGCCTCCTCCGGGCGACGACCACAAGCTCGCCGAGCAGGTCGCCCGGCTGCACGGGTCGCGGCTCGACCGGGGACGGCCGTTGTGGGAGATCTACCTGATCCACGGCCTGGCCGGGGGCCGGGTGGCGATCTACACGAAGGTCCACCACGCCGCCGTCGACGGGGTCACCGGGGCCGAGGTGCTGGCCGCCGTGATGGACTTCGAGCCCGAGCCGTCCGCCGTACCCGGCCCGGAGACCGTGGCCGAGCCGGAGCCTGCCCCCGACGCGATGGAAATGGTGATCAGGGGCATCGGGCGGGTGATCGACAACCCGTTCGCCCTGCTGCGTTTCGTCGCCGAGGCGATGCCGAGGCTTGACGAGGTGCCGTTCGTGGCGCAGCTTCCGGGGGTGGGGCTGCTCTCGCGGTTCGTCCGGCGCATCGGCGGCGGGGACGCCGAGCCCCTGCCCGAGCTGCCCCGCATGGTGGTGCCGCGCACGCCGTTCTCCGGGCCGATCTCGCGGCATCGCCGGTTCGCCTTCGGGCAGTTGCCCCTCGACGAGGTCAAGCGGATCAAGAACGCCTTCGGCGTCACGGTGAACGACGTCGTCATGGCGATGTGCGCCACGGCGATGCGGCGCTGGCTGGCCAAGCGCGACGAGCTGCCCCGTCAGCCGCTCGTCGCCGGGATCCCGGTCTCCACCCGGGGACAGGCAGGCAACGGCACGATCGCCAACGAGGTCATGCTGACCATGACCACCCTGCCGACCGACGTGGCCGATCCGGGCGAACGCCTGCTGTCGGTGAACCGGTCGATGCGTCTGCTGAAGGAACGTCTCGCTGCGGCTCCGGCGGCCTGGCTCCTGGAGTTCAGCCAGGCGATGCCGGCCGCGCTCAACGCGCTGGCGGCCAGGTCCGCCTTCCGGATCGCCTCGCGTACGGCTCCCGCCATGAACCTGCTGATCTCCAACGTGCCTGGGCCCCAGACGCCGCTCTACGTGTGCGGGGCGCGGGTCACCGCGCTCTACCCGATGTCGGTGATCACGGACGTCAGCGGGGGGATCAACATCACGGTCTTCTCCTACGACGGCAAGCTCGGCTTCGGGATCGTCACCGACCGCGACATGGTGCCCGACGTGTGGGACCTCATCGACTACCTGCGCGACTCGCTCGCCGAGTACGGCACGCTGGCGGCCCAGCGCGAGCCGGGTACGGCGGAGCCGAGCAAGCCCGCGAAGCAGGTAAGGCCCGCGAAGCCGGCCAAGCCTGCCAAGGCCGGCAAGCCCGCCGAGCAGGGAAAGACCGCAGCACCGAGCAAGCCGGCGGAGCAGGGAAAACCCGCGAAGCGGAGCAAGCTCATGGAGCCGAGCAAGGCCGTGAAGCCGGGGAAGGCCGCCGAGCAGGCGAAGGCCGCTGAGCAGGTGAAGGCCGCGATGCCGCGAAGGACGGCGAAAGCGGGCGCGGAAGCGAAGGGCGCGGCGACGAGTGGCGCGGGAGCGCGCGGTGCGGAGGTGACCGGCGGGCCGCGCCAGGAGCAGGGCGCCGCGCCGAGGCCGAGGCGGACGCGCAAGCCTCCGGAGCCGCCGTCAGCCTGACACGCCACCATCCGCCTGATGCGGCGGCCTTTGTCTGATGGGGTCGTGCACTTGGTGCCGTCGCGCGCTGCCCGCCGCTTGAGGACGGTTTCGGCCTGACGCTGCCGCCCGCCTGCCGCCGGGTCGGCCTGATGCCCTCTCACACATGGCCGGGCTTCTGGAGGGTGGCGGTCAGGAGAGGGCGCCCGTACGGCCTGGTCCCGTGTGGGCGGCGCCGAGGCCGGACGTGTAACCGGGGAAGGACGGGGTCTGCACCTCCGGGCCGCCGTCTCCCAGCGTCAGCGCCGCGATCCCCGCCGTGAGCAGCAGGGCGAAGACGGCGGCGATCACGGCGAACACGATCGACTGCCGGGACATGCCGGTGCGCGGCGGAGGCGGGGGAGCGGACCCTTGCCGGGGCCCCGGCGGCCGGTGGCCGGGTGGCCGTTGCTCAAGAGGCCGGTGCTCGGGCGGCCTCTGACCGAGTGGACCGTGACCGACCGGGCTGTGACCGACCGGGCTGTGACCGACCGGACCGTGGCCGACCGGACTTTGACCGAGCGGCGGGTGATGCGGCGGGTGGTCGAGCGGCCTCAGCTCGGACGGCCGGTGCCCTCCCGTCCGCGGGCCCGGGGCCGCGTTCGGCGAGGTCGCCGCGCGGCGCAGGTCCTGACCGGGCGCGGGAACGCCTCCGGCAGGGCCGGTGATCGAGCGCCCCGGCGCGGAGGGGGCATGGGTATCGCCGGGTCGCCGCTCCCCGGGGTGTGGTCCGGGAGACGAGGCGGACCCGGTCGGAGCGCTCCAGCCCGGGCCGCCGCCCGGGTTCCCGGACGCGGCGAGATGCGGGTGATCCCCCGAGGCGGAGCCGTCCGGAGCCAGGGCGGCGAGCGCGTCCCGCAGCGCGGCGGCCGTCGGGATGCGCCGGGCCGGATCGGTCTCCATGCCGTGGCGCAGGACGGCGGTGAGCGCGGCGGGCACGCCGGGAATGTCGGGAACGGGCAACCGGTGCAGCGCGATGATGGCCGCGATGTTCACCACGCCGCTGTCCGGGAAGCGGGGCGGCCTGCCCTGGAGCAGGGCGTACAGCGTGGCCGAGAGCGCGTACACGTCCCCGGAGGCCGTGGGCTCGGTGAGGTCGAACGCCTCCGGCGGGGCGTAGGCGGGCGTGAGCGACTCGCGGGTGACCGACACCTCGCCGCCCTCCGCGCCGCCCTGCCCCGGCATCGTGGCCAGCCCGAAGTCCGACAGGGCGACCATGCCGTACGAGTTGACCAGGATGTTGGCGGGCTTGACGTCGCGGTGGAGAACGCCCACGGCGTGGGCCGCGGCCAGCGCGTCGGCGATCTTGATGCCGATGTCGCGCACCTCGCGGGGGCCGAGCGGGCCCGCGTCGCGCAGCCGGTCGGCAAGCGACCCGTTCGGGCACAGCTCCAGCACCATGTACGGCCGTCCGTCCGGCAGCACGCCCGCGTCGTAGACGTCGGCGACGTGCGGATGACCCGACAGGGCGCCGGCGGACGTCACTTCGCGCATGAACCTGCGCCGGTCGCGGTCGGAGACGAGCACGCGGTTGTCGACCTTGAGGGCGACCTCGCGGCCCACCGCGAGCTGCCTGGCCCGGTAGACGACCCCGAAGCCGCCCTGGCCCAGGATTCCGAGCATCTCGTAGCCCGGCACCAGCGGCCCGCCCGCCTCGCCCACCCCGCACCTCCAGAGGACCCGGCGGAACCGTTCAGCGGCGGATCCCGGACCGGAGAATCCGGCTCCTAAACCCGCGTCCGGCACATTACCGGAGTGATCGCCTATAGGGCCCTGACTTGATCCAGGCGACGCGGAATCGGCACCTATGCTGTGCTCATGACGGGGCTCACGACGGGAGGCACCACACCGGGAGGCGCCACACCGGGAGGCGCCACGACGGGAGGGACCACGCCGAGCGGCACCGCGACAGGCAGCACCGCGACAGGCGGCCGGAGCCCGGAGCGGCGCAGGGACCTGCTCGACGCGGCCGACCGGGTGATCCGCAGAGAGGGCCCGCAGGCGTCGATGGCCGCGATCGCGGCCGAGGCGGGGATCACCAAGCCGATTCTCTACCGTCACTTCGGCGACAAGAGCGGCCTCTACCAGGCGCTCGCGGAACGCCACACCCGCGTCGTGATCGACCTGCTGCGCCCGGAGTTCGCCAGGGCGATGTCCGACCCCCGGGCCCGTGCCCGGAGCGCCATCGAGGCATACCTGGAGACGATCTCGGCCAACCCCAACCTCTACCGCTTCCTGTTCCACCGTGCCAGCGCCGAGGACTGCCGCACCCGCACGCAGATGGCCGCCATCGTGCGCAGCGTCGGCGAGGAGCTGGGCGCGGCGCTGGCGGAGGAGGGCGTCGCCGACCCGGTACGCGCACGGGTGCTCGGCCACGCGTTCGTCGGCATGGTGCAGGCGATCGGCGACTGGTGGCTGGAGAACCCCGGGCTCGACCGCGAGACGGTGGTGGACAGCCTCGCAGACGTGATCGCCGGGGCGCTCCGGTCCTGACGACGCCTCTTCCCGAAGGCCCGTAACCAGGTCATATAAGGGTCAAATCCGATTAAAGGCCCCCTCTGAGCCTTCGTTACGCATGCCCGCGAAACATCGATGTCACCCGGTCGGGGTAATTTAGTTGCGCTAACTAACTGTCTGTCCCGTACGGCGCGCTGCGCGGAAACCGGCCGCGTGCCGTGCGGGCCAAGAGGAGGGGAACCACTCCGTGGCCGTAGCGAACCAGTCCCGGGCGGGGGCATCGCCGCAGTCGGCGCCGTCCTCGCGGTACAAATGGATCGCGCTGTCCAACACCACTCTCGGCGTCCTGATGGTGACGATCAACCAGTCCATCGTGCTGATCGCCCTTCCCGACGTCTTCCGCGGCATCCACCTGAACCCGCTCGACCCCGGCAACACGGGCTACCTGCTGTGGATGATGATGGGCTTCATGGTCGTCACGGCCGTGCTCGTGGTGATGTTCGGCCGCCTGGGCGACATGTTCGGCCGGGTCCGCATGTACAACCTCGGGTTCGCGGTCTTCAGCCTGTGCTCGATCATGCTGTCGCTGACCTGGGTGGACGGCGACGCCGGGGCGATGTGGCTGATCGGCTGGCGGATCGTGCAGGGCATCGGCGGCGCACTGCTGTTCGCCAACTCCACCGCGATCCTGACCGACGCCTTCCCCGTACGCCAGCGCGGCACCGCGCTCGGCATCAACTCCATCGCCGGCATCGCGGGCTCCTTCCTCGGCCTGGTCATCGGCGGCGTCCTCGCCCCGGTCGACTGGAAGGCGATCTTCCTGGTGTCCGTGCCGTTCGGCGTCTTCGGCACGATCTGGGCGTACGTCAAGCTCAAGGACAACGGCGTACGGCGCCGGGCGCGGATGGACTGGTGGGGCAACGCGACCTTCGCCGTCGGCCTCATCGCCATCCTGGTCGGCATCACCTACGGCATCCAGCCGTACGGGACCGGCGTGATGGGCTGGGGCAACCCCTGGGTGATCGCCGCGCTCGGCGGAGGCGTCCTGCTGCTCGCGCTGTTCGCCTGGATCGAGACCAGGGTGGACGATCCGCTGTTCCGCCTCTCGCTGTTCCGCAGCCGCGCCTTCCTGGCGGGCAACGTCGCGAGCCTGCTGACCGCCCTCGGCCGAGGCGGCCTGCAGTTCATGCTGATCATCTGGCTGCAGGGCATCTGGCTGCCGCTGCACGGCTACAGCTTCGAGGAGACGCCCCTGTGGGCGGGCATCTACATGATCCCGCTGACCGTGGGCTTCCTGCTGTCGGCGCCGGTCTCCGGCTGGCTGTCGGACCGGTTCGGCCCGCGCAAGTTCACGGTCGGGGGCACCCTGATCACCGCGGCGAGCTTCGTGGCCCTGATGCTCCTGCCGACGGACTTCGGCTACGGCGTCTTCGCGCTGCTCATCCTGATCAACGGTCTGGGGTCCGGCCTGTTCTCCTCGCCCAACCGGGCGGAGATCATGAACTCCGTCCCGGCGGAGTCCCGCGGCGTCGGCGCCGGCATGACCGCGACCTTCCAGAACTCCTCGATGGTGCTGTCCATCGGTGTCTTCTTCAGCCTGATGATCGCGGGCCTGTCGCAGTCGCTGCCGCACACCATGCACGACGAGCTGGTGGCCCAGGGCGTGCCCGCCGAGCAGGCCGCGGGCATCGCGCAGCTGCCGCCGATCGCCGTGCTGTTCGCGGCGTTCCTCGGATACAACCCCCTCCGGCAGCTCCTCGGCGGCATCCTGGACCGGCTGCCCGACGGCGGCGCCCACCTGACGAGCAAGGAGTTCTTCCCGCACCTCATCGCCGGCCCCTTCCACCAGGGCCTGGTCATCGCCTTCTGGTTCGCCGTGGCCGCGTGCCTGGTGGCCGCCCTGTCGTCGCTGCTGACCGCCCGGGTCGGGCGCAAGCACAGCGCCGCCGCCCACGAATCGCTCGGCTCCGAGCTCGCCGCGGTCTCCGGCGAGGCCGGCCTGGCCGGCAACGAGCTCGTCGTCCCGGACGAGGATTTCGACGCCCGGCGCTCCGCCCGGGAAAGATGACCGCACCTCACCGAGCGGTAAAAGCCGAGCGCACGTCGCCGAGCGGCCCGCCATCGCGCGCCCGTCACGAGCGCCGGGGAGACGAAACGCCCCGGGCGGCGGACGCGGGGCCGTACGCGTTCGGATGCGGTCCGCGGACGCCCGGCCGCATCCCTGTGAACGAGATGGACCCGGCCCGCAGGGGATCTCTGTGAGTACGCACGCGGCCGGGGCGGGGGACCGGACACAGCCCCGCCCCGGCCGTCTCGCCTACTGCGAGGTGCTCGTCGCCAGGGGGCCGAAGACGAACTCGAGGAGCGCGCGGGCGATGGTCTCCGGGTCGCCCTGGGCGCTTTCCGGCAGGGAGCCGTTGAGCCACAAGCCGGCGAAACCGTGGGCGAGGGACCACGCGGCGATCGTGGTCAGCCGGTTCTGCTCCGGGCTCGGTGACAGCTTGCCGGCCGTGGTGTGGAGCACATGGGCGGCACGCTCCCGCGCCGAGCGCATCGCCGGGTCGTCCGCACGGTACAGATCGGGGCGGAACATCACCTCGAAGTAGGGCCTGTGGTCGATGGCGAAGCGTACGTAGGCCACTCCCACCGCGTAGACGTCCCCGGACGCGCGTTCCAGCGCGTCGGCGAACAACTCGAAGCCCTCGGCGGCCACGGCCGTCAACAGCCCCGCCTTGTCGCCGAAGTGGTGCGCGGGCGCGGCGTGCGAGACGCCCGCACGCCGGGCCAGCTCGCGCAGGCTCCATCCGGCCGGACCCGACTCGCCGATGGCCTGGAGAGCGGCGTCCATGACGGCCCGCCGCAGATTGCCGTGGTGGTAGGCCGGCTGGTCGATCTCCCTCACCTCCGTGCTGACCGCCTTTTCCGGCATCACCCTATCTTGACATTGACAAGACCGGGCCTCTCCTTCAATCTAGCCACTGACAAGATTGGAGGGGAGATGGCTCCGTTCACCGCCCTGATCGGGGGCTTCGTCGTCTTACGGCTGCTGGGCTGGGCCGGCGTCGGCATGCCGGACGACTGGCAGCCCGCGCTGCGGGGCGCCCTGGCGTTGATGTTCGTCGTCACCGGCGTGCCGCATTTCCTGCCCTCATGGCGGCGCGACCTCGCCGCCATGATCCCCGCGGTGTTCCCCCGGCCCGCCCTGCTGGTCACCGTCACCGGGGTGCTGGAGCTGGCCGGTGCCGCCGGGTTGCTGCTGCCGCCGCTCGCGCCGTACGCCGCGATCGGGCTCGCGCTGCTCATGATCGCCATGTTTCCGGCCAACGTCTCCGCGGCGCGCCGCGGCCTCACCCTGGCGGGAAAGCCGGTGACCCCGCTGCCCGCCCGCACCGCGCTGCAGGTGCTCTTCGTCGCCGCCGCCGTCGCCGCGGCCGTGTGAACCGCCCGGCGCCTGACGCCAACCGCACCCCCTCGGGCACGCCACGCGGTATCTCACGGACCTGACGCTGCCCCTGCCCGGCACCGTCTGCCTCCCCGGCGACTGAACCGGGGTCTCCGGGCGCGGCCCCCGCCGCCGCGGGGGCCGCCACCCTCTCATCCGTAGACCTGCGACACCCGGCGCTCGTACGCCCGGCGCCAGGAGAGCCGGTAGAGGACCCGCATGATGGCCGGAGCGGAGCCGTAGATGTGGTCGCGGTCGGCCGGGGTGGCCACGTCGAGCAGCCAGGCGGCGAGCATGGGCAGGTCGCGGCCCTGGCTCTTGGAGACCTTCTTGCCCGACTCCTCCCACCAGGCCGCGCTGACGTGCTCCCTGATGAGCGGGACGACCTCCGACTCCTCCAGGTCGAGGTGGGTGTTCAGCAGCCGGTCGAGCGAGCGCAGGTCGGACGCGACCTCGCGGGCGGGCCGGCCCCCGCCGGACAGCCTGCCGATCACGGCGTCCATCTCCTGGTGGTCGGCCTCCAGCCGGTCCAGCACGGCGCGGGCCTCGGGGACGAGGCCGCGCAGCAGCGGCCAGATCGCCTCGTCCTCCTCGGTGTGGTGGTGATGCAGCGCGCGCAGCAGCAGCGCGAGGTGCTCGTCGACGACCGCGCGCCGCCGCTCGTCGCGAGGGTCGCATCGGTCGAGGACGTCGGCCAGTCTGCCGAACTCGCGCCGCAGGCCGGCATGGAAGACCAGGAACGTGACGAGGTCGGGAGCGGGTTCACCCGGTCGGCGCCGGGTCTGCGTCGGTGTTGTCATGGCCCCACGATGGCCCCGCCCCCTTCACCGCCACTCAACGCCGACTTGCGGCCCGCTCCCCGCCCGGGCCGCCGGGGCGTCCTCGGCCATCGGCGAGCGCCGCGTTCCCGCGCAGATGAGGATTCCGGCGACGTCCAGAACCAGACAGGACCACTTGCCCCAGCTGAGCAGGCGGTCAATCTTCGGCTGCAGACCCGGCGGCACCTGCGGCGGCGGATTGTTCAATAGGTCGTACGGCAGGGCCGTACCGACCGCTCAGTACATGCGACCACATCGCGCCTTTCCTCAAATCCTCCGGCTCACTTGGATCGTCACCCAGGAAGCCCTGCCGGCGTTGCACGCACCGGGACGCGTTTACAAATGCCATACCGCGGAGCGGAGCACAGAGACCCAGATATCGCATGCCCGAGAGCTGGAGGAAGACCGAGGCGACAGCAGCATGCCCCCGGCCAAAGAATCGGCCCATTACGGGTTTATAGCTTATGCGTGCTTGGTCCTTCGTATGGAGACATACTGCGGTTGTGAACCGAGTGGCGGGGTTGTTTCGGCTAGAGGTCCGGGACTTCGAGAGCCCGATGCGTTGGCGCTGGGTGCTCATTGACGAATCCGACGGTGCTGATCAGGCCGTCGGGACAGAAGTAGTCAGTCACTACGTCCGGTTGGACGCCGCCAACTGGCAGTTCGAGGCGTTTGCGGATCTGCTGGAGTATCTGTCGTGGCATGTCGCGCCGGACCGGCGGCCAAAGGACGAGGCACGGATTGTCAGGGAACTCGGCGCATGGATCGAGGGGGAAGTTTTTGGCCCGGTCGCCGCCGTGCTGGCTGAGGCAGCCCCGGCCACGGTTCGCGTCGTCGTTCCCCCTGAGGCCCGAGCACTGGCGTTCCGACCTTTCGCGCTCGCGTACGCAGGAAACAAACCGCTCGCCGCACAGGACGTCACCCTGGTCGTGGAGCTGGGTACCAGCGCGGCGCAGAAGACCTCCGTGGGCGCCCGCCTCCGCGTCCTTGGTTTGTTCAGCCTTCCTGAAGGCGGCCAGCCTCTCAATCTGCGCCGCGAACGGCACAATTTGGTCGGCCTTATCGAGCGAATCGCCGCCAACGGCAAGGATGTAGATGTACGTGTGCTCCAGTACGGAGTGACCCGTAGTCGACTGCGTGGCGTTCTGAAGGAGGCCGAGGGATGGGACATCATCCACATCTCCGGCCATGGTGCCCCCGGCGAGCTCCTCCTGGAGACCGCTGCGGGCCAGCCGGATCGTGTCACGGCTGACGAACTCGCCGAGCTGCTGGACCTGGCCAGGGAACGCGTCAGGCTCGTAACGGTTTCAGCCTGCTGGTCGGCCGCACTCACTACCGCCGAGCAGCGTCGCATGCTCGGTCTCCCCGTGCCCGATCAAAATGCAAGGGCCGAACGACTCCGAGAGTCTCGTCCCGTCGGAGCGGACTCCAGCGGTGCGTTGGCCACTGCCCTCGCCGACCGCCTGGACTGCGCCGTCCTCGCGATGCGCTACCCGGTGAACGATGACTTCGCCACCACACTGTCCAGTACGCTCTATGAGCTCCTGGTTGAGAAGGGCCAGTCGCTGCCCCGCGCCGTCGGCATCGCGCTTGGGCAACTGAGTACCTCCGGCGCGTCGGACCTGTCTGTCGCGACCCCGGCGCTGTTCGGTGCCCAGGCCGTCGGCCTCAGGCTCGCGGCACCGGATCGCACAGGGCGGCCCAGCCTTGCCAGGCCGAAGATGGCCGGCTTCCCGCCCCTGCCGGACCGCTTCGTCGGCCGTACCCGCGTTATGGCCCGAGCAAGTACGGCTCTGGCCGCCGAGAGCGGCATTCCCGGCGTCCTGCTGTATGGCATGCCCGGCGGCGGCAAAACCGCCTGCGCGCTAGAGCTGGCCTACGGTCACGAACACGCATTCGAGACACTGATCTGGTACAAGGCACCGGACGAGGGCATGGCCGTCGACGGCGCGCTGACCGACTTCGCGCTGACACTGGAGCGCTACATGGGCGGCTTCCAGATGGCGCATCTGCTTGCGACCGATAACGGTCTGGCCGAGTTTCTGCCCCGGCTTACTGAAATGATGAAGCAATCCCGTTTGCTCGTCGTCATCGACAACGCCGAGTCGCTGATGTCGGGAGACGGGGGCTGGCAGGATGTTCGCTGGGGCCAGTTGATCGCTGCCCTCACCACTCACACCGGACTCGGTCGGGTCATCATCACGAGCCGCCGCGTGCTGCCACGCCTGATCCCGTCGGAAGCGAAGGGCATCCGGACCGTGTCGGCCCCCGAGCCATCGTCGGATGCGATCCGGCTCCAGATCGAGGCGGTCGACGCGCTCTCGGCCGACGAGGCATTGCTGCTCGCCCGGGAACTCCCGCGTGTGAAGGCACTCCTCGGCGGCAAGCTGCCCGGGATCGGCCGTTCGAGGTCACAGCGGCTGGCCCGCGGTGTGTTGAGCGCCGCAGGTGGTCACCCGAAGCTACTGGAGCTCGCCGACGGTCAGGCCGCGGACCCGGACCGACTCGCCGCACTGCTAGCGGATGGTGACCGTGCGTGGCGTGAGCGGCGCGGTCTTCCGCACGGGTTCTTCGCCACGGGCGAGGTAGCCCTCTCCGAGGGCAGGGCGGCAGCGGCCGCGGACTACTGGCATGTCCTCGCCGCGTGGACCAGGTCGATCACTAACACGCTGGCGCCGGGTGAGCAGGACTTGTTCTGGTTCCTGTGCTGCTTGGAGGACCGCGACCGCCAGCGATGGGTCCTCGGCGATACCTGGGCCGACTTGTGGCAGCGGCTAGGCCGGGAGGGTGAGCCGCCCGACCTGGACGAGGCACTGGCCGTCATATCGGCCACCAGCCTCATCACGACACAGTCCGCAAACGAGACCTACGCGGTGCATCCGGGGGTCGCCGAGGCTGGCCGCGCCCATGCCGGCCAGATGTTCAGGGACGCAGTGGACGCCCTGGCCGGAGGATTCTGGGACTCGGTTCACCAGCGCGCGTCCGGGAAGGTGGGCGGCGAGAGCGTGGATACCGAGCTGTTGGTCCGGGCCGGGCTAGCCGCGGTTCCCTACTTGCTCCGCCAGCACCGTTGGGACGACGCCGCCAGCCTGCTGGAGGCTGCCTTCGTCAGGGACCCCACGCGGGCCAACGCGGCGGCGGTTCTGCCCGCAATTAAGCAGATTACCGGCCAGAAGCCACAGTGGTCGGGCGTGTTGGCCAAGGTGCTTGCTGTGACCGACCCGCCAATCGCCGTCGCGCTCTTACGCACTGCCATGGCCGAGGCCGCAGCCCGCGGCGACTACCGAACCGCGTCGGCGAACGCCGGGCGGCTGCTGGAGCTGTGCCGGTCCACCGGGCAGCTACCCGAGGCCCTTGAGGCGGCGGAGCAGAAGGCCGTCTACACCCGCCAGGCCGGCCTGGGCCCCTGGAACCAACTGGCCGACGAGGTCTGGCGACTGCAGGTGCTGGCCGCGATGGGACACTCCGATCAGGTCCTGGACGAGGTCACCCGGCTCCGCGCCCGCATGGCCACACTGCCCTCCGCCCCCGACCCCGAAGGTGGGGAAGCGCCCTGGCACGTCCGCGAGGCGCTGCTAGACACCGGCCGCTATGCGGCCATGCTGCTCGGCCGACATGCCGATGCTCTCACCCTGATCGACGAGGTGACCGCCAGCCAGCGCGACCGTCACGCCCCTGCCAGTTTCATCGCCCGCAGCCGGTACAACAACTACTTCCCGCTTCTGCGCCTCGGCCGTATCGAGGAGGCGCTGGCCGTGCTGCGGGAGTGCCGGCAGGTCTTTCAAGACTCCCGCGACACTCTCATGCTCGGCAGAACCCTCGGCGCCCTCGCCGACGTTGAGGACGCGCGCGGGCACGGCGACGCCGCCATACGCCTGGAACGCGACTCCCTCCGCTATAAGTACATGGTCGAGGACGTGGAAGGCATCCTGATCAGCTACCACAACCTCGGTGACCGCCTGGCCAGTCATACCCGCCAGCCCGTTTTGGCCTTCGCTGCCCATCTCGCTTCCGCCTTTGTCTGCATTCTGATTGGCAATGACGACATCGCGGAATCGGTCGAGGCCGCCGCCAACGACCTGGGTAGGTTCGGCGCCGACGACATCATGCCCGCCGATGTGGCCGAGCTGTGCGGTCTGGTCGGCGATATCCCTGGAACAGACCTGCCCGGTCTCATCGAACGCTTCTGCCCCGATCCGGAGATCGCCGAGCAGGCTCTCCGGGACCTTATTGCTCAGGTTCGCGAACTCGCGAGCGAGCGCCCCTCCTTATTCAGCGACCGCAGGGGTAGCGGTGGCGACGAAGAACAGTACCGCCCCGGCGACCACTAGCAGGCCGCCCACCAGGGCGGACCACCGCGACCGGCGTAGGTCCGCCTCAATCTGCCAGACATGGGCCAACGACAACAGCCACCGGACGTACGGGGCCGCCCGCTCCGCGTTCGCCTCCGCCCGGCGCAACTGGCGATGGATCAGCCGCCGTCGTGCGGGGTCTTTCTCCGTCGCTGCCTTTCGTGCCAGGTCGACGGCGACCTCCTGGTGCAACAGCAGGTCGTCCACCTTTGTCGCCACCGCGCCGAGGAACTGTGCGGGCTCGGCCTCGATCCTTCGCCGCAGCCCAGCCAGGCCGGGGGACCTCAGCGTTTGGGGAGTCGTCAGCCGTGGTGAGAGCACCTTGCCGGTGAACCATATCGCCAGCCCCACCCCACTCAGCGCCACAGTCAAGCCCGCTCCAGCGAGGAGTGCGTGCGAGGTGCCGTGCACCTGGCCGACCGCGACCAGCGGCCCGCCGCTGATGAGCGCCGCACCCACCGCCCCTTCCGTCGCCAGCGTCCACTTCGCCGCAGACCGGAGGTCATCGACGGCGTCCAGAGGCGAGGGCAGCCCCTCGAATGCTTTCGCCTTCCCGGCAGCGCTGCCTGCGTGAGTTGTCATCCGGCGTCCCTGTACAGTGCCTTCGAGTCTGGGTCATCACCATCCGGCCAGTCCGGCAGGTCCTCATACCGCAGCCAGCGGCTCCCGTCGGAAACGAACAACTCGCCGGCGTCGTCGACCCAGGTCTTCTCCACTCGGGGATCGGGCGGCTGGGAATCCGTCATGCCCGAAGTATGACATCGCCGCAAGATCGGACAACCCGGCTCTTGCTCCGACTACAGTCGTAGTCGCTGCGCGCTTCGGGACTGTGCAAAAACCGCCTGGACAGGCCCGCGCTTCGCTTGCCGAGTGCGGTGAGCTCCGCTGTGGGCGGCGCTGGCGATCAGGTCGGTGAAGGTCTCCTCCTACCGTTTACCGCAGTGCTCCGCCGTTCGGAGAAGAGGCATATTCTGCCTTTTGCTCGGGCGCCCTCGGCAGACATTCCGTGAAACAAGAGCCGGGTTCGCTGGAGTGCTACCAGCACTGTATCGATCGGCTCACCGGCCGGCTGGCAGCGCTGGTCACAGAGCTTGCCAGCAGGCGCTCGTCTGTCACAGGCACCGGGACGTTGTGATCTCGAGGTCCACGGCCCTGCGGCTGCTTATACGCGTGCCGCTGCCGCCATCATGTACGGCCTGCTGATCACGAGTGCAGCGGTGTGGCTCTCTGAACCGCCCCGAGCGCTGACCACATGGTCGGCTCGCCTGCAGCACGCGGATAAGGCGCAGGCGCAGACCGAGTCTAGGAGCTCGCAGCTCTGATCAGCGATCGTCCAGGCAAGTTCTCCAGGCTGGGGGACGGCACTGGCCTTCGTCTTCGTCGGTTTGAGCGGCCCGTGCGTGCGGGCCTCTTCGACGCCGCCGCTGGGTGCTGGGCCGGCGGTGAGCGCGTGCACGCCGAAAACGCGCTCAGGCCACCGGCTTCCGGTGGTCAGCCGCGTACGGCTTCGCGTTCGGCGGTGATTCGGGCGGCCCACCAGGACAGCCCGGCCGCCGCGCAGCGCTTGGCGGCCGTGTCCAGGTGCGCCCGCGCCGCCTCCGGCCCGGCCGCCCCACCCAGATGGGCCATCCGCCCCAGGTAGTAGCCGACCGGCCCGGCGCAGAACGTCCCCGCCCCGAAGGCGATCCTGTCCTCGTACGGCAGGAGCCTGCGATAGGTCACGGCGCACGCCTCCCGGTCGCCCGCGACGATCTGGGCCTCGCCCAGCAGGCACAACCCCGGCAGCTCGCCGAAGTCGCGCGGCAGCGCGTGCCAGCCCTGCTCGCGCGCCGTCTCGGCCGCCGTGCGGTCGCCCCGCGAATCGGCGATGAGCAGGCCCATCACCTGCTGATGGGCGGGGAAGGGCGAGTAGTGCGTCATCAGCTCGTCGGCGCCCTCGAAGTCGCGCATGGTGAAGTGGCGGGCGAGCAGCGCCGAGGAGAGCGTCGCGCTCGTGTGCCACAGGTTGAGCCGCTCACCGGCCTCGGCCGCCGCGGCGTACGCGTTGCCCGCGCCGTCGAAGTCCCCGTCGAGGAGGCGCCGGGTGCCGGTCCAGATGAGGTGCTGGAACCGGGGCCAGGGCAGGTCGAGCCGCTCGACCAGCACCCCCGCCCGCTCGGCGGCGCGGTCGGCGGCCGCCACGTCGAACAGATCGATCCGGGTCCGCTCTCTGATCATGTGGCCGAGCAGTTCGAACCCGGGCAGCCCGAGCCGGGTGAGCTCCTCGCCGATGGCGTCGAGCTCCGTCATGTGCTCGGGAAGCTGCACGCCCAGATAGCGCGCGTTCAGGGTGATCGCCAGCAGCTCCGGGCCGGCCTCCCCGGAGGCCACGAGACGGCGGGCCATCGCCAGGGCCTCGGCCGTGGCGGTGTCACAGCGGGGGTCGGCCGAGCCGTCGTAACGTTCCATCCCGAGGCAGCCGAGCAGCCGGCAGCGCAGCTCGGAGTCCCCCTCGGGCAGCGCGGCGAGGGCGTCCTCGATCCGCCGCACGGTGTGCAGCTCGACGTCGCCGTAGGTGTAGAACTTCCACAGTCCCGGGGCGTCCAGGCTGGTCAGCGCCCGTGCGGCGAGCAGCGGGTCACCCGACCTGTCGGCGGCGAGCACCGCCTCCGCGCGGGTCTGCCGGGCCTCGAAGCCGTGACCGGCGGCGAGCTGCGCGCGGACCAGCCGGAGCAGGAGCTCGACGTGCTCGCGGGGGTCCGCGCCGGGCAGCGTCCCGTGCGCCTCCACCGCCCGGCGCCACCACTGCGCGGCGTCCTCGTACGCGTGCCGTCCCGCCGCCTGCCCCGCCGTGGCCGACGCCCAGCGCACCGCGTCGGCCACGGCGGCGGGTCCGGCGGCCATCGCGTGCCTGGCGAGGAGCGCGAGGTCGGCCCCCGGCCGCAGTTCGAGCGCCCGGAGCGCGGCCAGGTGCAGCCCGGCCCGGCGGCGCGGCGGGATGTCGGCGTAGACGGTCTCCCGGACCAGGTCGTGGGTGAAGCGCAGGTCCTCGCCGAGAACGCGGAGGGCGGTCGCGGCGTCGAGCGCCTCGTCCACATCCATGTCCGCGTCCGGGGTGTCCGAGGCGTGCGCGACGACCTCGGCCAGCAGCCACCGGTCCGCGCCGGTGCCGAGCACGGCCGCCGCGTCGATGGCGGGGCGGTGCCGGGCGGGCAGGTCGAGCAGACGGCGGCGCAGCACGTCGGCCAGGCCCTCGGGCACCCCGGTGAGCGCCTTGTCGATGCCCTGGTCTTGGGCCAGCCGGAGGGTCTCGCGGATGAACAGCGGATTGCCCCGGGTGCGCTCGGCGAGCGCCGCCACGCTCGCCGCGTCGCGCAGCCCCGACAGCTCGGCCACCGCCGCGGGGTCGAGCCCGGCGAGCGGCAGGCGGAGGGCGTCGTGCCGCCCGAGCAGGCCAAGGGTGTCGTGCACCGCAGCAGGACCGTCGCCGGACCGTACGGTGATCACGACGGCGACCGCGCCGCGCAGCAGCAGCGCGAGGTCGGACAGCAGGCCGAGGGAAGCCGTGTCGGCCCACTGGAGGTCATCGATCACCACGAGCAGCGGCCGGTCGGCCGCGACCGCCCGCAGGTAGTTCGCGGTCGCCTGGTGCAGCCGGAACCTGGCCTCGCTCGCCTCGGCGGGCCGTCCGGCGCCCGTGGCGGGGTCGTCTTCGGAGGCGGCGTCGCCGAGCAGCACGCGCAGGGCGGCGGCCTGCGCGCCGGAAGGGGGGACCCGGCCGGCGAGATCCCGCACCACCTGCTGCCACGGCCACAGCGCGGGCGCACCGGAGGTCTCATGACACCGGCCCCAGGCGACCAGCCAGCCCTCGGCGGCCCGCCGTTCCGCGAACGCCTCCGCCAGCCACGTCTTGCCGATGCCCGGCTCGCCGGAGATCACCGCGATCCCCGGACCGCGCTGTGCCACGCCCCGGGCCGCCTGGACCACGTCGCGCGCCAGCTCGTCGAGCCGGTCGACCTGCGTCCCCCGGCCGACGGCGCGCCGTTCCGGCCGCGCTGTTCCTCCGCTCCCTGGCCGTGCCGCCTCGACATCGGCCGGTGCCGCATGGACCGGCGCCGCCTGCCGTACGGGGGCGTCGAGGGCGGGGTCCTGGGCGAGGATCGCCTCCTCCAGGCGGCGCAGCGCCGGTCCAGGGTCGAGCCCGAGCTCCTCCGCCAGGTGGCCCCGGGCCGTACGCAGCGCCTCCAGCGCGTCCGCCTGCCGCCCGAGGGCGTAGAGCGTGCGGGCGAGCAGCTCCCACAGCCCCTCGCGCAGGGGATGCGCGGCCACCAGGGCCTCCAGCTCGCCCACCACGTGGGGGTCGCCCACCCGCCCGGCGAGGAGACGTTCCCGCGTCACCAGATGCGCCTCGGCGAGCCGCTCGATCTCCGGCCGGAGCCAGGGCACGTCGCCGAACTCCTCGTACGGCGTGCCGCGCCACAGGGCCAGGGCGCGTTCCGGCTCGCCGGCCTGGGACAGGCGGACGAACTCGTCGGCGTCCACCTCGTGCGGCCCGAGCGCGTACCCCGGTGGGCGGCTCAGCAGCACGGACGAGGGCGTGCGCGGAGCGCGGCCGGGTTCGAGCACCCGGCGCAGGTTGGAGATGTAGCTGTGCAGCGTGCTCTGGGCGCGCGGCGGCGGCGCGCCGTCGTACAGGTCGTCGAGGATCGCGTCCACCGACACGGTCGCGCCCCTGGAGATCAGCAGGCGGGCCACCAGCAGCCGGGGCCGCGGCCCGCCGAGGTCGACGGGAACGCCGTCGACGTACGCCTCGACCGGGCCGAGCACCCGGAACATGACCGCCATGCCGGGATTGTGCCACGATCATCGGCCGACGCTGAGCCCGCGGACGATGCGCGCCGCTGCGCCTGAACGCATGGCAGGCGTCTCACAGGCGCCCGGCGGCCAGCACCCGGCGGTCAGGCGCCCGCTTACAGCACCCGGCGGCGAGGCGCCGGCACTCTGCCTTGAGCACAGAGCACCGCGCTTTCAAGCACCCAGCACCCCGCTTTCCGGGCGCAAAGCACCCCGCTTTCCGGGCACACGGCGCCCCGCATATGGGGTGCAAAGCACCACGTGTTCAGGCGCCCAGCACCCCGGGCACGGCCTCGCGGAGGTGGGCGAGGCTCGCGGCGGCGGCCTCCATGGCCCGCCCGACCGGACCGGTGAGGACGCCGTCCCGCTTCACGACCACGCCGTCGCAGACGACCGTACGGACCAGCCCCGGGTGGCCGGCGAGGACGACGGCGGCGTACGGGTCGAGCATCGGGGCCATGGCGGGAGTGCCGGCCTCGACCACGATGAGGTCGGCGCGCTTGCCGGGCGTGAGGCTGCCGGTGACGGCCGACAGCCCGGCCACCGCGGCGCCGTCGGCGGTGACCATCCGCAGCAGGCCGGCGGCCGTCAGCGGCGCCGGGTCCTGCGTGAACCTGTGGTGCGCCAGGACCGCGCGCATCTGCGTGAACATGTCTCCCGAGGTGGCGACCTCGGTGTCGGTGCTGAGACCGGTGACGAGGCCCGCCCGCAGGAGACGGCCGGTCGCGGGCGTGCCGAGCCCGGGCATGGTCATCTCGATGAACGGCGACACGCTCGCGGTCGCGCCCGCGTCCGCGGCGGCCTTCAGCTCGTCGTCGCCGGTGGCGCTCGCGTGCACCAGCGTGATCGTCTCGTCGAGCAGGCCCTCGTCGTGCAGCCACCCGACGCTGCCGGCCTTCTCGGAGGAGCCGACGTGCATGGTGGCCCGCAGGCCGAGCTCCCGCGCGAGCAGCAGGTCGCGCCGGGCGGCGGAGGGGGCCGACATCTCGGGGCCGCGCGCCGCCAGGGCCATCGTCACGCGGGCGGTGTCGTCGCCGAGCACGTCCCTGATCCGGCGGACGTCCGCAGGAAGCTCCGCGTCGCTATGGTCGCCCACCCACGTGAGCGGGTCGATCTGCGGCCAGCCGTAGGCGAAGACGCCCCGGATGCCGCTGTCGCGCAGCGCGGCCACGGCGGCGTCGCCGTGCTCGGGGGTGTTCTGGATGTGGGACCAGTCGACGAGCGTGGTGATCCCGGCCTCCAGCGCGCCGAGCGCGCCGAGCAGGGTGCCCGCGTAGACGTCCTCGGGCCGGAAGTTCGGCCCGAACTGCAGGAACGCGGCCCCCAGGTAGTCCATCAGGCTCCAGTCCAGCCCGATGTGGCGCAGCGAGGACTGCCAGGTGTGGCGGTGGGTGTCGACCAGGCCCGGCATCACCACGCAGCCGGAGGCGTCCACGACCTCCGCCTCGGGGGACGCTTCGGCGGCGGGGCCGACCGACACGATCACGCCGTCGCGGACGACGACGTCGGCGGGGCCGTCCGGCACCGCCGGGTCCATGCCGATCACGTGACCGCCGGTGACGATGAGGTCGTTGCTGAGAGGCATCCTTGGCTCCTTGGTCGTTCGAGGTGATGCCTCTTTGTCCCACCGCATGCTTGTGGCCGGCTCCACGCGGCGCGCGCCGCCGCGTCAAGCCGGCCACAAGTCCGTACGGAGCCCGATCAGGCGGGGCCCCGATCAGGCGCCGGATCAGGAGGTCACGGTCATGCGGGACCTCAGGATGCGGGCGCCGTCGTCTCCAGTTCGTGGACGCGCGGGTCGCCCTGGTCGGCGAAGTAGTCCTCCGGCTTGGTGCCGTCCGGGCCGTCGGCGCTCTTGAGCGCGCGGGCCACGAAGGTCCCGAGCACGGCGACGACCAGGTTGACGATCAGCGCGAGGAACCCGGCGAACACGGTGATCTTGGTGTCGAACCCGAGCTGTGACAGGGGGAAGGCCGAGCTGCCGAAGTGCTCGTGCCCGGTGGCGGGGTTGGAGATGTTGTACAGCATCAGCATCCCGGCCGCCATGCCGGCCGCCCAGCCCGCGATCAGCCCGCCCCGGTGGAACCACCGGGTGTAGAGCCCGAGGGCCACCGACGGCAGCGTCTGCAGGATGATCACGCCGCCGATGAGCTGGAGGTCGATCGAGAACTGCGGTTCGAGGAGCAGGATGCACAGCACCGCGCCGATCTTCACGACCAGCGACGCGATCTTGCTGACCCTGGCCTCCTGGGCCGCGTCGGCGTTCCGGTTGATGTACTCCTTGTAGACGTTACGCGCGAACAGGTTGGCCGCGGCGATCGACATGATCGCGGCGGGCACGAGCGCGCCGATGCCGACGGCGGCGAAGGCGACCCCCGCGAACCAGTCGGGGAAGACCTTGTCGAACAGCTGCGGGACGATCGTGTTGTTGTCCTTGCCGATGGGCGTGACCCCGGCCGCGATCGCCATGTAGCCGAGCAGCGCGATCAGGCCGAGCAGCAGGCTGTAGGCCGGCAGCGCCGACATGTTCCGCTTGATGACGTTGCGGTTCCGCGACGCGAGGATGCCGGTGACGCTATGCGGATAAAGGAACAGCGCCAGCGCCGAGCCGAACGCGAGCGTGATGTACTGGAGCTGGTTGTTGGCGTTCAGCAGGATGCCGCCGGTGCCGGTGGAGTCGAACTTGGCCTTCGCGGCGTCGAAGACCGACCCCCAGCCGCCGAGCTTGGCCGGGATGTAGATGATCGCGACCAGGATGACCAGGTAGATCAGCGAGTCCTTGACGAACGCGATCAGCGCGGGGGCGCGCAGCCCCGACTGATAGGTGTAGGCCGCCAGGACCGCGAACGCGATGATCAGCGGCCAGTCGCCGCTCAGCCCCATCGTCTTCAGCACGGCCTCGATGCCGACGAGCTGCAGCGCGATGTACGGCATGGTCGCGACGATGCCGGTGATCGCCACGAGCAGCGCCAGCGTGGGGGAGCCGAAGCGCACGCGGACGAAGTCGGCCGGGGTGACGAGGTTGTGCACGTGCGACACCGACCACAGCCGGACCAGCACGAGCATCACCATGGGATAGACGACCACCGTGTACGGCACGGCGTAGAAGCCCATGGCGCCCGCGCCGAAGACCAGGGCGGGGACGGCCACGAACGTATAGGCGGTGTAGAGGTCACCGCCCACCAGGAACCAGGTGATCCAGGAGCCGAAGCTGCGGCCGCCGAGGCCCCATTCGTCCAGCGTGGCGAGGTCGTCGGGACGGCGCCACCGGGCGGCGACGAATCCCATGCCGCTGACGATGAGGAACAGGAGCGTGAAGATGACGATCTCGGTGGTCTTCACCGGCTCCTCCTCGTGACGCGGTAGACGAGGGTGGTGGAGGCCACGCCGAGGATGATGAAGGCGAGCTGCAGCCAGTAGAACAGCGGGATGCCGAACAGCCGCGGTTCGTCGGAGTTGAACAGGGCCGGGATGAGCGGGATCACGATCGGCAACAGGAGCAGCCAGTTCAGCGGGCTCTTGTCGGGGTTTCGGCCGTGGTCGGCACGGGGGGTCGTCACACGTACTCCAATCGGACACGGACCAGGCGTGACCGGCAGATCCGCGTGACTGGCCGTCGCGCGGATCAGCGGGACGGTTTTCGGCGGAAGCGTAAGGACGCACAGGTAACAGGGACATCACCGATCGCCGAACGGTCGTGTTGGCGCGCCCAGCGACGACAGAAGCTCCTGACAATCCGATGTCCGACGCTGTCCGACAGGAACGCGCGGCTTCGCGCCAACCTCGACGCGATGGGCGTCAGCCCGCACGCGCCGGCCCGCCGCAGGCGGCCGGTCGTGTTCGCCGACCTCGTCCATCGCGGGTACACCTTCACCCACCTGTACGGGTTCCTGCGCGACTGGATCGACGACGAGCACGAGGCGTGGGACGTGATCCGGCTGAAGCTGTGCTTTCTCGGCATCACCGAACGCGGGAAGACCAGCCCGAAGACATGGCGCTGGTGGCAGGGCTGCGCCTGGACGGCGGACCTGCCGCGCAGCGCGGTCACCAACGTCTCCGCCGACCGCTTCTTCTGGTTCTATCCGGGTGACCACCAGAAGAAGCTGACGCCGTCCTTCCGCCCCACCCGCTGGGCCGACGAGACGGTCGCCCGGCCGCGGCACGACGAGAAGACCCTGAACGCCCTGGCCGAGGCCGTCGCCGTCGCCGGACGCGGGGGGACCCCGGAGGTCCGTGCCGCGCTCGCCCGCGTCATGGCGCGGAAGCCGTCCTTCGCGGAACCGTGGCTGCGCTCGCTCATCCTCGAACTCCGGCACGGCTCCCGGTCGCGACGCCACGCCGTACGGCGGGGCTCACGCGGGACCCAGTAAGGTCGGTGTCCTGATGAGCGCCACTCTTGTCGCGAAGGAGCTCGCCGCCGGGCACGGCGACCGCGTCCTGTTCGCGGATCTCGATCTGGTCGTCGCACCCGGGGACGTCGTGGGGCTGGTGGGGGTGAACGGCGCGGGCAAGTCGACGCTGCTGCGCCTGCTGGCCGGCCTCGCCGCCCCCGAGCACGGCAGCGTACGGCTCAGCCCGCCCACCGCCAACGTCGGGCATCTCCCGCAGGAGCCCGAACGGCGGCCCGGTGAGACCGTCGCCGCCTTCCTCGCCCGCCGCACCGGGGTCGCCGCCGCGCAGCGGGATCTCGACGCGGCCACCGAGGCGCTCGTGAGCGGCGACCCCGGCGACGCGTACGCCGAGGCCCTCGACCGCTGGCTCGCCCTCGGCGGCGCCGACCTGGAGGAGCGGGCCGCGGAGGTGGCCGCCGACCTCGGTCTCGCGGTCGGCCTGGATCAGGAGATGACGTCGCTGTCCGGCGGCCAGGCCGCCCGGGTCGGGCTGGCCTCGCTGCTGCTCAGCCGTTATGACGTGTTCCTGCTCGACGAGCCGACCAACGACCTCGACCTCGACGGCCTGGACCGGCTCGAACGCTTCGTGACGGGGCTGCGCGCCGGCACCGTGGTCGTCAGCCACGACCGCGAGTTCCTCGCCCGTACGGTCAACAGGGTGGTCGAGCTCGACCTGGTCCAGCAGCAGGTCCGCGCGTACGGCGGCGGTTACGACGCCTATCTGGAGGAGCGCGAGGTCGCCCGCAGGCACGCCCGCGAGCAGTACGAGGAGTACGCCGAGACGCGGGCGTCCCTGGAGGCCCGCGCCCGGGCCCAGCGCGCCTGGATGGAGAAGGGCGTCAAGAACGCGCGCCGCAAGGCCACCGACGGCGACAAGCTCGGCCGGAAGTTCCGCACCGAGGCGACCGAGAAGCAGGCGGCCAAGGCCCGGCAGACCGAGCGGCTCATCGAGCGGATGGAGGTCGTCGAGGAGCCGCGCAAGGAGTGGGAGCTGCGGATGGAGATCGCCACCGCGCCCCGCTCGGGAGCGGTGGTCGCGACGCTGCGCGGCGCGGTCGCGCGACGTGGCGGCTTCACGCTCGGGCCCGTCGACCTGCAGATCGACTGGGCGGACCGGGTCGCGATCACCGGTGCGAACGGCTCGGGCAAGAGCACCCTGCTGGGCGTCCTGCTCGGCCGGATCCGCCTCGACGAGGGGACGGCGGCGCTCGGCCCCAGCGTGGTCGTCGGCGAGGTCGACCAGGCGCGCGCCCTCTTCGAAGGCGGGGAGCCGCTGCTCGACGCGTTCGGGGCGCTCGTCGACCTGCCGCCCGCCGAGGTCCGCACGCTGCTGGCCAAGTTCGGCCTGCGCGCCGGCCACGTGCTCCGTCCGGCGGCCACGTTGTCGCCTGGTGAGCGGACGAGGGCGGCCCTGGCGCTTCTGCAGGCCCGCGGGGTGAACCTGCTCGTCCTGGACGAGCCCACCAACCACCTCGACCTTCCGGCGATCGAACAGCTGGAGTCGGCGCTCGCCTCCTACACCGGCACCCTGCTGCTCGTCACCCACGACCGGCGCATGCTCAAGGCGGTCCACACGACACGGCGCATCGTCGTCGAGGCCGGCCGGATCCACGAAGGCTGAGCGCCCGTCCGGCACGGGTCACGGCTGGACCGGCCGGGCATATTGCTCTCGCCGGATAGATCGCGCGATGTCACCATGTGGGGATGAGGAGCTGGCGCCGCGTCGTGCTGCCCGCCGCAGGGGTGGTCGTGGTCGCCGGGATCGGCTACGGGCTCACCGCGCTCTCCGAGTCGGACGCGGCGGTCAACTGGGCACAACTCGCCAGCGTGGCCCTCGGTGTTTTCACGCTGATCCCTCCCCTGGTCAGCACCTGGCGACGGCGGCAGCCAGGCGGCACGAGCACGATCGAGCAGATCGAGCGTGCCGAGCGGACGCTGCGGGTGCTCGTGCACGAGCAATGGCACGAGGAGATCGCGATGCGCGAACTCGACGAGCCGGCCCGGCTGCCGGTCCGCTGGAGGATCTCCGGTCTCGACGTGATGGACCAGGACGAGCGCGTCGACGGGCTGCGCCTGCTGCGCTCGTGGTTCGGCTTCGGACGGGTGCGCTTCGAGGGGCGCACCGACCGGATGCCGGAGATCGCCGTTCGGTTCCGCAAGCTCGCCCGGCGCCGGCTGGTGATCCTCGGCGAGGCCGGCATGGGGAAGACGACGCTGGCCGTGCTCCTGCTCAGGGAACTGCTGATGGACCCCAAGCCCGGTGATCCGGTTCCCGTGCTGCTGTCGATGTCCGGGTGGGATCCGGCGGCCGAGCCCGTGCACCGGTGGCTGGGCAGGCGGCTGCGGGAGAACTACCCCGCCCTGCGCGCCCCCGAGTTCGGCCCGGACGTTGCTCGCGGACTGGTCTCTCATCGGCGGATCCTCCCGGTCCTGGACGGCCTGGACGAGTTGCCCGACGCGGTGCGCCCGAAGGTGGTCAACGCGCTGAACGCCGCCTCGGCCGTCGAGTCGCTCATCCTCACCTGCCGCACGGGCGAGTACGTGACGGCCGTGAACCTCCGCGACGGCGCCGTGCTCGCCGGCGCTGCCGTCATCGAGCCGAGGCCCGTGAAGAGCTCGGACGTGATTTCGTACCTCCGCGACCGGCTCGCTCCGGGACAACGGGCCGACTGGACCGGGCTGCTGTCGGCGTTGAAGGCCGACCCGGACGGCCCGCTGTCCGAGGCACTCTCCACGCCGCTCGTCGTGTGGCTGCTGCACAAGGTGTACGTCGAGACCCGCGCGGACCCCGCCCCGCTGTACGACACCGAACGCTTCCCGACGGCGGCCGCCGTCACCGACCACCTGCTCGACACCCTCGTCCAGGCGAGCTTCGCGGCCGCGCCGCCCGACGACGATCCCGGTGAACGGCACGAGCACGACCACCCGTTCCGCCCCCGGCGGACGTGGGAGCCGGGCGAGGCCCGCCGGTGGCTGTCGTTCGTCGCCCATCACATGTCGGCGATCGGCACCCGGGACTTCCGCTGGTGGCACCTCCACCGGGCGATCTCACGACGCTGGAGCGTTCTCGTGGGAGGCGTCACCGTCGGACTGTCCGTCGGCGTCACAGTGGGCCTGACCAGCGACGCAGTGGTGGCGCTGCGCAGCCCGCACGAAGGCAGCCTCCGCGACGCGCTCCTGTTCGGTCTCGCGGGGGGACCGGTGGGCGGGCTCGTCGGCGGCCTCACCGGCGGGCTCATCCTGGAGCGCCTGAAGGGCTACACGCTGGAGCCGGCGTACGCCAACCTGCGCTGGCGCGGCAACGCCGGCAGGCTCGCCGGGCAGCTCGCGCTCGGCCTGGTCACGGTGCTCCCGGTCGGCCTGATCGCGGCGCTGGCGCTGTGGCGGGTCGCGGGGATGTCCGCGCGGGTCGACGGACTGATTCCCTATGCGCTCGTCATCGGCGCCATCGGCGGGCTCACTCTCGGTCTCAACAACTGGGTGACGACCCCCCTCACGAACGACCGGCCGCAGGGCCCGCTGATCACGCTGCGGCGGGACCTCCAGCTCGTGTACGGGCGTTCCCTCACCTTCGGGCTGGCGCTCGGCCTCGCGTTCGGCTTCGCCGGGACGCTCGTGAACGGTTTCTCCGGGCTGCTGCGCGGCGCCGAGGCGGGCGTCGCCTTCGGGCTCGCGGGCGGTGTCGTGTTCACGCTCACGTTCGGGTTCACGGGAGCCAGCTCCACCTACCTCGTCGCCGTCACCATGCTCCGAATCCGCGGACGGATCCCGCTACGGCTGATGAGCCTCCTGGAGGACGCCCGTCGCATCGGGTTGCTCCGCCAGGTGGGGCCCGTCTACCGGTTCCGGCACGAGAAGCTGCAGGACCGGCTCGCCCACCTTCACGTTCACAGCGATCGGCCGGAGCCGAAGTAGCGGGCCACGACCTGCGTGTGCAGCGGGAACGCCAGCTCCTGCGGGCCGTCGATCACCAGCCACTCGCTGGTCTCCGCGGTGGGAACGACCGGCGGCAGGGCGCCGGCGGTCGTGCGCGGCCCGAGGCCGAAGACCAGCAGGGTGCCGTCGGGCGCGCTGACCGTGTCGAACAGCCGCACTCCGGCCGCGTCGACGGCGACGCCCGTCTCCTCGCGGAGCTCCCGGGCGGCGGCCTGCTGCCAGGACTCGCCGACGTCGATGAAGCCGCCGGGGAGGGCGAGCAGGCCGCGGTGCGGCTCGACGTCCCGGCGCACCACGAGCAGGCCGTCGTCCACCGGAAGCACCATGACCGCGACCGGCAGGGGATTGAGATATGCGGTGTCGCCGCACTCCCGGCAGGTCCGCGGCCAGGGCAGGCCGGGCGCGTAGGCCGCTCCGCAGAAGGAGCAGTGGGAGTTCCTGATCGCCATGATCGCGAGGGTAGCAACGGCGGTGGCGGGCCGGCGCCGCGACTTCCCGCCGCGACTTCCCGCCGTGACCTCCCGCCGTGACCTCCCGCCGTGACCTCCCGCCGTGACCTCCCGCAGTGCCGCCCTGCCGCGACGACCGGACGAGACAAGCCGGAGGTCAGGACAGTGCGGGGAGGATCACGGCCGAGGGGTGGCGGGAATCGTGGAGGATCTCCTGGTCGGAGGCGACCATCGGGGTGCCCGCCGTCAGCGGCGCGCCGGTGCCCGGGTTGCGTGCGATGCGCGGATAGGCCCCGCTGGCCACATGCACCCGGATCCGGTGGCCGCGGCGGAACCGGTGGCCCATCGGCCACAGGTCGATCTCCACCCGGCGCACACCGTCCTCGTCGCAGCGGTCGGCCGGGGTCAGGCGGCGCACGCCCTCGCAGACGTTCATCGACGTGCCGTCGGGATGCACGTCGCACACCCGTACGACGAAGTCGGTGTGCTCCCTGCTCGTACGCGCGAACAGTTCGGCGCTCACCGGGCCGATCATGTCGGTGTCGCGGTCGAGCACCTCGGAGGTGTAGACGAGCACGTCGCGCCGGGCCTCAAGCCGCCGGTTGTCCCTCGGCTCGGAGTTGCCGATCAGCACCGGGCCGCCGATCACGGGCGTGGGGTGCGCGGGGTCGTAGCGGTAGCGGTCCGGCTCGCCGCCCGCCGGGTTGTCCCGCGACAGGGCGAAGCCCGGCTGAAGGTGCCAGCGCTCGCGCCGCATGCCGGGCGGCGGCCAGTCGGACTCGTCCCGCCACTCGCCCGCGCCGGTCACGTACAGCCGGACGGGAGAGGGGCGCAGCCCCGACGGGTCGCCGAGCAGGTGGGCGCGGAACCAGGCCAGGGCGTCGGCGTTGGCGGCCCACCCGTGGCGGATGTCGGCGTGATACCAGGGCCCGATGGTCAGGTACGGCTGCCGCCCGGCCCTCCGCAGCGCCGCGTAGTCCTTGAGCTGCCAGGGCAGGAACACGTCATACCAGCCGCCGGTCATCGTGATCTCCGCGCCGACCTGCCCCACCGACGCGGAGAAGTCCACCCTGTCCCAGTAAGAGCAGTAGGTCTCGCCGTGGTGGGCCAGCAGCTCGCGGAAGAACGGCAGTGGCCTGCCGGCCGACAGCAGGTCGAGCTCGTGCAGCGGACGGCCCGACAGCACGGCCCGCCGCGTGCGCCGGGGCGCGATGAAGGCGGCCACGCCGCCCAGCCGGCCTTCCAGGTGGGCGGTGAGCGTCGTCCAGATCAGCGTCGACTCCAGCGCGAACGACCCCCCGACGTACGCCGCGTCGCGGAAACAGGAGGCGGTCACCTGGACGGCCATCGCCCGCAGGTCGGGGGTCTCGGCCGCGATGGCCCACTGGGTGTAGCCGAGGTAGGAGGGCCCGTGCATGGCGAAGCCGCCGCCGTACCACGGCTGGGCTCGCATCCACTCGACCGTGGCCAGGCCGTCCTCCTGCTCGTGGACGAGGGGATCGAGCCGCCCGCCGGAGCCGAAGCCGCCCCGGCAGCTCTGCAGCAGCACCTGGAACCCGTGCCGCGCGAAGGTCCAGCCGTACATCCAGCCGACCACCCCGCCCCTGCCGTACGGCGTGCGGATCAGGATCGTCGGCGGTCGTTCGGCGCCCACCGGCATGTAGTGATCGGCCAGGAGCGTCACGCCGTCCGGCATCGGCACGGGCATGTCGCGGCGGACCCGGACGCGGTGGCCCTGGAGGCCGACCGGCCCGGCTGGACCGCGGCGGTGCACCGGCACGCGGACCATGCCCCCTCCTTCCCCGGCGTCGGGCCGATCGACCCACGCCGAGAGTGAGGTTTCCCCACCAGTAACAGAATATCTATCCGCCATTCGCCGTTCCAGTCGCGCCGCGTTGCATGATCGCGCTTCCCGCCGCTACCCTTGGCCCATGCGAACTCAAGCACCCTCGCAGTGGTGGCGCCGCTGACAGGCGGCGTTTTCGCATTCGCGTCGAATTGACCGGCCGCCCCGTGAGTGGCGGCCTTCTGTATGTCCGCCCCGGGGCATACGAAAAAAGGGGCGTGGACAGTGGAGATCAGCGGATATACCACGGCCGGCGGCATCGCGGTCGAGCGCCGGGTGCGCGATGTGCCCGAGGAGGCGCTGGAGGAGATCGTCACGTCGCTGGGGGAGCGGCGCGGCGGGGCCTTCTCGTCCGGCATGGACTACCCGGGCCGCTATAGCAGGTGGGCGTTCGGCTACGTCGATCCCTGCCTTGAGATCGTGGCGCGGGGGCGGCGCATCTCCGCCCGAGCGCTCAACGAGCGCGGGCAGGTCGTGCTGCCGGTGGTCGCCTCCTGCCTGCTGGCGGCGGGCAAGCCGGTGTCCGAGCCGGCCCACGGCTTCATCGAGGTGCACGTCCCCGAGTCGGAGGACCTGCTGCCCGAGGAGATGCGCAGCCGCAGGCCCACCGTGTTCACCGCCATCCGCGAGATCATCGCGGCCTTCCGGTCCGACGACCCCCACCTCGGCCTGTACGGCGCCTTCGGCTACGACCTGGCCTTCCAGTTCGAGCCCATCCGCTATCGGCTGACCCGCCCCGGCGACCAGCGCGACCTGGTGCTGCACCTGCCCGACCGGCTCGTCGTGATCGACCGCGTCCGCGAGACCAGCGTGGAGCACTGCTACGAGTTCACCGTCGACGGCGTCTCCACCAGCGGCCTGGAGCGCACCGGTGAGGCCGTCCCGCTGGTCGCGCCCCGCGAGATCCCGCCGAACCCGGTGCGGGGGACCTACGCCGAGGTCGTCGCCAAGGCCAAGGAGAAGTTCCAGCGCGGCGACCTGTTCGAGGTCGTCCCCGGCCAGGTCTTCCACGGCGCCTGCGCCGACCCGTCCGCGTTCTACCGCTCGCTGCGCACCGAGAACCCCGCGCCGTACGAGTTCCTGCTCAACCTCGGCGACGGCGAGCACCTGGTCGGCGCCTCGCCCGAGATGTACGTGCGGGTGACCGGCGACCGCGTCGAGACCTGCCCGATCTCCGGCACCATCGCCCGCGGGGCCAACCCCGTGGAGGACGCCGAGGCGATCCGCACCCTCCTGTCCAGCGTGAAGGAGGAGTCGGAGCTGACCATGTGCACCGACGTGGACCGCAACGACAAGTCGCGGATCTGCGTGCCGGGCAGCGTCCGGGTGATCGGCCGCCGCCAGATCGAGATGTACTCCCGGCTGATCCACACCGTCGACCACATCGAGGGCCGCCTGCGTCCCGAGTTCGACGCCCTCGACGCGTTCCTCACCCACATGTGGGCCGTCACCGTCACCGGCGCCCCCAAGACGTGGGCCATGCAGTTCATCGAGGACCACGAGGAGACCACCCGGCGCTGGTATGGCGGCGCGGTCGGCTTCATCGGCTTCGACGGCTCGATGAACACCGGCCTGACCCTGCGCACCGCGCAGATCCGCGACGGCGTCGCCACCGTGCGCGCCGGGGCCACGCTGCTGTACGACTCCGACCCCGAGGCCGAGGAGCGGGAGACCGAGCTCAAGGCCAGCGCCCTGCTCGGCGCGCTCGCCGCGGCCGCCCGGCCCAAGGAGGCGGCGAAGGCGGAGCCCCGGGCCGACCTGCCGGGCGAGGGCCACCGCGTGCTGCTGGTGGACCACGAGGACTCCTTCGTCAACACGCTCGCCGACTACTTCCGCCAGCAGGGCGCGTCGGTGGTCACCCTGCGGCACGGGTTCCCGCTGGACAAGCTCGACGAGATCGCGCCCACGCTCGTCGTGCTGTCGCCCGGCCCGGGCTGGCCGTCCGACTTCGGCTGCTCGGCGCTCATCGAGGCGCTGTACGCCCGGAACCTGCCGGTGTTCGGGGTGTGCCTGGGCCTGCAGGCCATGGTCGAGCAGGCGGGCGGCACACTCGAACTGCTGCCCTACCCGGAGCACGGCAAGCGCGGCCGGGTCCGCCGCGAGGGCGACAGCGCGCTGCTCGACGGGCTGCCCGACGAGTTCGTCGCGGCCCGCTACCACTCCGTGCACGCCAAGGAGCCGGGGGTCAAGGGCTTCCGGGTCACCGCGTTCACGCCGGACGGCGCGGCCATGGCGATCGAGGACACCGACAACCTGCGCTTCGGCGTGCAGTTCCACCCCGAGTCGATCCTGACCACGCAGGGCGGCGCCGGGGCGCGGATCATCGCCAACGTCCTGCGGCTTTGCGCGCGTCATGGCTGAGTAAAGGGGCCGTTTAGGGCGGCGCCGGCGCGGCGGGGGAGCCGTAGAGTCCACTGCCGTGCCGGAGCCGAGATCACACGACATGCTGCCCATGCCCCTTCCCGACGCGGTGCGCGCCGCCCTGCTCGCGCCCATGGTCGACCAGCACTGCTGCGGCGTGCGCCGCGACGACACCACCAGGTCGGGATTCGAGCAGCTCATCGGCGAGGGCGGCACGCCCGCACCCCCGGGCACCACCCACTTCGACACCCCGGCAGGCGCCGCCATCCGCCGCTGGTGCGCGCCGGTCCTCGGCCTGGAACCGCACGCATCGGCCACCGTCTACCTGTCGCGCCGCGCCGAGCTCGGCGCGGCCGAGGTCAACCGGCGGCTGCTGCGCGGTGCCGGGGTGTCGGCCTTCCTGGTCGACACCGGGCTCGACGTCCCCGGGCTGCTCTCACCCGCCGAGATGGGGCGTCTCGGCTCGGCCGCCGCCGACGAGATCGTGCGGCTCGAACAGGTCGAGCAGGACGTCGCCGAGGCCGGGCTTCCGGCGGCCGACTACGCCGGGCTGCTGCGGGACGAGCTCGCCGCCCGCGCGGCCCGCGCCACCGCGCTCAAGTCGGTCGCGGCGCACCACTGCGGCCTCGGCTTCGATCCCTCCCGGCCCTCGCGCGGCAGCGTGATCGCGGCGGCCGGCCGCAGGCTCGCCGACCCCAAGTCGCGGCTGGACGACCCCGTCCTCGTACGGCACCTGCTCTGGGCGGCGGTCGACGTGGCAAGGGAGCGGGGCCTGCCGGTGCAGTTCCACTGCGGCCTGTCCGGCTGGGGCCTGTCGGGCCTGAGCATGTCGGGCTGGGGGCTGTCCGGCGGCGGCCCGTCCGGCGTCGGGATCGGCCACCGGGCCGACCCCGCGCTGCTGACCGGCTTCGTCCGCGCCCTCGCCCCGCTCGGGGTGCCCGTCGTCCTGCTGCACTGCTACCCCTATCACCGCCAGGCGGCGTACCTGGCGGGCGCCTTCCCGCACGTGTACGTGGACGCCGGGCCCGCCGTCGCCCACACCGCCGCCGGCTCCGCCCAGGTGCTGCGCGAGCTGCTCGAACTCGCGCCGTTCCACAAGCAGATGTACGGCTCCGGCTGCCACGGCGCCGCCGAGCTGTGTTTCCTGGCCGCGCTCTGCCATCGCCGCGGCCTGGCCCGCGTGCTCGCCGACCGCATCGCCGAGGGCGAGTGGAGCGTGGCCGACGCCGCCCGGATCGCCCACATGATCGGCTCTGGAAACGCGCGCCGGGTTTATCGCCTCTGAAATTGATGATTTCATCCCAGCCGAAACGATCCTCCTTTGTGAGGATGATTTCCGATCTGTTGCGCGGAATAATCGCGCCCGATGGCTGCCATTGAGATCAGAAATCTGGTGAAGTCGTTCGGGCCGGTCAAGGCCGTGGACGGCGTTTCGTTCAGCGTGGAGGCCGGATCCGTTACCGGATATCTCGGCCCGAACGGAGCCGGCAAGACGACCACGCTCCGTTGCCTGCTCGGCCTCGTCACGCCCGATTCCGGCGAGGCGCTCGTGAACGGCGAGCGTTATGTCACGCTCGCCAATCCGGTGGCCGAAATCGGCGCCGTACTGGAGGCCACGAGCTTCCATCCCGGCCGCACCGCCCGTAACCACCTGCGCGTCCTGTGCACGGCCGCCGGGCTGCCCGACGCCCGTGCGGACGAGGCGCTGGAACAGGTCGGTCTCGCGGACGCCGCCGGAAAGCGCGTGAGCGGCTTCTCGCTGGGCATGCGGCAGCGGCTCGCGCTCGCCTCCGCCCTGCTCGGCCGGCCCCGGGTGTACATCCTCGACGAACCCGCCAACGGCCTCGACCCGGCGGGCATCGAGTGGCTGCGCGGGTTCCTGCGCCACCTCGCCCACGACCAGGGAGCGGCGGTGCTCCTCTCCAGCCACGTCCTGGCCGAGGTCGAGCAGACGGTCGACAACGTGGTGATCATCGCCAGGGGCCGCCTGGTGCGCCAGGGCAGCCTGGCCGAGCTCACCAGCGACGGCGCGGACGCCGTACGGGTGCGTGCCGCCCAGGCCGCCGAGCTCGCCCCCGCGCTCGAAGCGGCGGGCGGCGTGGTCGAACACGTCGAGGACGGCCTGCTGCGCGTGCGCGGGCTGGACCCGGAGGCCGTCGGCCGGGTCGCTCTGGATCGGCGCGTCGTGCTCACCGAGGTGGCACAGGAGCGGTCCGGTCTGCACAAGGTCTTCCTCGATCTGACGGAGGGGCGATGAGCGGGCTCGTCAAGGCGGAGCTGCGCAAGCTGTTCACCACGAGACTGTGGTGGATCATGCTGCTCGTCATGCTGGTGCTGGTCGGGGTGGGCATCGCCTTCCTCATCGCGTTCGCGGGGGTGGACCAGAACGGCAGCGCGCTGCCCGCGCGGGACACCGCGGAGTGGGCCGAGATCGCCTGGTCGAGCGCGTCCAGCGGCGGGATTTTCGTGATGATCCTGGGCGTCGTCATGATGACCTCCGAATATCGCTACCAGACGATCACCGGCACCTTTCTCACCACCCCGCGGCGGGGCCTGGTGATCGCCGCCAAGGTGGTGGCCGGGCTGGTCGTGGGCGCGTTGTTCGCGGTGGCCGTGCTGGTCTTCCAGGCGGTCACGGTGATCCCGGCCGTGACGCTGTCCGGGGGCGAGTTCTCCCTGTCCGCCTCGCGCATCCCGCAGATCAGTCTCGGCGTCCTCGTGACGCTCGCGCTGTACGCGGTGTTCGGCATCGGGCTGGGGGCGCTCGTCCGCAACCAGATCGCCGGCATCGTCGCCGCGGTCGTCTGGGCGTATGTGATCGAAGGCATTTTCACCGGCATCCCGGCCCTGCACTCGGTGGGCAAGTGGCTGCCGGGCGGGGCCGCGCAGGCGCTGATGAGCATCGACGTGGACACCGGCCTGGGCAGGCCGGAATGGCTGCCCGCCTGGGCGGGCGCCATCGTCCTGGTCGGTTATGGCCTGCTGTTCGCCGCCGTCGCCACAGCCACCACGGTCCGCCGCGACATCACCTGAGGCGCTGACACCCGGGGGCCGACCCCCGGACCTCTGCCGGGGGTCCGGGGGGAGGGGGCCGGGTCGCGATCGTGGGCCCGAGCTGGTTTGCTTGGACGGTCATCCATCGGCAACCACTTCACGGGGAATGTGAATGCGCAGCGTCGAGCCCGAGGTCTTCCTCGTCGCCAAACCGTCTATCGACTACGACGAGCTGGCCCGCTATCTGCACGAGATCGGCGGGGAGAGCTGGCTTGATCGGCTGGAGCGGGGCGAGTTCGACGCCCAGAACCTGGCGGAGTTCGCCGGGCGGCTGTGCTATCGCTCGTTCGAGCCGGGCCTGAACCCCAATGTGACCCGGATCCGGCAGGACCAGGACGCGTACCTGCGCAACATCCTGGCCAGCGCGCACGGCAGCGTGCTCGAACACCTCAGCTTCAGCTTCGTGCTGCACAACGTCTCGCGGGTGCTCACGCACGAGCTCGTACGGCACCGGCCCGGGGTGGCGATCTCGCAGGAGTCGCTGCGCTACGTCCGGCTGAGCGACATCCCGTTCTGGATCCCCGAGTGGGCGCGCGAGGACGCCGAGCTGATGAAGCGGGCGACCGAGATGCTCGACCGCATGGAGGAGTTCCAGAAGTGGATGGCGGCCCACTTCGGGCTGGACGAGGACGGCGTGCCCTTCCCCGAGAAGAAGCACCGCACCTCGTTCATGCGCCGCTTCGCCCCCGAGGGCGTCGCGACCGGCCTGGTCTGGACGGCCAACGTGCGCACCCTGCGGCACACGATCGAGGCCCGTACGGCCGCCGGGGCCGAGGAGGAGATCCGCCTCGTCTTCAACCGCATCGGGGAGATCATGCGGGAGGAGGCCCCGGCCCTGTTCGGCGACTACGTCGTCGAGGACGGCGCCTGGGTGCCCGGCTACCGGAAGGTCTGAACCGCCGAAGTCCGGCCCGCCGGGGAGCCGCCGGAGCGTGAGCCGCCGGAAGGCGCCGAGGCCGCGGGCGGCCGCGCGCGTGTTCGCCCCGCGGCCGCCCCGAAGGGCGCCGCGGGGCGATGGTGCGGTCAGAGGACGGCCGCCCGTACGCACAGGACGTCGGGCAGGTGACGGGCGATCAGCGACCAGGTCTCGCCCGCGTCGGCCGAGCCGTACACCTCGCCGTCCCGGGTGCCGAAGAACACCCCGGCAGGCCCGGCGGACATCGCGTCCCTGAGCACCGAGGAGTGCACCGGGCCCTCGGGCAGCCCCGCCGAGAAGCCCTGCCAGGTGGCCCCCGCGTCGTCGCTGCGGAACACCTGGTAGCGGTGATCGAGCGGCGTCCGGTCGACGTCGCCGTGCAGCGGGAAGACGTAGAGCCGGTCCGGGTCGTCCGGGTCGACCGCGATCGGGAACCCGAAGTCGGAGGGCAGGCCCGACCCGATCTCGGTCCAGGAGTCGCCGAAGTCGTCGGACCGGTAGACCCCGAAGTGGTGCTGCAGGTAGAGCCGGTCGGGCACCGAGGGATGCTGGGCGACCTTGTGCACGCACTGCCCGAACTCGGGATACTGCGCGCCCTCAGGCAGGAAGGGCGCGCGGATGTTCTTGTTGGACGGCCGCCAGGTGGCCCCCGCGTCGTCGCTGCGGAAGAACCCCACGGCGGAGGCGGCGACCGCGATGCGCCGCGGGTCGGAGGGGTGGGGGATCACCGTGTGGAGGCACAGGCCACCGCCGCCGGGCTGCCACTGGGACCGGGTGGGGTGGTCCCACAGGCCGTCGACCATGGTGTAGGTGGCCCCGCGGTCCTCCGACCGGAACAGCGCGGCGGGCTCGGCGCCCGCCCAGACCACGTCCGGCTCGGACGGCGACGGCTGGAGCTGCCACACCCGCGCCAGCGCGGCACCAGTGCGCTCGGGGAAGGCGACCGGCGGGGAGGTCGCCTCCTCCCAGGTCTCGCCGAGATCGTCGGACCACATCACCGACGGGCCGAAGTGGCCGTACTCGATCCCGGCGAGGAGCCGAGGGGTGCCGCCGCGGGTGTCGATCGCGACCGAGTGGACCCCGATGGTGGAGAACCGCACGGGCTCGACCTCGAACGAGCCGCCGTCGGAGGAGCGGGCGAGGAACAATCCTTTGCGAGTCCCGATGGCGAGTAGTGCGGACATATGTCCTCCCTGTGCCGATTTCGATCACGCTTTCGATTCGAATCCTGCCAGGAAACCCTCCACCTCGCCCGCTGTTCCGGTCAAGCCTCGCTGCGGACCGTGCCGCCGCGCACCGGATCACCATGCGCAGGAACGCCATGCACCGGATCACCATGCGCCGGGACGCCGTGCACGGGATCACCATGCACGGGGTCACCATGCACGGGGTCACCATGCACGGGGTCGCCATGCACGGGGTCGCCATGTACCGGGTCGCCGGGCGCCAACGTGTCGTGGACCGCGCCGCCGTGTGCCAACGTGTCGTTGTTAACCGCGCCGCCATGGACTGTGCCGCCGTGCACCGTGCCGCCGTGCACCGTGCCGCCGTGCACCATGCGGCCCGGTGATGGGTCGCCGGGCACGGCGTCGCTGTGTATCGGGTCGCGGTGGATCCGCGCGAGCGGCACGCCCGACATCTGCAGGCGCCGTACGGTCTCGTTCACCATCGCCGCAGGCCCGCAGACGTACGCCTCGTGGTCGGCCCAGGAGTGGAACCTCTCGACCACGTCGGGAAGCCGGCCGCGCATCCCGTCGTAGGCCGGGTCGTCGGAGACCGCCGGCACGACCCGCAGCCAGGGGAAGGCGGCCTCCATCCTCGCCAGGTCCGGCATGTCGTACAGGTCGCACGCGCGGCGGGCGCCGAACAGCAGGTGGATGTTCGGGCGCTCGCCGGAGGCGATGACGTGCTCGATGACGGCCTTGAGCGGCGCGAGGCCGGTGCCGCCCGCGACGCAGAGCACGTCGCGGCCCGGCTCGGGCGGCGTCATCGTGCCGACCGGCGGGCCGAGCAGGAGCTGGTCGCCGATACGGGTGTGGCGGACCAGCGCCGTGCTCACCCAGCCGCCCGGCACGGCCCGCACGTGCAGGCGGAGCGTGCCGTCCGCGCGGGGCGCGTTGGCGATGGAGAACCGCCGCCACACGCGTGGCCATCTGGCCGTCTGCACCGTGACGTACTGCCCGGGGACGAAGTCCATGGGCTGCGAGGGCCGCAGCGTGAGCACCGCGATGTCCCTGGTGCGTGGTTCGTGGTCGATCACCTCCGCCAGCCACCAGGCGGGCGTGGTCTCGGCGTCGGCAGCGTCGATCATGATCTTCGCCGCCATGGCGTACGCCTCGGTCCAGGCGGCCTCGATCTCGTCGGTCCAGATCTCGGCGGCGAAGTGCCTGATCGTGGCGAGGAGGGCGTTTCCCACGACTTTGTAGTGCTCGGGGGACACGCCGTACTTGCGATGGTCCCGCCCCAGCTGGGCGAGATAGGACGCCAGCCCCTCGGGGCTGTCGAGCATCCAGACGATCCTCGTGAGCGCGTTGAAGAGCCGGTCGCGCTGCACCTCCATGCCCGGCGGGAACATGCCCCGCATCTGCGGGCAGTGCGTGAACAGTCGTCCGTAGAAATATCCCGCGGCCTTCCCGGCGACGGGCTCGACGACCGAGAAGCTCTCCTTGACGAGGCGCGGATTCAGCGGCATCAGTTGTGTCCCACCCTAGGGACCGGAAGCGTGCTCCGGTCTGTCGATCCACCTCCCTGACGGCTCCGGGTGACGAGCGGCGGCGGCCCCGGCTCAACCGATCGCTCAACGGTGAGTGTTTCACTCGCTCTCGGGCGTCACAACCGATTCCCCGCAAGGCAACCGACTGTGAACACTTCGTTATTTTTCGTGACGCCCTCCGTGTGACTCGTGTGACTGATGTGAAAAGTGACAAAAGGGAAAACGATCTGCGACATGATGGGGCCTGCCTGCACGCACACCTTCAGGAGATTGGCCATGGCGCGTCCCATCGTCGGCATCACCACCTATCTAGAGGCCGCGCGCTGGGGCACGTGGGTCCGTGAGGCGGCGATCTCGCCCCAGGCGTACGCGCGCGCGGTGGAGAAGTCCGGCGGCGCGCCCGTCCTGCTGCCGCCGTTGAGCCCCGTGTCCGCCGGTGACTACATTCGCCGCCTGGACGCGGTCATCCTCGCCGGGGGCGTCGAGGTCGATCCGGCCCTGTACGGCGAGGTCGCGGCGGGGGAGCCGGACGACGACGGGTTCGGCGGGCCGCAGCCCCAGCGCGACCGGTTCGAGACGGCGCTGGCGCAGGCGGCGGTGGAGGCGGACGTGCCGCTGCTGGCGATATCGCGCGGCATGCACGTGCTCAACGTCGCCCAGGGCGGCACGCTGATCACGTCGCTGCGGGAGTCCGTCGGCCACAACCGTCACGCGACGGCCGCGCACGTGGTCACGGTGAGCGTGTCGAGCAAGGTCGGCAAGGCCGTGGGCGACCGCGCGGAGGTGACCGGCGCGCACCACCAGGCCGTCCGGCGGCTCGGCACCGGCCTGATCGCGGTGGCGTGGGCGGACGACCAGATCGTCGAGGCCGTCGAGCTGCAGGGGCACCGGTTCGCCGTCGGCGTCCAGTGGCACCCCGAGCGCGGCGCGGACAACCGCCTGGTCGAGGCCCTGGTGGACGCGGCCCGCCCCTGACCTCGTACGGACCGTGTCCCGGGCCGGCGCGGCCACCGCGGACGGCGTGAGGCGGCGTCAGGGGCCGGAGGCGGCGCGGGCGGCCGGGGAAGCGCGCCGCGGCCGCTTCGGTGGTCCTGTCGGCGGGCGCTGTTACTGTGCGGGGCATGGCGATGCGTCCCCGGGCGGGAGGACCCTAGCCACATGCTGTTCCCCCGGGCGGCGGTGGTCCGCGACCCCCGGCCGCAGGGATCAGGCGAGGAGTGGCGTCGTGAGGGAGTACGAGAAGCTGAAGGTCGGCTGGGCCGCCGACGGCGTGCTGCGCGTCGTGATCAGCGAGCCGTCGCGGCGCAACGCCGTGGACCGCACCGGCCACCGGGAGCTGGCCGAGATCTGGCGCGACGTCGACCGCGACGACGAGGTCAGGGCGGTGATCATACGCGGGGAGGGCGAGGCGTTCTCGGCCGGCGGCGATCTGTCGATGATCGAGGAGATGATCCGCGACCACGCCACGCGCCTGGAGGTCTTCGCCGAGGCCCGCGACATCGTCTACAACGTGCTCAACTGCTCCAAACCGGTTGTCTCGGCGATCCAGGGCCCGGCGGTGGGGGCGGGGCTGGCCGTCGCGCTCCTGGCCGACATCTCGGTGGCCGGGCGGACGGCCCGCATCATCGACGGCCACACCCGGCTGGGCGTCGCGGCGGGCGACCACGCGGCGATCATCTGGCCCCTCCTGTGCGGGATGGCGAAGGCGAAATATCACCTGCTGCTGTGCGAGCCGGTCACCGGCGAGCAGGCGGAGGCGATGGGGCTGGTGAGCCTGTGCGTCGACGACGACCAGGTCCACGACAGGGCGCTGGAGATCGCGACACGGCTGGCCGCCGGGTCGGCCGAGGCGATCCGGCTGACCAAATACGCGCTGAACAACTGGTTGCGCATGGCCGGGCCGTCGTTCGACGCCTCGCTGGCCATGGAGTTCCTCGGCTTCACCGGCCCCGATGCCGCCGAGGGCGTGCGGGCCCTGCGCGAGAAGCGCCCGCCCCGCTTCCGGCCGGAGCCGTGAGCGCCGACCGGCAGGCCGTGCCCTGACCGAGTGGCCTGGGTCTTGATCGCCGTTGAAACCGGCCGGGCATCGGCCCCGGAAGCAGGTGGTGAGACGACTCGGGGAGCATCCGGCACACGCTGCCCGTGGCGGGCCCGGGTCACGCGCAGCAGGGCCGGGATTCGTCCGGCACGCTCAGCCGAAGCGTTTGCGGAGCGATTCCAGGCCGGGGACGAAGACGCCCCGCGTGAGGATCTTGGCGATCTTCTCGGGGTCGTCGGCCTCGAAGGTCGCGTGCCACTCCACGAACGCCTGCCCGGAGTCCGTCACCGGGGCGACCCGGCAGGTCGCGTGGTAGTCGCGCATCGGCAGCGGCGACTCGATGATCGCGTAGGTGAACGTACGGGCCTCGTCGTCGAGGGTCAGCAGCCGCTCACGGAACACCCCGCCCGCCCCCTCGACCCGCCGCACCGCTCCCGGGGCGAGCGGTGCGCCCTCCTCGATCTCGCAGGTGGCCACGCCCGGCAGCCATTCGTGGAGGTTGCCGAACTCGCGCAGGAACGCCCAGACGTCCCCGGCGTCCGCGTTGATCACCGTGCTGGCGTACGGACCGCGCATGTGTGACTCCTTCCGCTGCCTCAAGTAGGTGCCCCGCGACAGCGGCGCGCAAGCGGCCGGAGGCGGTCGGGAGGCGGTCGGGAGGCGATCCGGAGGCGGTCGAAGGCCGATCAGATGCGGTCAGAAGCTCCTGGGCAGGCCGAGCACCTGGGTGGCCAGATAGTTGAGCAGCAGCTCCTCGGTCACCGGCGCGATCCGGCCGATCCTGGCGTCGGCCAGCAGCCGGGCGACGGGATACTCCAGCGAGTACGCCATGCCCCCGTGGGTCTGGAACGCCGCGTCGGCGGCCTCCCACGCGGCCTGCGAGGCCGTCAGCTTGGCGATGTTGGCCTCCGTGCCGCAGGGCAGGTGGTTGTCGAACGACCATGCCGCCTTGTACAGCATCAGCCTGGCCAGCTCGATCTTGGCCTTGACCTGGGCGAGCGGGAACGCGACGGCCTGGTTGGCCCCGATGGGCCGGCCGAAGACCTCCCGCTGCTTCGCGTAGTCGACGCCCACCCGCAGCGCCACCTCGGCCCCGCCGAGGGCGCTGGCCGCCAGGAGGATCCGCTCGGGGTTTAGCACGTCCCACAGCACGGCCACCCCCCGGTCGACCTCGCCGACCACGCTGGAGGCGGGCAGCCGCAGGTCGTCGATGAAGACCATGTTGGACGGCGTGGTGTTCGCGCCCATCTTGGGGATCGGCCGGTAGGACAGCTGTCCCGCCGCCACCGCCTCCGGCACGTTCACCAGGAACACCGTCAGCCCGTCGCTGCGCGGCCTGGCCTCCGCCGCCGGGATCGTCCGGGTGACGAGCAGCATCCAGGAGGCCCGCTGGACCCCGGTGATCCAGATCTTCTGGCCGTTGACGACGAAGTCGTCGCCGTCCCTGCGGGCGAAGGTCGAGATCGCCAGCGAGTTGGACCCGGCGTCGGGCTCGGTCAGCGCGAAGCAGGTCTCGACCTCGCCCGTCGCCAACTTCGGCAGCAGCGCGGCCTTCTGCTCGGCCGAGCCGTGCCTGGCCAGCGTCAGCGCCCCGAACCCCGGCGTCAGCACGTACATGAACGCGGAACCGCCCGCGGAGCCGGAGGCCGACAGCGTCTCGGTGGCCACGGCCAGCTCCAGCAGGCCCTGCCCGGCTCCGCCGTACTCCTCGGGTACGGCCAGGCCGAGCCAGCCGCCCTTGGCGAGCTCGGCCCACACCTCTTCCGGCCAGCGCTTTTCGGCTTCGCAGCGCTGCCAGTAGTCCATGTCGTATCGCGAGCAGATGTCCGCGATGCCCCGGCGCACCGCCTGCGCGCTCTCCGGCAGCGTGAAGTCCATGCCCGTCACTTTAGAACGTCATTCGGCGGGCCGCGAGATCATCGGCGGGGGCGGCGCGCGTGGTAGACGAAGGCGGGCGGCAGGTTCCGCCACACCGTGCGCCCGGCCACGACCTCCTCGAACGCCTCGCCCAGCCTGCGGCGGAACCGCAGGGCCGCGGGCAGCAGGCGGGCGTGCACGTAGGAGAACGTCGTGAACGCGCCCCCCGGCGCGAGCGAGGCGACCACGGCCCGCAGCAGGTCCGCCTGGTGGGCGGGGGGAAACGCCGCCCAGGGCAGCCCGCTCACGATCACGTCGGCGGCGGCCACGCCCCGGCCGGCGAGCAGCTCGGGCAGCCGCGCGGCGCTGTCGACCACGAGCTCGACCCCCGGATAGCGGGCGCCGAGATGACCGGCCAGCCGCGGATTGATCTCGACCGCAAGATGCCGCCCCCGCCCGCCGATGCGGCGCTGGATCTCGGCGGTGAAGGGACCCGTGCCCGGCCCCAGCTCGACCACGACGGGGTCGCCGCGCTCCGGAACCGGCACGCACACCGCCTCCGACAGCCGCCGTGAGCTGGGCGCGACCGCCCCGGTCACGGCGGGGGAGCGCAGGAACTGCCCGAAGAAGACCGCTGTTTCGTTCGCCATGCCGCGACGCTATGGCCGCGGACGGCCTGGTTCGCCCGCCGTACGGACCGACCTGGCGGCCAGGCGGATCACCGCGTACGGCCCATCGGCGGGCGGAAGCGGCCAGAAGGAGGAGAGGCCTCCTCCGGCCGGAGGACGGGTTTCCACCCGGACGGGCGGTAGCGTTCCCTCATGCGGTGGCACTCGGCGCGCCGGTTCGTCGCCCGGCGCCCCCTCACAGACCGTCCTCCAACAGACACTCCCGTCACGGACTCTCCTGGCACAGACCGTCCCCAAACAGACTCTCCCATCGCGGACTCTCCCCTCACAGACCGTCCCCCCACCGACCGTCCCCCCACCGATCGGTCCCTCGCCGGCCGGCCCCTCGCGCTCTCACGCGGCACGGCCCTCGACATCGGCCTCGCGGTGGCCGGGACCGCGTTCGACGTGCTCGTCAGCGCCGGCTCCTGGGGCTTCTCTGGCGACGGGAGCTCCCCGGTCCCGGTGTGGGTGGGGATGGGCTTCGCCCTGCTCGCCGGGCTGCCGATGGGCCTGCTGCGCCGATGGCCCGGCCCTGTGGCCGTCTATCTGTCCGTGCTGCTGGTGATCTGCGACCAGCTCGGCGCGTTCACCGTCAACACCCTCCAGGTCCTGCTGCCGATCTCGGTGGGCGTGCTGGCCCGGTCGCGCGGCTGGGGCTGGACGGCGCCGGCCGCCGTGCTCGCCGCCGCCGCGACCGGTGTGAACCTCGCCGATCCCGGCGTCGCGCTGACGAGCAACACCTGGTTCTACTCCGTCGGGCTGATCGCGGCCCCGGTGCTGATCGGCCGCTACCTGCGCGGCCAGGAGGGGCGCCGCAGGGAGGACCCCGCGCCGCTGCTCGACCTGCTGCTCGCGGGCGGCGGGGTGGCGCTGTCGGTGCTGACCACCTGGCCCTACTGGCACAGCGGCGAGCCGCCCGTGTGGGCGGTCGCGCTCGGGGTGATGCTCTCGGGGCTCGCCCTGGGCGTCGTGCGGCACCTGCCCGGCGCGGTCCTGCTGCTGGAGAGCGTCGCGCTCGTGGTGGCCGACCAGTACGTCCCGAGGACCGGCAACAGCCTCCAGCTGCTCGCCCTGGTGGCCCTCGGCGTGTTCGCGACCCGCGCCACCTGGCCGTGGGTCGCCGCGGCGTACGCCCTGACCTGCTCGGTCGCCGCGATCGTGATCGTGGACGACCCGGGCGACATCACCCCGTTCCGTACGGTGGCGCTGATGACCATGGTGACCGCGCCCGTGGCGATCGGCCGCTACGTCGGCGTACGGCAGGCCCAGGCCAGGCACGCCACCGAACTGTCCGCGGAGCGGGCCAGGGCCGCCCGGCTCGCCGAGCGGGAGCGGATCGCCCGCGAGGTGCACGACATCGTGGCCCACCACGTGGGGGCGATGGTGCTGCGCGCGAGCGCCGCGCAGTACGCGGGGGCCGACGGCCCGGCCGCCGAGGCGCTGGCCGACATCAGGGACACCGGCCACCGCGTGCTCGAGGACCTGCGCGGCCTGCTGTCCGTGCTGCGCGACCCCGGCGAGGCGCTCGGGTCCGATCTCATGCTCGCGAACATGCTGGCCGATCCCGGCGACGTGCTGCGCGACGCCGTGTCCCGGATGACGACGGCCGGCCTGCGGGTGGATCTGCGTCTCGCGCCCGAGGCGGAGCGGGCCCCGCTGGTGGTGCTGGCCTCGGCGGCGCGGATCGTCCAGGAGGGGCTGACGAACGTGCTGAAACACGCCGGGCCGGGAGCCCGGGCGGAGGTCGACGTGGCGATGCGCCCGGACGCGCTCACGGTCGAGGTGCGCAACGGTCCCGGCACGTCCGGCGCCCCGGACGTGCTGCCGTCCCACGGCCAGGGCATCGCGGGCATGCGGGAGCGGGCCCGCGCCTTCGGCGGGCACGTCACCGCCGGCCCGGCCGAGGGCGGCGGCTGGCGGCTGACCGCCTCGCTGCCGGTGCCGGGCGAGAACCGGCCGGCGTGCCGCGTCTCCGGGAGGCTCGCGTGATCCGGGTCGTGGTCGCCGACGACCAGGCCCTGGTGCGGGCGGGCGTCCGGATGATGCTGGAGGCGGCCGGCGACATGGAGGTGTGCGGGGAGGCCGCCGACGGGGCGGAAGCCGTACGGCTGGCCGAGCGGCACCGCCCCGATGTGGTGCTGATGGACCTGCGGATGCCGCGCGTCGACGGCCTGGAGGCCACCCGCAGGATCCTCGCCGCCCAGCCGTCCGCCCGGATCGTCGTGCTCACGACGTTCTCCGAGGACGAGAACCTTTATGCCGCGCTTGGCGCGGGCGCGCTCGGGTTCCTTGTGAAGGACGACCCGCCCGCCCGGATGGTCGAGTCCGTACGGCGGGCCGCGACGGGGGAGCCCCCGCTCGCGCCGTCGGTGCTGCGGCGCGTCGTCGAACGGGCCCTGGCGGCCGAGCGGCAGGCGGTGCCGCTCCCGCCGGGCCTCACCGAGCGTGAGGCGCAGGTGCTCACCCTGGTCGGGGTCGGCCTGTCCAACGCCGAGATCGCCGACCGGCTGCACGTGGGGGTCACGACGGTCAAGAGTCACGTCGCCGCGCTCATCGACAAGCTGGGGCTGCGCAACCGCACCCAGGCGGCGGTGATGGCGCACCGGTTCGGCTTGGTCGACACCGGGTTCAACCCCGTGGCTCCTGCCCGGAACGACCGGGAGAGCGGCATGTAGGGTCTGGGGCGTGAACGCTGCCGAGGACCGGATCTGGACGGTGCCCAACCTGCTGAGCGCCCTGCGGCTGCTCGGCGTCCCCGTCTTCCTCTGGCTCGTGCTGGGTCCCCACGCCGACGGGTGGGCGATCGCGCTGCTGGCGCTCGCCGGCGTGAGCGACTGGCTCGACGGCAAGCTCGCCCGCGCCTGGAACCAGATCAGCCGGCTCGGCCGGCTCATCGACCCGCTGGCCGACCGGCTCTACATCCTGGCGACCCTGCTCGGCCTGGTGCTGCGCGGCGCCGTCCCCTGGTGGCTGGCGCTCGCGGTGCCGCTGCGCGACGTGCTGATGCTGTGGATCCCGCCCGTGCTGCGGCGGCACGGATACGGCCCCGCGCTGCCCGTCCACTTCCTGGGCAAGGCGGGCACCGCCGCCCTGATGTACGCGTTCCCGCTGCTGTTCCTCGCCTCGCACGAGGGATGGTACGCCGAGATTGCCGCGATCTTCGGATGGGCCTTCGCCATCTGGGGAACTGGTCTGTATTGGTGGGCGGGGGTGTTGTATGTCGTACAGGTGCGCCAGCTAACGAAGGGGTGACCCGTGAAGGCCGTCGTCATGGCGGGCGGGGAGGGGACACGGCTACGGCCGATGACCGCGAACCAGCCCAAGCCCCTGCTCCCCATCATCAACCGGCCGATCATGGAACACGTGCTCCGGCTGCTCAAGCGGCACGGGTTCACCGAGACCGTGGTGACGGTGCAGTTCCTGGCCGCGCTGATCCGCAACTACTTCGGCGACGGCGACGAGCTGGGGATGACCCTCCACTACGCCACCGAGGAGGTCCCCCTCGGGACGGCGGGCAGCGTGAAGAACGCCGCCGACAAGCTCCGCGACGACCGCTTCCTGGTCATCTCCGGCGACGCGCTCACCGACATCGACCTGACCGACATGCTCCGTTTCCACCGCGAGAACCGGGCGCTGGTCACCATCGGGCTCAAGCGCGTGCCCAACCCGCTGGAGTTCGGGATCATCATCGTGGACGACAGCGGCCGCATCCAGCGCTTCCTGGAGAAGCCCACCTGGGGCCAGGTGTTCTCCGACACGGTCAACACCGGCATCTACATCATGGAGCCGTCGGTCCTCGACGAGATCGCCCCCGGCCAGTCGGTCGACTGGTCGTCCGACGTCTTCCCCCGGATGCTCGAACGCGGCTGCCGGCTGTTCGGCTACGTGGCCGACGGCTACTGGGAGGACGTCGGCACGCACGAGAGCTACCTCAAGGCGCAGGCCGACGTGCTGGAGGGCAAGGTCAAGGTCGACTTCGACGCGTTCGAGCTGGCGCCCGGCGTGTGGGCCGCCGAGGGCGCCTCGGTGGACCCCGAGGCCGTGCTGAAGGGCCCCCTCTACATCGGCGACTACGCCAAGGTCGAGGCGGGCGCCGAGCTGCGGGAGTACACCGTGCTCGGCAGCAACGCCGTCGTCAAGGAGGGCGCTTTCCTGCACCGCGCCGTGGTCAGCGACAACGTGTACGTCGGCCCGGCCGCCCACCTGCGCGGCTGCGTGATCGGCAAGAACACCGACGTGATGACCGGCGCCAGGATCGAGGAGAACGCCGTCGTAGGCGACGAGTGCGTCATCGAGTCCGAGGCGTACGTCTCCTCCGGGGTGAAGATCTACCCGTTCAAGACGATCGAGGCGGGCTCGGTCGTCAACACCAGCGTCATCTGGGAGTCGCGCGGCCAGCGCAGCCTGTTCGGCCCCCGGGGCGTCTCCGGGCTGGTCAACGTCGAGATCACCCCGGAGCTGTGCGTACGGCTGGCCAGCGCGTACGCCACGACGCTGCGCAAGGGCGACACGGTCGTCACCTCCCGCGACGCCTCGCGCGCGGCGCGGGCGCTCAAGCGGGCGGTGATCAGCGCGCTGAACTCCAGCGCGATCAACGTGGTCGACCTGGAGGCCGCCGCCCTGCCCGTCGCCAGGTTCAACACCTCGCGGGAGAACGTCCGGGGCGGCATCGCCGTGCGCACCACGGCGGGCGACCCCCAGAGCGTCGACATCGTGTTCATGGACGAGACGGGAGCCGACCTGTCCCAGGCGGCCCAGCGCAAGCTGGAGCGGGTCTTCTCCCGGCAGGAATACCGGCGCGCCTTTCCCGGTGAGATCGCCGAGCTGACCTTCCCGGCCCGCGCCGTCGACACGTACGCCAGGGAGCTGCTGGCCTGCATCGACATGTCCGGGGTGAAGGACGCCGAGATGAAGGTCGTGGTCGACTGCGCGGGCGGCACCTCCTCGCTGGTGCTGCCGAGCCTGCTGGGCCGGGCCGGGGTCGACGTGCTGACCGTGAACAACCGCCTCGACGACGCGTCGCCCACCGAGACGATCGCCGAGCGCCGCCGCGACCTGCAGCGCCTGGCCGACCTGGTGGCGTCGGCGCGGGCCGCCTTCGGCGTACGGTTCGACCCGGTGGGCGAGCGGGTCTCGCTCGTCGATGAGATGGGCCAGCTGATCAGCGAGGAGCGGGCGCTGCTCGTGGTGCTCGACCTGGTGGCGGCCGAGCGCCGGGGCGGCAGGGTGGCCCTGCCGGTCACCACGACCCGGGTGGCGGAGATGGTGTGCCGTTTCCACGGCGTGCAGGTCGACTGGACGGCCACGAGCCTCGACACCCTGACCCGGGCGGCCCGGCACCCCGACATGATCTTCGCGGGCGACGGGAAGGGCGGCTTCATCGTCCCGGAGTTCGCGCCCACCGTGGACGGCCTGGCGGTGTTCCTGCGCCTGCTCGGCCTGGTCGCGCGCACCCGGCTGTCGCTCAGCCAGATCGACGCCCGCATCCCCGAGGCCAAGCTGCTCAAACGGACCGTTCCCACGCCCTGGGCGCACAAGGGGGCCGTGATGCGCTCGGTCGTCGAGGCCGCGGAGGGCCACCGCCTGGACACCACCGACGGCGTCCGGGTCGTGGAGGACGACGGGAGCTGGGCACTCGTCCTGCCCGACCCCGCCGAGGCCGTCACCCACCTGTGGGCCGAGGGCCACGACATGGACACCGCTCAGGCCCTCCTGGAGCGCTGGGCTCATGTCGTCGAACAAGCGGCCGGAGCTAGATGACATTGAACGTCCGCTGGCTGTAGCGTTGGTCAGTCCACGCCCAGCCGCGGTCTTGACCTTTGTGCCTGATCAGCGTAAGTTGCGGCATTCGCAGTTTGAGCCAGTCCTAGAGCAAGTCGTGAGAGAGGCCGAGCCGTTCGATGCCCAGCGTCTACTGCACGCAGTGCGGTCATGCCAACCCCGAGGATGCCCGTTTCTGTTCACGATGCGGTTCGCCGCTGAGCGCTCCGGCGCCCGTCGCAGCCGACACGACCTCGACGATCTCTCTCGAGGCGCTTGAGGCGGAGACGGGCCAGACGCTTCTGCCGGACAGGGCCTCGGTCGAGCAGCTGCCGCCGGGCACCGCTCTTCTGGTGGTCATGCGGGGCCCGAACGCGGGGAGCCGATTTCTGCTCGACAGCGACCTCACTACGGCGGGTCGCCACCCGGAAAGCGACATTTTCCTGGACGATGTGACGGTGTCCAGGAGACACGTGGAGTTCTACCGGCGCGGCGGCCAGTTCACCGTGCGTGACGTGGGCAGCCTCAACGGCACCTACGTCAACCGGGAGCGCATCGAGGAGTGCCCCTTGCAGGGCGGCGACGAGGTGCAGATCGGCAAGTTCCGGCTGGTGTTCCTCACACGTGGTCCCGGAGGGCTGTGATCGGTGAGGAGGAGGAGTCATGAGCGCGCAGGCCGTACGGGCGTTCATGAGCATCGGGGAGGTGCTCGCCCTGCTGCAGGGCGAGTTCCCGGACGTGACCGTCTCCAAGATCCGGTTTCTGGAGGGTGAGGGGCTGATCGAGCCCCAGCGGAGCCCGTCGGGCTACCGCAAGTTCACCTACAAGGACGTCGAGCGCCTGCGGTTCATCCTGCGTGCGCAGCGTGACCAGTACCTGCCGCTCCGGGTGATCAAGGATCAGCTGGACGAGCAGGCGGCACGCCCGCACGACGTGTCCGCCGGCACCCCGCCGGTGCGTCTCAGCCGGGAGGAGCTCATCGAGGCCGCGGGCATCGACGAGGAGACCCTGGCCGAGATGGAGAGCTACGGCCTGGTCGCCGCCGTGGCGCGCCGCTACGACGGGGAGGCGCTGGAGATCGCGCGCAGCGTGGGGGCGCTGGCGCGGTTCGGCCTGCAGGCGCGTCACCTGAGGGCGGTGCGCGCCGTGGTGGAGCGGGAGGCCGGTCTCATCGAGCAGGCGGTGGCCCCGCTGCTGCGGCGCAAGGCGCCGGGGGCGATCGCCGAGGCGGACGAGACCGCCCGGGAGATCTCCGGACTTCTCCAGGAACTTCACAATGCGTTACTGCGTGGGAGTGTTCGCGGCGTTCTGGGGCGGTGACCGGCACATCCGCACCTCCGTGGGTGTTACGTTGAATGCCTGGTGATATGCCGCGACGCTTGAGACGGAGCCGCCCGTGTTGCAGATGGAGGTCGTGGGGGTTCGCGTTGAGATGCCCACCAACCAGCCGATCGTTCTCCTGAAGGAGACGAGCGGTGATCGGTATCTGCCGATCTGGATAGGCATGACCGAGGCGACCGCTATCGCGTTGGCCCAAGCGGAGGAGCCGCCGCCCCGGCCGCTGACCCACGACTTGTTCCGTGACGTTCTTGAGGCCTTGGGGGTGCGGTTGCGCACCGTCAACATCGTCGCGCTCCGCGATGGAATCTTCTTCGCCGATCTGGTTTTCTCCAACGGCGTGGAGGTCAGCGCGCGTCCATCGGACTCGATCGCGCTGGCGTTGCGTACGGGTGCGACGATCTACGCGAGTGAGGACGTGATCCAGGAGGCGGGCGTCAGCATGCCCGACGACCAGGAGGACGAAGTGGAGAAGTTCCGCGAGTTCCTGGACAAAATCACACCGGAAGACTTCGGCCGGGCGGGCTGACGTGCCGGACGATTTCGGGAGATTACGCTTCACGACGCGCCGGACGGGGTCGTTGACTGACGATGGCCCCGGTCCTACGGTGCAAGGGAAACCACGGTTGTAATTCACGAACCCCCAGATCAGACCGTGGGATGAGAGAAAGCCGGAGGTCCGCAGTGGCGGTCAGCAGCGGCGAGGGTAAGTCGGCCGGCCAGCACGACCCGGTTCGGCAGGCGGCGCGCGAGCGCGCCGGCGAACAGGGTCTGCTGTTCGACGAGCAGCCGACGGCGCTGCCCCAGGGCATCGGATACCGCGGCCCCACGGCGTGCGCGGCGGCCGGGATCACCTACCGGCAGCTCGACTACTGGGCCCGGACCGAACTGGTGCTCCCGACGATAAGGGCCGCCCAGGGATCCGGGTCCCAGCGACTGTACAGCTTCCGCGACATCCTCGTCCTGAAGGTCGTCAAACGTCTTCTGGACACGGGCGTCTCCCTCCAGCAGATACGCGCCGCCGTACGGCACCTGCGCGACCGCGGCGTCAACGACCTGGCCCAGATCACCTTGATGAGCGACGGCGTGAGCGTCTACGAGTGCACGAGCGCCGACGAGGTGATCGACCTGTTGCAGGGCGGCCAGGGCGTGTTCGGCATCGCGCTCGGGAGGGTCTGGCGGGAGGTCGAGGGATCGCTGGCCGAGCTTCCGGGCGAGCGGGCGGAGGCCGCTCCGGATGCGGAGGGGGACCATCCCGCGGACGAGCTGGCCCGCCGGAGAAAGGCCCGCAGGACCGGCTGAGCGGATGCCCGGCGATCACAGGTTCGACGGTCGGGCGCGCGTGCCGGGCCTGACCGGGGGCAGGTCGAACTCGTCGTCACGCATGCGCAGCAGGGCGACGGACGCGCCGGCGAAGCCCACGGCCGTGACCAGCAGGCCGATGCCCGACGCGGTGTGGCCGGGCATGAACGGATGGGTGAACCCGCCGGCCGCGAGCAGGACCCCCATCCAGGCCGGCGCCGCGCCGCTGCGCCACAGCGCCAGGCCGAGCAGCAGCAGGCCGACGACGATGCCCACGATGAACAGCAGGCTCGCCACCAGCTGTACGGGGTCGTCCTCGAGCGCGTTCTGAATCCTCGCCATGGTCGCCACGTCGAAGTGCCTCGTCACCGTCAGGTACGCGAGGTCGTCGCCGCCACGGATCAGGGGGAAGCCGGCCAGGTCGCCGAGCAACGCGAGGAGGGCACCCGCCGTGGTGAGCCTGGGAGCGCCGCGACGGGCCACCCACGCCACGGCGAAGGTGGCCGGGATCAGCCCGACCAGGAACGGCAGGGCGAACCATCGGAGCACGCCCGCGGCCTGCTCGTGGGCCGCGTACGCCGCGACCGTGGCCTCGAACGACTCGCCGCCGTCCACGGAGCTGAACAGATAGTTGAGGCCCATGCCGAGCATGGGGAGCGGGGCGACGACGGCGAGCAGCACCCGCCAGAAGCCGCGCACGTCCCGCGGCGGTTTCCGCGGGGTGGCGGCGGCGCGGGCGTCGGTGTCCGGCTGCATGATGATCCTCCGAGAGTCCGGGAGTTGTCCGATCGAGTCCGAGGATGGGCGCGGACGGCTCCCTTCGTCGTGGGGGCGTGGTCCCGATTCCAGTCCCGTGCACCCCGTGATCCGGGAGCACGCTCCTATGGCCGATGGGAGCGCCGGGATCGGATGATGAGCGCATGGCAGTCAGACGGGCCGGCCCGGTCGCGGTGCTCACCCTCACGGCCGTCGTGGTGGTGGCGGCGTGGGTGTCGTGGTTCCTCGGCGGGCTCACCTTCGCCGACGCGGCCGACGACTCCTACCTGCTGACCAACAGCGCGCAGGCGCTGACCTTCACCACGTTCGGCGCGCTGGTGCTCGCCCACCGTCCCGGGCACCGCATCGGGCTGCTGTTCGTGGCGTACGGCGCCTGCTACACGCTGAGCGTGGCCTGCCTCGGGCTGCTCACCGACGCGGTCGGGCTGCCGGAGGCGTGGGCGCGGGCGGTCGAGCTGTTCGGCATCACCGCGTGGATCCCGGCGCCGGTCGTCTGCCTTCCGCTGATCGTGCAGTTGTTCCCCGACGGCAGGCCGCTGTCGCGGCGCTGGCGGCCGCTGGCCGTCGCGACCCTCGCCGTCCTGCCGTTCACGCCCATCCCGACCCTGTCCGTGGCGGCCGGGCCGGCGGGGGACGGGCCGGCCGCGGAGGAGCCGATGCTGCCCGTCATCGTGGGCGAGGTCGCCCAGCGGCTGATTCCGGTGTTCGCCGCCGTCGCCGCGCTGGTGCTGCTGGCCTCCCTCGGCGCGCTCGTCCTGCGCGTCCGCCGGTCCCGCGGGGTGCCGCGGCAGCAGCTGATGTGGCTGCTGTGGGCCGTGGGGCTGTTCGCCGCGCTCAACGCGCAGCGGATCGTGACGACCGACGGGCCGGTGTTGTTCCTGCTGACCCTGCCGCTGATCCCGGCCGCGGCCACGGTGGCGATCCTGCGCCACGGGTTGTACGACATCGAGCTGATCGTCAACCGCTCGCTGGTGTACGGGGTGCTCACGCTCGGCGTCGTGCTGGCCTACCTGGGCATCGTCGCGGGGCTGTCCGCGCTGGCGCGGGACCGGCTGTCGGCCGCCCCGCTGATCGCGACCGCGGTTGTCGCTCTCGCCTTCGCGCCCGCCCGTTCGGCCGTGCAGTCCTTGGTGGACCGGGTCATGTACGGCCAGCGCCGCGATCCTGTGGCGGCCGCCGCCCGGGTCGGCCTGCGGCTCGGCGCCGGCCTGGACGGGGTGTTGCGAGCCGTGTGCGAGGCGCTGCGGCTGCCGTACGCCGCGGTCGCCTCCGACGGGCGGCTGGTCGCGACGTACGGCCGGTCACCGCGGCGGCGGCACACGGTGTCGCTGGAGGTGGCCGACGGGCCGCCCGCGGACCTGCTCGTCGGGCTGAGGGCGGGGGAGAGCCGGCTGTCCGGCGCCGACCGGCGCGCCCTGGAACTGCTGGCCGCCCCGGTCGGCCTGGCCCTGCAGGCGGTGCGCCTGTCCGAGCAACTGGGCGAGTCCCGCACGCGCATCGTGGCCGCGCGGGAGGAGGAACGCCGGCGGCTGCGCCGCGATCTGCACGACGGCCTCGGCACCGTGCTCACCGCGGTGACCCTCAAGGCCGACGCGGCCCACAACCTGCGTCACACCGATCCCGAGCGGAGCGCACGGCTCCTGCTCGACCTGCGCGCCGACCTGACCGCCGCGATCGCCGATATCCGCCGGCTCGTCTACAACCTGCGGCCGCCCGCCCTCGACGAGCTCGGACTGCTGGGCGCGCTCCGCCAGCGCGCCCAGGACTCGTGGCGGCACGAGCACGCCGGGTACGTGGTCACGATCGACGCCCCGGACGGCCTGCCGCCGCTGCCCGCCGGGGTGGAGGTGGCCGCCTATCGCATCGCCACCGAGGCGGTCACCAACGCGCTGCGCCACGGCGGGGCGACGGCGTGCCGGGTCTCCCTGCGCGCCGACCACGCCGCCCTGCATGTGGAGGTGAGCGACAACGGCTCCGGGGGCGCCGGAGCGTGGCCGCACGGCGTCGGTCTGCGCTCCATGCACGAGCGGGCCGGCGAACTGGGCGGTACGCTCACCGCCGGCCCCACCGACTGCGGCGGCCGCGTCCACGCCCGCCTTCCACTGGAGCAGACATGAGCGCCGGGGAACCGATCAGGATCGTCGTCGTCGACGATCACCCGCTGATGCGGGAAGGCCTGCGTGCCCTCGTGACGTCGCTGCCGGACATCGAGGTGGTGGGCGAGGCCGGCGACGGCGACGCCGCCCGTCGTGAGGTGCAGCTCACGCGCCCCGACGTCGTGGTCATGGACCTGCACATGCCGGGCGTCAACGGGGTGGAGGCCACCAGGGCCATCGTGCGCGCGGTGCCCGCCACCCGGGTGCTCGTGCTCACGATGTTCGAGGACGACGAGTCGGTGTTCGCCGCGATGCGCGCCGGAGCCTTCGGATACCTGGTCAAGGGCGCGAAGCAGGAGGAGATCGTCCGGGCGGTCCGCTCTGTCGCGGCCGGACATGCCGTCTTCGGCCCGAGCGTGGCCCGCCGGATCATCGACTTCTTCGCCGCCGGGGCCTCTCGCGCGCCGGCCCCGGAGCCCTTTCCCGAGCTCACCGCCCGCGAACGGGAGGTCCTCGACATCATCGCGGCCGGCCGGTCCAACGCGGCGATCGCCCGGCATCTGGCCATCAGCGGCAAGACCGTCAGCAACCACATCACCGCCATCTTCGCCAAGCTGGCGGTCGCCGACCGGGCCGAGGCCATCGTCCGCGCCCGCCAGGCCGGTCTCGGCGCCGATCTCGAGCAGGGTGCGAGTCGGGCCGATCCGGGGTAGCCGGTAGAGTGGAACGGCCGACGACCTCGTGCGGGAGAGACCCCTGATCTTCGAAGGGGCGCCGAAGGAGCAAACCTCCCCGGAATCTCTCAGGCATCCGTACCGCACGGACGAGGCGACTCTGAAAAGCAGGCCCGCCGGCCAGGCGGCGCCTCACCGAAGGGGAAAGCCGGGCCCGACGGCCCGGTGAAGCTCTCAGGTCCGATGACAGAGGGGGAGACCGCTACACGACCGCCGCGCCACACCGGGCGCGGGACGGTCGCCGCAGGTCTCGACCCGCCAGGAGGCCCCTGTCATGACCGATCGGTCCACGCTTCGCGATCTTTCCGCTCCGCCCTTCTCCACCCGCCACATCGGCCCCTCCGAGGCCGACCGCGACCGGATGCTGGAGGTCGTCGGCTACGAGTCGGTGGCCGACCTGGTCGCCGTGGCCGTGCCGGAGGCCATCCGCACGCGCGGCCCGCTGAACCTGCCCGAGGCGGTGGGGGAGGCCGAGGCCCTGGCCGAGCTGCGCGCCCTCGCCGGGCGCAACCGGGTGCTGACCCCGATGATCGGCCTCGGCTACTACGACACGATCACGCCGGGCGTCGTCCTGCGCAACGTGCTGGAGAACCCCGGCTGGTACACCGCGTACACGCCCTACCAGCCGGAGATCTCGCAGGGCCGCCTGGAGGCGCTGCTGAACTTCCAGACCGTGATCTCCGACCTCACCGGCCTCGCCGTCGCCGGCGCGTCCCTGCTCGACGAGGCGACGGCCGCGGCCGAGGCGATGACGCTGGCCCGCCGGGCGAGCAAGGTGAAGACCGACGTGTTCGTGGTGGACGCCGACGCGCTGCCGCAGACCAAGGCCGTGCTGGCGACCCGCGCCGAGCCGCTCGGCATCACGCTGGTCGAGTCGGACCTCGCCGGCGAGCTGCCCGAGTGCTTCGGGGTCCTCGTCCAGTATCCCGGCGCGAGCGGCCGGGTGGCGTCCTTCCGCGCGGTCGCCGAGCGGGCGCACGCCCAGGGGGCGCTGCTGGTGGCCGCGGCCGACCTGCTGGCGCTGACCCTGCTGGAGTCCCCGGGCGAGCAGGGCGCCGACATCGCCGTCGGCTCCTCCCAGCGCTTCGGCGTCCCGCTGGGCTACGGCGGCCCCCACGCGGCGTACATGGCCGTACGCGAGGGCCTGCAGCGGCAGATGCCGGGCCGCCTGGTCGGCGTCTCGCTGGACGCCGACGGCCGCACGGCCTACCGCCTGGCCCTGCAGACCCGCGAGCAGCACATCCGGCGCGAGAAGGCCACCAGCAACATCTGCACCGCGCAGGTGCTGCTGGCCGTCATGGCCTCGATGTACGCCGTCTACCACGGCCCGGAGGGCCTGAAGCGGATCGCCCAGCGGGTGCACCGCCACGCGGCCGTCCTCGCCGCCGGGCTGCGCGAGAGCGGCGTGGAGGTCGTGCACGACGAGTTCTTCGACACCGTGCTCGCCCGCGTGCCCGGGCGGGCCGCCGAGGTCGTGGCCGCCGCCGCCGAGCGGGGCGTCAACCTGCGCCTGGCCGACGCCGACCACGTCGGCGTCGCCTGCGACGAGAAGACCACCACGGGCCACCTGCGGGCGGTCTGGGCGGCGTTCGGCGCGTCCGGGCTCGTGGTCGAGGACCTCGACCGGGCCACCTCCGACGCGCTCCCCGCCGGCCTGCAGCGGACCTCCGGCTTCCTCACCCACCCGGTGTTCCACACCCACCGATCCGAGACGGCCATGCTGCGCTACCTGCGGCGGCTGCAGGACAAGGACATCGCGCTCGACCGCTCGATGATCCCGCTGGGCTCCTGCACGATGAAGCTCAACGCGACCACCGAGATGGAGCCGGTCACCTGGCCGGAGTTCGCCTCGATCCACCCGTTCGCGCCCGCGGACCAGGCCGAGGGCTACGCCGAGCTGATCGCGACGCTGGAGGGCTGGCTGGCCGAGGTCACCGGCTACGACCGGGTGTCGATCCAGCCGAACGCGGGCTCCCAGGGCGAGTTCGCCGGGCTGCTGGCGATCAGGTCCTACCACCGCTCCCGGGGCGAGGAGGGCCGCGACGTCTGCCTCATCCCGTCCTCCGCGCACGGCACGAACGCCGCCAGCGCCGTCATGGCGGGCATGCGGGTGGTCGTGGTGGCCTGCGACGCGAACGGCAACGTCGACCTGGCCGACCTCGCCGCCAAGATCGACAAGCACCGTGACGCGCTCGCCGCGATCATGGTGACCTACCCGTCCACCCACGGGGTGTACGAGGAGACGATCGTCGAGATCTGCGAGCGGGTCCACGAGGCCGGCGGGCAGGTCTACGTCGACGGGGCCAACCTCAACGCGCTGGTGGGCCTGGCCAAGCTGGGCGAGTTCGGCGCGGACGTCTCCCACCTCAACCTGCACAAGACCTTCTGCATCCCGCACGGCGGCGGTGGTCCCGGCGTCGGCCCGGTGGCGGTCAAGGCCCACCTCGCCGAGCACCTCCCGGCCCACGTGTCGGCCGCGCCGTACGGCTCGGCGGGCATCCTGCCGATCTCCTGGGCGTACGTCAGGATGATGGGCGGCGACGGGCTGCGCCAGGCCACCGAGCAGGCGATCCTGTCGGCCAACTACCTGGCCCGGCGGCTCGCGCCGCACTACCCGGTGCTCTACACCGGCAGGGACGGCCTGGTCGCCCACGAGTGCATCGTCGACCTGCGCCAGATCACCAAGGAGACCGGCGTCACCGTGGACGACGTGGCCAAGCGGCTGATCGACTACGGCTTCCACGCGCCCACGATGTCGTTCCCCGTCGCCGGGACGCTCATGATCGAGCCGACCGAGAGCGAGGACCTGGCCGAGCTCGACCGCTTCGCCGACGCGATGATCGCCATCCGGGGCGAGATCGCGAAGGTGGCGTCGGGCGAGTTCGACAAGACCGACAACCCGCTGCGCAACGCCCCGCACACGGCCGAGTGCCTCACCGCCGACGAGTGGGCCCACCCCTACTCGCGGGCGGTGGCCGCCTACCCGGTGCCCGGCCTGCGGGACGACAAGTACTGGTCGCCGGTGCGCCGCATCGACCAGGCGTACGGCGACCGCAACCTGGTCTGCTCCTGCCCGCCCCTTGAGGCGTACGAGGACTGATCAGTTGAGCATGTCGGCCCCGCCCGGCGGCCGGTCTCGTTAAGATCGCGGTGATCGTTTCTATCCCCTGCGACCATGCGAGGCCCCCTGTATGACGGCCATCGATTCCGGGCGGCGGTCCGACCGGCTCGACCACGCGCGCCGGCTCGCCGAAAGCGGCGACCTCGACGGCGCGGCCGAGATCTTCGCGGAACTCGCCGCGGACGAGAACGCGCCGGAGCGCGGCGAGGCGGGCGAGGGCCTGTCGGTCGTGGCCGAGCGGATGGCCGAGCGGCTGCTGGAGGACGGCGAGCCCGAGCGGGCCGCCGACGTCCTGCTGGAGGCGCTGTCGATCAGCGCGGTGGCCGACCCCGCGCGCCTGCGGGTGCTGCTCGGCATGGCGCACCTGGAGATGGCGTGCGCGCAGTTCGCCGGGGCCGTGGAGGACAGCCGCCAGGAGGGGGCCGACGCCGGCACCGGCGCGCTCGCGATCGAACTGCTGGCCCGCACGCTGCCGCTGCGGGGCCGTGACGCCGACGCCGAGACCGTCTGGCGCTACGGCCTCGACCATCCCGATCCCGCGCTCGCCGAGCAGGTGCTGCTGCGCCTGGGCCGCGACGTGCGCCCCGCGATGGAGGCCGGCGCGGCCGGGTGACCCCCGTGATCCCCCTGTGCCCCCCCCGTGGTCGTCCGCTGGTCGTCCTGCCGCGTGTCAGCGCTGGTGGCGGCGGCCGAGGGCGTGAGCGAGGTTGACCGCGATGATCCCGCCCCAGGCCAGGAGCAGGCCCGTCGCGCCGGAGGTCTGCGCCGCGATGGCGGTCAGCGGGATGCCCAGGGCCAGCGAGCCGATGGCCATGCCCACGGCGCCGTCCCTGTGCTTGGACTGGCCGCGAGGCGGCTGGTGGGCGAGCTGGGCCGCCACCTCGTTGCGCACCCGCGCGGCGATCTCCACGTCGAGCTTGTCGAGGAACGAGTCGACCAGGGCGTCCTCGTAGTCCGGCCCGAGGTCGCGGCGGGCCGCCATGACGGCGCGCAGGTCCTCGCGGTTCGAGGGGGCCGCCTGCGGCGGAGGGACGGGGTGCCCGGTTCCGGGCGGCGGTTGGTGCGATGCGATGTCCGGCACCATGACATTCTTGCCTCTTTATCGGATGACTGCCATCCTCCGATCGGAGGGTCGCCTCCTCCTGCTCCTGCCGGACCCGTTACCTTCACCGCATGGAGATCGAGACCCCGCACGGCCGCGCGCTGGCCGAGGTGGACGAGGCCGCCGATCCCCGGCTGCTGCTGGTCCTGACCCACGGGTCCGGGGGAGGCGTGGAGGCCCCCGACCTGCTCGCCGTACGGGACGCGGTGCTGGCGATCGGAGGAAGCGTCGCACGGGTGACCCAGCCGTTCCGGCTGCGCGGCGCGCGGGCGCCGGGGTCGGCGGTCAAGCAGGACGAGGCGTGGCTGTCGATCGTCGCCGCGCTCCGCGAGCGTCACCCTGGCCTGCCGCTCGTGCAGGGCGGGCGGAGCAACGGCGCGCGGGTCGCCTGCCGCACGGCGAGAGCCGCAGGGGCGGAGGCGGTGGTGGCGCTCGCGTTCCCGCTCCACCCTCCGGGCAAGCCGGAACGCTCACGGGCGGACGAGCTGCGGCAGGCGGGGACCCCGGTGCTCGTGGTCAACGGTGACCGGGATCCGTTCGGCGTGCCGGACGAGAAGGACGCCGAATGTCTCGTGGTCCTTCCGGGGGAGGGACACGAGTTCAAGAAGGATCCCGCCCGCGTGGGCGAGGTCGTGGCCCGGTGGCTGCTCTCGCGCCGCTCCGCCGCTCCGCTCAGGTGAGCATGGTCTCGCCCGCCTCATGGCCGATCATGGCCAATTTTTGACTGACTAGACACTCTCTTATATTGTCGGATCATGCCTAGACCACGCAGTGAGGACCGGCGTAACGCGATCCTGCGGGCGGCCACCCGCGTCATCGCGTCCCAGGGGCTCGGGGCGGCCACCGCGACGATCGCGAAGGAGGCAGGCGTCTCCAACGGATCGTTGTTCACCTACTTCGACACGAAGGCGAAGCTGCTCAACGAGCTCTTCCTCGCGCTGAAGACGGAGATGAGCGCCGCGGCGACCGCCGATCTCCGGGCCGGGGACGCACCCCGTGAGCAGGTCCGCCACATGTGGACGCAGTGGTGGCGCTGGGCGACGGCCAACCCGGACAAGCGGCGGGCGCTCGCGCAGCTTCAAGTGGCGGACGACATCACCGCCGACACCCATCGGGCGGCGAGCCTGGCCTTCAGCGGCATCGCCGGCCTGCTGGAACGGAGCCGGGCCAACGGGCCGATGCAGGACGTGCCGCTCGGTTTCGTCCTGACCCTGGTGAACGCGATCGCCGAGGCGACGATCGACGAGATGATCCGCGAGCCTGCCGAGGCCGAGGCACGCGGCAGTGTCGCGTTCGAGGCCATCTGGCGGGTGCTGGCCGGCTCCTCCACCGCGCCCACCGCCTGATCCGCGCCCAGTGCCTGATCTCCATCTCCATGATCTCCACAGTGAGGGAGCCGACGTGCCCGACGTCAGCCGCAGCACATCGCCCGCAAGGGCGTGGATCATCACCGGGCCGACGTCCGGAATCGGCAGGCGCACCGCGATCGAGCTCGCCGAGCACGGCTCCGTCGTGCTGGTGGGCCGTGACCCGGGCAAGCTCGCGGAGGTCGAAGCCGAGATCAACGCGCGGCCCGAGGGGCACGCGGTCTCGGTGGTCTGCGACTTCTCCGATATCCCGAGCGTGCGGCGCGCGGCCGCACGGGTCGTCGCGCTCGGTCTTCCGATCGCCGGCCTGCTCAACAACGCGGGCATCATGCCGGCCCGCGCCGACCGGGCCGCACAGGGGTGGGACCTCGCCTTCACGACCAACCACCTCGGACCGTTCGCGCTGACGGAGGCGCTCATTCCGCACCTTCCCGACGGCGCGAACGTCGTGTTCGTCTGCTCGGGCGTCGAGGATCCACAGCGCAAGCCCGCGGTCGCCGCCGGCTTCCGCGGCGGGCGCTACATCTCGGCGCAAGCCAGTGTGCGCGGCCAATGGCGGCCCGGGGGCTCGTCCAAGACCGGCTTCGACGCCTACGCCACCTCCAAGCAGTGCAATCTCGCCACCGTGCTCGCGTTCGCACGTGAGACGCCGCGGCTGCGCTTCAACGCGGTCGAACCGGGCTTCAATCCGGGCACCGGCCTCGGCCGCGACGCCAGCGCCGTGGTCCGGTTGCTGGCGAGGTACGTCGCCGCGCCGCTCGCGCCCCTCATCAAATACTGGAGCACACCGAAGCGTGCCGCTCGGATGATCACCGGGGTGCTGACCGACGGGTCGGATCGGACAGGGGTCTACTACGACGAGAACGGCAAGCCGATGGTGGGCTCCGCGCAGGTCCGTGACCCCGCTTTCGCCGACCGCGTCGTCGCCGAGACCCGCGCGCTGCTCGCCACCATTCCCCTGGACGAGGCACCCACGAATCGGTGATCGCTGACCGCGACCCGGTCGCGGACCACGATTCCGTACCCCATCGGCAGATGCCGCTGCCGGGGGCACGGTCCGCCGGGAAGTCACCCGTCGCACTCGTGGTCCTGCCGGGGGAGGGGCACGAGTTCAAGAAGGATCCCGCCCGCGTGGGCGAGGTCGTGGCCCGGTGGCTGCTCTCGCGCCGCTCCGCCGCTCCGCTCAGGTGAGGGTGGTCTCCGCCCCCGCAGGGGAGACACCCGTCCAGGGCCAGAGCTTCTCCGGGTTGCGTACCGCCCAGATCCGCGTGATCCGGTCGCCCGGCGCGTCGAACGCCGCCACCGTCACTGTGACGCCGTCGAGCCGGGCCACCAGGCCGGGCTGACCGTTGACCGTACGCTCCAGGCATGCCGACCGACTCGTCGAGCGTGATCCGGTCGGCCGGGTCGGCCGGGTCGGCCGGGTCGGCCGTGCCGCCGCCCCGCCCGCCGATCCACTCCGTCCGATCCGGCAGCGGCTCCGGGACCCACTCGCCCACGTAGCTCTCCCGCCGCGCACGCGCCGAGCCGAGCAGGTCGAGGCAGACGCGGCCGGCCACCCTCGTCAGCCACGCGCCGGGCGACGCGATGGCCTCCTGCTCCTGCCGCGACATGGCATACCAGCGGGCGTACGTCTCCTGCACGACGTCTTCGGCGTCGGCCAGGGAACCGAGGAGCCGGTAGGCGAGATTGATGAGCCGACGCCGCTCGCTCATGATCGCGCTCAGGCCCGGCTCGGATGTGGTGGTCATGGCGCCCCGGCTTCTTCGGTCGTGTCTTCCCTCACCAGACCGATGAGACAGCGCGCCCGAATGTGAGACCGGCGCTACGTGAGGCCGATGCGTCACCTCACATTCCCGGCGGCCACGTCGTCTGACTGTCGGGACACCGAGTCCCGGGCCTCACACCCGGTGAGATCGAGAAGGGAAACACGCCATGCCCACGCACGCGACGACGAAGCCAGGCAACCTCATGCTCCTGCGTGCCGCGACCACCGTGCAGACCGTGGTCGTCTTCGTCCAGGCGATCACCGCGGGACTGCTGCTGTCCGCGCGCGGCCATGGGGCACCGCACAGCGCCGGGGCGTACACGCTGTTCGGCGTGACGGTGCTGCATCTGATCGTCGCGATCGTGACGTGGCGGCGGGGCGGCGGCGGCTCGCCCGGGCCCGCCCTGTACGCCGCCGGGTTCCTGGTGCTCACGCTCGCGCAGGTGGCGCTGGGCATCGCACACGTGAAGATCGTGCACATCCCGCTGGGCGTCCTGATGTTCGGCCTGAGCGTCCTGCAGCTCGTCTGGATCTGGTCCGGGCGCCGCGCTACAGGCGCCGGTGCCGTTCGAGCGTGAGCAATGGCGCGGGATCGGGCGGCGCCGGGCCGGTGCGGCGCCCCCGTGACGATCACGGGGTGACCATGTGGTGGGTACGAATGACTACTCCACCGGTCGCCCGCGTCGTCCTCGCGGGTGGGAGCGAGGGCATCGGCCGCTCCCACTCCGCGTCGGCCGCGTCTCCCCGGTCTCCCACGCCGATCACGGTGCGGGTGGAACGCCGATCACCTCGGCGTCCGGGAACGCGACCTTCAGGCCGCGCTGATGGCCATGTCGGTGGGGCGGTGCGGGGCGATGACGCCGCCGTCGGGCAGCAGCTCGCCGGTGTCCTCGAACAGCACGACGCCGTTGCAGAGCAGGCTCCAGCCTTGCTCGGGGTGACAGGCTATCGTGCGGGCGGCTTCTCGGTCCTTCGCGTCCGCGCTGGGACAGGCCGGTTCATGAGGGCACATCGCCGGGGCTCCGTGTCTTTATCGTTCGCTCGGTTTTGTCTTCCTGGCGTCCGTGGGGTATGACGCACACCACACTGGACTACACCAGTTTGCGGCTCGGCCGCATCCGTACGACATAGCCCGTTCGGAGCATTTCCGCCGGTCGGGCAGGGGACCCGGCCACCCCCCGAGCAGGCTCGCGCGCACTGATGTGACCTACTACACAAGAATGCCCCAATGCAGGCAACGGTCCGGCCTCGACACGCCGACGGCCGGATAACCGAGGTATCACAAATTCCGGACATCTCGCGCGGCTGATGCGGACAGTCCGAAAGCGACAGGTCTCAGCCGCCGAGGCCGGCGATCAGCGCGTCGAGGCCGTGCTCGAAATCGCGCTCGCCCTCGGCGGTGCGCGCGTCGCGCACCTCGGCGTCCGGGTCGGCCCATCCCGACTGCTGGACCTCCACCGCCACGCTGCCGAAGACGTACGCCCGCAGCGCGCGGACCGCCCCGGCAGGGTCGCCCGCCCCCGCCTCGCGCAGCTGCTCGGTCTGCTCCGTGATCGCGATGAGGGCCGACCCCTTCGGCGGCTTGGTCAGCGCCAGCGACAGCACGCCCGGGTGTTCCAGCAGTGCGGCACGGCTCGCGCGGGCCCAGGCTCGCGCCCTGTCCTGCCAGGTGGCGGCGGTGGCCGGATCGACCTCCACGGTCGTCACGTGCTCGGCGAGGGCGTCCATCAGCGCCTCCTTGCCCCGCGGCAGGTGGTGGTAGATCGCCATGGCCTCCACCTGGAGGGCGTCGCCGAGCCGGCGCATGGTAAGCCGGCGCAGGCCCTGGCCGTCGGCGATGTGCAGCGCGGCGTCGATGATCCGCTCGCGGGACAGGGGGACGGGTGGTCGCTTGGCAGGCACGGCGATCATGCTGCCACATGCGTCCTTACTTCGTAAAGGGCGGCACACCCTGCGGTGCGGGTCCCGGCGGGGAGCGCGTACGCTACCGATTGCGACGCGAGTTCGATTGCGCACATCCGATTGCGCGAGTCCGATACCGAAGGGGCTGACGATGGCGTTTTTCCGTCCGCGGGTGAGCCGGGAGGCGGAGGTCCGCTACCACGCGGATCTGGAGATCCGGAAGGACTTCGACCAGGTGCTGGAGAAGGTCCGGGTGGCGCAGCGGCGGTTCCAGGAGGCGAAGGCGGCGGGCGTGCCGCTCCCCGAGCTCCGTGAGGCGGCTCTGGGTCTCGACGCCGCGCTGACCGAGGCGCTGCGCGCCGCGGAGGCGGGCCAGCGGGCCACCTTCGGCGTGAAGGCCTACGACAGCAGGATCGCCCGGCGCAAGGCGAAGGCCACTCCCGAGGGCGCGCTGTGGACCGACGAGGTGAACCGCCTGCGCACGCTGCGTGAGGCGCACCGCCTCAGCGGCATCCCGCGGCTGCCCCGCGCCTCCAAGACGGGCGACCCCGCCCGCCTGACCCCGCGCGACGTGCGCAAGGGCCTGGCCGCCGCCGGTCGCTGAGCCCGGACAGCCGTACGGCCCGCACCCCGGAAGGGATGCGGGCCGTACTTGTGATGGGATCAGCTCGCCCAGTCGAGCAGCGGGCGGGTGTTGCTCGGGTGCCGCAGCTTGGACAGCGACTCCTTCTCCAGCTGGCGGATCCGCTCCCGGGTCAGGCCCAGGTGCTTGCCGATCTCGTCCAGCGTGTGCGGCTTGCCGTCGGCCAGGCCGAAGCGCAGGCTCATTATCTTGGCCTCGCGCGGCGACAGGTTGCTGAGCACGCCCTTGAGCTGCTCGGCCAGCAGCTGCCGGTCGACGACCTCGGACGCCTCGGGGGAGTCGACGTCCTCGATGAGGTCGCCGATGCGGGTCTCGCCGTCCTCGCCGATGGTTGAGTCGAGGCTGATCGGCTGCCGGCTGGTGCGCAGCAGCTCCTCGATCTGGTCCGGGGTCTTGTCCAGCTCGACGGCCAGCTCCTCCGGCGTGGGCTCCCGGCCGAGCCGCTGGTGCATGTCACGCTCGACGCGCGACAGCTTCGACAGCATCTCCAGCACGTGGACGGGCAGCCGGATCGTCCGCGCGGAGTCGGCGAAGCCGCGCTGGATGGCCTGCCGGATCCACCACATGGCGTACGTCGAGAACTTGTAGCCCTTGGTGTAGTCGAACTTCTCGACGGCGCGGATCAGGCCGAGGTTGCCCTCCTGCACGACGTCGAGCAGGGCCATGCCGCGGTCGGTGTACTTCTTGGCCACCGAGACGACCAGGCGGAGGTTGGCCTCCAGCATGTGGTCCTTGGCCCGCCTGCCGTCCTCGATGACCCACTCCAGGTCCTCGCGTACGTGCGGGGGCAGGGGCTCGCCGCTCTCGATCGCGGTCTCCAGCTTGTACTCGGCGTACAGCCCGGCCTCGATGCGCTTGGCCAGCTCCACCTCCTGGGCGGCGGTGAGCAGCGTGCGGCGGCCGATGGACTTCAGGTAGGTGTGGACCGAGTCGCCCATGACCGAGGAGGTGTCGTCGAGGTCGAGCGTGCCGCTGTCCTCCACCTCGGCCTCGTCGGCCTGGAGCTCCTCGTCGTACGGCTCCTCGTCGGCGGTCTTGGCCGTCTTCTTCGCGGAGCTCTTGGCCTGCGCCGCGGCCTGGGCGGCCCGGCGGGACTTCCTGGCCGGCGCCTTGGCGGGGGCGACCTCGGTCTTCTCGCCCGGCTCGCTCTCCGCGGCGTTGTCGGAGGCCAGGTTCACGCCCGCCTCGGTGAGCTCGCGCAGGATCGAGCGGCCCTCGGCGGGGCTGACGCCGGCCTTCGCGAAGGCCTCGCGCAGCTCCGACAGGGAAAGGCGGCCCTGCGTACGGCCTCGCTCCAGGAGCAGGTCGAGCGTCGTCGGGGTCACCTCGCGCTCGGGCGAGTCCGCCACGGCGGTCCGGGGCATGAGGACACCTCCTCCTTGCGGAGTTCGTGGATGATCGAGGTTCTGATGCTTGCGAATCGGGGCCGCGGCGTCCGGCCGCGCAGCGCACCAGTATCAATAACGCTCTCGCGCCTGGTTTGTTCCCTCGCCGGGCGGGGGAGACTGGCACACCCGCCTGAGCGGGCCGGTCAGTCGGGGATGATGCTGACGCTGACCTGGGGCATCGGCATGGGGTTCGCGCCCCGGATGCGCTCCTGGGTCCAGTAGTCGGCGACCCCGTCCGGGTCGTCGGTGAGCTCCTTCAGCACCACGTCGGGGTCGACCTCGGGAGTGGCCTGTGCCCTGGTGACGTCACCCTGGGCGGGATCGTCGGGGGAGACCTCGACCGTTCCCCCGCGACCACCCGGCCCGAGCTTGGCGGCCGGGGCGTCGCCCGCCTTCGCGGCGTCGTCAAGGCGGCCGGCGAACGCGGCGGCCGTGACCGACGCTCCGCCCACGATGACGACGGCGACGAGCACGGCGGAGGCCATCATCTTCTGGGCCGGCGTGAGGCGGATCGGTTGCATGCGGCGTCCCCTTCCCCCTGCTCTTACAGACGCACGAAGGTCATCCGCGGTTCCGGTTCTTGATTGCGACCATATCGGGTTTGCCGTTGGGCAGGAGCGGGATCTGGGGCACCAACTCGACGGCGCGGGGCGCGGCGTAGGCGGGCAGCCGCTCCTTGGCGAAGTCTCTCAGCCCGCCGAGCGTGACCTCGCCGGCATCCCGGGGGACCACGACGGCGACCACGATCTCGCCCCACTCGGGATCGGGCCTGCCCACCACAACGACGTCGCGTACGGCCGGGTGACCGGCCAGGACCTCGGCGACCGCGCCGGCCACGACCTTGCGGCCCCCGGTGTTGATCACGTCGTCGGCCCGGCCCAGCACGGTGAGCCGCCCGTCCTCGATCGAGCCCAGGTCGGAGGTGACGAACCAGCCGCCTTCGAACGGCCGCTCCTCGCGCAGCCGGTAGCCCGAGAACAGCACGGGACCCGCGATCCGCACCCGCCCGTCGCCGCCGATCTTGACCTCGACGCCGTCGAGCGGCACGCCGTCGTACACGCACCCGCCGCTCGTCTCGCTGGAGCCGTACGTGGTGACGATCCTGGCCCCGGCCGCGCGGGCCTCGGCGAGCAGGCCCGCGGGAGCGGCGGCCCCGCCGAGCAGGATCGTGCCGAAGGCCGCGACGCCGGCCCCCGCGTCGAGCATGCGCCGCAGCTGGGTGGGGACCAGCGAGACGTGGTCGGCCCCGCTCGCGGCGACGCCGGCGGGGGAGAAGCGCGCGTGGATGATCGGCTCGGTGCCGCACAGCAGCGACCGGATCAGCACCTGCGCGCCCGAGATGTGCGACGGCGGCAGGCAGCACAGCCAGCGGTCGCCTTCGCGTGCGCCGAGCCTGGCCAGCGAGGCGCGGGCCGAGGCGAGCAGCGCCTCGGCCGTCAGCTCCACCCCCTTAGGCGTGCCGGTGGAGCCGGAGGTCGCGATGATCAGCGCGGCGTCGGACGGCTCGCCGTCCGGCTCGCGCCGCACGCCGTCGGCGGTGACGACGTGCGTGGGGCGCAGCGCGGCGAGCGTCGCCTCCAGCGCGGCCCGCGGCAGGTCGGGCGACAGCGGCAGCACGGCCGGCCCGTCGCCCGTCAGGGCCTGCCGTACGGCCTCGGACAGCGCGGGCCCCGGAGGCAGGACGAGAGCGTGCACGGGACGCTGTCCTGAGCGCTGTCCTGGGCGCTGTCCCGGGCGATGTCCGTGAGGGCTGAGCACGGTCGTAAGGTTAGTCCCGGCGCGGTGGCCGGAGGCGACCGCCTGGTCGGCGGCGCGCGGTCGGCGACGGCGCCTGGTTGATGACGACGAAGGAGCGGGTGTGACGAGCGGGGTCGACTGGAAGCGGTCGGGCGAGTATGAGGACATCATCTACGAGACCGCGGAGGGGATGGCGAAGATCACCATCAACCGCCCCGAGCGGCACAACGCCTTCCGGCCCACGACCTTGTTCGAGCTCCGCGAGGCCTTCAACCGCGCCCAGGAGGACACCGAGGTCGGTGTGATCATCTTCACCGGCGCGGGGGACAAGGCGTTCTGCTCCGGCGGCGACCAGAAGATCCGCGGCGACGACGGCTACGTGGACGACAAGACCCACGGCATCGGCAGGCTCAACGTCCTGGACCTGCAGGTGCAGATCCGCCGCTGCCCCAAGCCGGTCATCGCCATGGTGGCGGGCTACGCCATCGGCGGCGGCCATGTGCTGCACGTCTGCTGCGACCTGACGATCGCCGCCGACAACGCGAAGTTCGGCCAGACCGGCCCCAAGGTCGGCTCGTTCGACGGCGGGTACGGCTCCTGGCTGCTCGCCGAGACGGTGGGCCTCAAGCGGGCCCGCGAGATCTGGTATCTGTGCCGGCAGTACGACGCCCAGACCGCGCTCCAGTGGGGCCTGGTCAACGCGGTGGTGCCGCTGGAGCGCCTGGAGGAGGAGACCGTCCAGTGGGCTCGCGAGCTGCTGGAGAAGTCGCCTCTGGCGCTTCGCATGCTGAAGGGCGCGCTCAACGCGGTGACCGACGGCGCGGCCGGCATGCAGCAGTTCGCCGGCGACGCGACGCTCATCTACTACATGAGCGAGGAGGCCCAGGAGGGCCGCGACGCGTTCAAAGAGAAGCGCAAGCCGGACTTCTCGAAGTTCCCCCGCCGCCCGTAGAGGCCGCGCGATGACGGCGGCCACTCCTTTTTGCCGTACGCTTGCGCCTGCGGAAACGGGAGGAGACGCGCGGGTGGACAGAAACCGGGCCGACCGGGGCGTTGTGGAGGCGCGGCGGTGAACCCGGCGACCGCCCTCTCGACCGTCCTGATCGACGAACTGGTGCGCTGCGGGGTCACCGATGTGGTGCTCGCCCCGGGATCCCGGTCCGCGCCGCTGGCGCTCGCCGCGCACGCGGAGTCGCGGGTGCGGCTGCACGTCCGCGTGGACGAACGGTCGGCCTCGTACCTCGCGATCGGCCTGGCCAAGCGGTCCGAGCGGCCGGTGGCCCTGATCTGCACCTCGGGCACGGCGGCGGCCAACTTCCACCCCGCCGTGATCGAGGCGTCCGAGTCGGGTGTGCCGCTGATCCTGCTGACCGCCGACCGGCCGCCCGAGCTGCGCGGCACCGGCGCCAACCAGACGATCGACCAGATCAAGCTGTACGGCTCGGCCGTGCGCTGGTTCGCCGAGGTCGGCGTGCCGGAGGACCGGCCGGGCCAGGTGGCCTACTGGCGGTCGCTGGTGTGCCGGGCCTGCCAGCGCGCCGCCGGGCCGCCGGACCCCGGGCCCGTGCACCTCAACGTGGCCTTCCGCGAGCCGCTGATCCCCGACGGCGACACGACCTGGAGCGAGCCGCTGGACGGCGACGCCTCCGGCGCGTGGTTCCGGGCGCGGGTCGCGCCGCCCTCCGCCGCCCTGCACATCCCGCCGACCCGGCGCGGAGTGCTGGTCGTCGGCGACGGCGCCGCCAACGTGCGGCGATACGTCGCCGCCGCGGGAATGGCGGGCTGGCCCGTGCTGTCGGAGCCCAACGGCGGCGGCCGATACGGCGACCACGCCGTCTCGACCTACCACTTCCTGCTGGGCGACCAGGAGTGGGCCGACGCCCACCGGCCCGACGTCGTGGTGACGCTGGGCCGCCCCGGGCTGTCGCGCCCGCTGCTGTCGTGGCTGCGCCGGGCCGAGGAGCACATCGTGGTCTCGCCCGACCTGACCCGGTGGCCCGACCCGACCCGCTCGGCGACGCAGGTGGCCCAGGCCGTGGAGATCCCGATCGCGGCCGGCGGCGACGCCTGGCTGCGGGCCTGGCGGCACGCCGACCACGTGGCCCGCCAGGCGATCGACGAGGTGCTCGACTCCTCGGGCCTGACCGAGCCGCGGATTGCCAGGGACCTCGCCGAGGTGGTGCCCAACGGCTCGCTGCTGTTCTGCGGGTCGTCCATGCCGATCCGCGACCTCGACCAGGCCATGCGCCCCCGGCGGGGGCTGCGGCTGATGGCCAACCGGGGCGCGTCGGGCATCGACGGCCTGGTCTCCTCCGCCGTCGGGGCGGCGCTCGCCCACAACGGCCCGGCGTACGCGCTGATCGGCGACCTCACGCTGCTGCACGACCAGAACGGCCTGATCCTCGGGCCGCGCGAGCCCCGGCCCGACCTGTGCTTCGTGGTGGTGAACAACAACGGCGGCGGGATCTTCTCGCTGCTGCCGCAGGCCGCCTTGGAGGACCCGTTCGAGCGGGTGTTCGGCACGCCCCACGGGGTGGACTTCGGCTACGTCGCCGCCGCGCACGGCCTGCCGTACGCGCTGGTCGAGGAGCCGGAGGAGCTGTCGAAGGCGCTCAAGGGGGACGGCCTGCGCATCGTGGAGGCGCGCACCGACCGGATGAGCAACGCGGCCGTCCACGCCGCGATGCGCGACGCCGTGCGCGCCGCGATGCGTGACTGATCCTCTCCAGGACGGAGGCGGCGGACGCCCATCCTCCTTTCCGGTTACCCGCCATGGTCCTCGCGGCGGATGCCGCACTCGTGGAGCGACGGCACAATGGGGGCTGTTGGCGCGTTGAGGGAGTGAGATGCACGTAGACGAGTGGCTGCAGACCATCCCGTCCGTCTGGGTCTACGTGCTCGTGGGCTTCGTCATCGGGCTGGAAAGTCTCGGCATTCCGCTCCCGGGCGAGATCGTGCTGGTGAGCGCCGCGCTGCTGTCGTCCAAAGGGGTCGTGGCCCCCGGGATCGTCGGGCTCTGCGCGAGCGTCGGCGCGATCGTGGGCGACTCCATCGGCTACCTGATCGGCCGCAAGGGCGGACGGCCGCTGTTCGACCGGCTGGGACGGCGCTTCCCCAAGCATTTCGGCCCCGCGCACATCGCCAAGGCGGAGCAGATGTTCAACCGCCACGGGATGTGGGCGGTGTTCTTCGGCCGTTTCGTCGCCCTGCTGCGGATCCTCGCCGGGCCGCTGGCCGGGGCCCTGCACATGCCCTACTGGCGTTTCCTCATCGCCAACGTCCTCGGCGGCGTCGCGTGGGCCGGTGGGACCACGGTCGCGGTCTACTACCTGGGCATCGTGGCCGACAAGTGGCTGAAGGGCTTCTCCTGGGTGGGGCTGGCGGCCGCCGTCCTGGTCGGCCTCGGCACCACGGTGTGGCTCAAGCGCAAGGCCGCCAAGGCCGCGCACGAGGAGGAGACCGCGCCGGAGACCGTCAGCGCCTCGTAACGCGCCGTCCGTTTTCCGCCAGCCCTCGGCACGGGCACACGGCCACGATGAGGGCGTGACGTTCGAAATCAGGGCCATCGCGCCCGACGTGCTCGACCAGCTCAGGAAGACCGACGACGCCGGGCGCACGCCGCGCCGGATCGTCGAGGAGGAGGGCGGCAGCCCGCTGCGCTGCTGCCTGCGCCGCTCCCGGCCGGGGGAGGCGATCCTGCTCGTGGCCTACGCGCCGCTGCGCCGCTGGGCGCTGGACACCGGCGCCGACCCCGGGGCGTACGAGGAGGTCGGGCCGGTGTTCATCCACGAGGAGCCGTGTGAGGGGCCCCAGCCGGAAACGGGGCCCGGCTATCCGGCGGCCATGGGCGGGCGGGTCTTCCGCACCTACCGCGCCGACGGCTCCATCCTGGACGGGCACCTCGTCGGCGCGCATCGGTCGGCCGATCCCGTGGCGGCGTCGGCCTTGCTGGACACCCTGCTGGAGGACCCGGAGGCGGCGCTGGTCCACGTGCGGGCCGTGGAGTTCGGCTGCTTCCTGTTCGAGGTGCGGCGCGGCGGGCCGGGGAATCCCGCGCCGGTCCGCTGAAACGAACCTCGCGTGTGCGGCGGCTTTCGCGCAACCGATGGTTGCGCGTCGGCCGCCGTACGGATAGCCTCATGTGCAACCAAAGGTTGCAGGAGGCTGGCATGGAGTTCGGCACCATCGAGCGTGAGATCCACATCGAGGCGTCACCGGAGATCGTCTTCGAGGTGGTGAGCAGTCCCGGCCACCTGAAGGAGTGGTGGCCGGACGACGCCAGGTTCGAGGAGATCCCCGGGGCGGCGGGGGAGCTCGTCTTCGGCGACCCCGGCGCCGGCGGGGCGGTGGTGTCGTTCACCGTCCTCGACGTGCGGCCCCCGCGCACGTTCTCGTTCCGCTGGACGCACCCGGCCGGCGAGACGGCGGCCGAGGGCAACTCGCTGCTGGTCACCTTCGACCTGACCCCCTCGGGGGCCGGGACGCTGCTGAAGATGACCGAGTCCGGCTTCCGCGAGATGGGCTGGGAGGCCGCTGTCCTCGAACAGCAGTACCGGGATCACGTCGCCGGGTGGGACTTCCACCTGTCCCGGCTGGCGCCGTACATCGCGACGCTGCGGGTGCGGCCGTGAGCGCGCCGGCGGCCGAGGACGTCGACGACGACCTCTGGTCGGCGATCGGAGACCCGACCCGGCGGCGGATGCTCGACCTGCTGCTCGCCGAGGGCGACGGCACCGCGACCTCGCTGGCCCAGCGGCTTCCGGTCACCCGCCAGGCGGTGGCAAAGCACCTCGGCGTCCTCGACCGGGCGGGCCTGGTGCGGGGGACGCCGGCGGGCCGGGAGAAGCGCTATCGGGTGGACGACGCCCAGCTCGCCCGCGCGGTCGCCCAGCTGTCGTCCGTAGGGGCGGCGTGGGACGCCAGGCTGCGGCGGATCAAGCGGATCGCCGAGGCGATCCAGCGCACCCGGCAGGACTGACGAGACGAGGAGCCGAAGATGGCGGACATCCTGCACAGGATCGGGGTCAAGGTCCCGGCGCCGGAGAAGGTGTACGACGCGCTGACGACCGTCGACGGCCTCGCCGGCTGGTGGACCGACGACACGAAGGGGAGCGGCGAGGTCGGCGGCGTGCTGGAGTTCCGGTTCCCGCCCGGCGGCTTCGACATGGAGGTGGTCGACCTGCGTCCGTCCGAGCGGGTGGCGTGGCGGGTGGTCGACGGGCCCGAGGAATGGCCCGGGACGACGATCGACTGGGACCTCCGCCAGGACGGCGACTGCACGATCGTGCTGTTCAAGCACCAGGGCCGGCGGGAGCCCGTGGAGTTCATGCACCACTGCAGCACGAAGTGGGCCACCTACCTGATGAGCCTGAAGTCCCTGGTGGAGACCGGCGAGGGCGCGCCGTCGCCGCGGGACGTGCAGATCAGCGACTGGCACTGAACAGGACGGCATTGAACGGATCGGCGCTGGGGGGTTCGTCCGGCGCCACAAAGGCCCTACATTACTTTGTAAAGGCGGCCCGCTGAATAAGCTGACCTTGTGGCAGCGCCGTACCAGACGATCAAGCACCCCGTCGAACACGAGATCGAAGTCCGCCGTTCGCGTTTCATCTGCGCGCTCGCGCCCGCCGCAACGGAGGAGGCCGCGCGGGCGTTCGTCGCCGAGCGCAGGCGGCGATACGCCGACGCGACCCACAACTGCACGGCGTACGTCGTCGGCGAGCGTGTGCGCAGGGCGGACGACGACGGGGAGCCCGGCGGCACGGCCGGCACGCCGATGCTGGAGATGCTCACCCGGCGCGGCTTCGCCGACGTGGTCGCCGTCGTGACCCGCTACTTCGGCGGGGTGCTGCTGGGCGCGGGCGGCCTCGCACGGGCGTACGGCGGCGCGGTGGGGGAGACCCTCGACCGGGCTGAGGTGGTCGAGATGGTCCCCGCGGCGGTCGTGACCGTGTCGGTCGGCCACGCCCAGGCCGGGAGGCTGGAAAGCGACCTGCGCGCCTCGCCGTACGCGCTGCGGGGCGTGGACTACGGGTCGAAGGTCGCCTTCGATGTGGCGGTGGCCGAAGACCGGCTGCCCGCCTTCGAGGAGTGGATCGCGTCGCTCACCGCCGGGCGGGCCGACACCGTCCGCGGCGGCACCGTCCATCTCGCCCGTTGACGCGATCGCGGTGACCGTCCCCTCCGTGCATGCCGTCCGCGCACAGGCCGCGGTGTGTCACGGAAAGCGGTGTGTCACGGAAACTCGTCGGCCAGATCGCCGGGGATGCTCGACTTGACGTCCTCCCACTCTCCCTCGGCGATGTAGAGCCGCAGGGCATTGAGCACCGTCCTGATCAGTGATTCGACCCCGCCCTCGATCTCGAAGGGGAACTCCCGGCGCACCCGCGCGTGGAACTCCTCCTTGTGCATCTTCACGGGAACCCTGCTGGGATCCCATCCCGTGTAGTACATGCCGCGGACCAGCATCGGCAGTTGAGCGCCGAGCTGGGCGGCCTCCTCGACGGGCAGCCGGTCGCGCAACGCGTGCAGGACCGCGCGCAAGGCGGCCCAGGACTGGTGCCGCCTCTCCTGCGACCACCCGTAGGCCTGCTCGATCTCCTTCAGCAGGCGATTGGTCTTGTCGACCGTGGCGTTGATAGTCGAGTAACCCGTTTCCACCATCGGGGCCGCCTCCTCGAACGGTGCATCAGTGCGAGGCCCTACCCGCACCCCAAACCGTACAAACGGGCATATATCCCACCGATATGGGCGATCAGCGGGAGCCCGCCGTCGGCGCTCACCCCTCCAGGGCGTACCGCATCACGCGGAGCTTGGCCTGCGCCTCGGCGAGCTCGGCGGCGGGGTCGGACCCGGCCATGATGCCGCAGCCGGCGAACAGCCGGGCCCGCCTGCCCGAGACGTACGCGCAGCGCAGCGCGATGCCCCACTCGCCGTCGCCACGGGAGTCGATCCAGCCGACCGGCCCGGCATAGCCCGCGCGGTCCATGCCCTCCAGTTCGCGGATGACGCCGAGCGCGGCGCCGGTGGGCGTCCCGCCGACGGCGGCCGTGGGGTGCATGGCCGCCACCACGTCGAGCACCGACGCGCCGTCGGACAGCCGGCCGGTGACCCGGCTGGCCAGATGCTGCACGTTGGGCAGCACCAGGAGCTCGGGCTCGTCGGGGACGTCGAGGGCAGAGCACAGGGGGGCGAGCGCCTCCCTCACCGAGGCGACCGCGCAGGCGTGCTCGTGGCGGTCCTTCTGCGAGGCGAACAGCGCGGCGCCGCGGGCGGCGTCCTCGGCGGGGCCGCCGCCCCGCGCCGTGGTGCCCGCGAGCACCAGCGACTCCACCTCCTGGCCGGTGTGGCGCACCAGCAGCTCCGGCGTCGCGCCGACCAGCCCGTCCACCGAGAACGTGTAGCACTCGGGGTAGCGCTCGGCCAGCCGGCTCAGCAGCACGCGGGGGTCGATGTCCCGCTCGGCGACGGCCGTCAGGTCGCGGGCGAGCACGACCTTGTCGAGCATGCCGTCCGCCTTGATCCGCCGTACGGCCTGCGCGACCCGGTGCTCCCACTCGGGCGCCGTCAGCGACCCGTCGGAGTAGCGGATGCGGCCGGGCTCCTGCGGCGGGGTGGCCAGGTCGAAGGCGCTGCCGCCGATCGTGGTGAGCCAGGCCTGGCCGCCGCGGCGGGCGAGCACCACGCGGGGGACGACCAGCACGGTCCCCGGGGCGTCGCCGTCGAAGGTGAAGGAGCCGAAGGCGACCGGTCCCGAGCCCGGCACGCCGACCTCATCCTCGATGAGCGCCCCGGCGAACAGCGAGGAGAGCCAGCCGCGGGCCCAGTCGAACCGGCCAGGGCCGGGCGGAACCGCGGCCCGCGCCGCCTCTCCCCAGCCCACGAGCCCCTCGCCGTGTCTGATCCAGGCGTACGGCGCGGCGTCTGGCAGACGCGCCAGCAGATCGTCAGGGTCGCTCACCGCGACCGTGCGAACCACGAGGGGCCGGATAAGAGCGACACTCACCCGACTCACTCTACGCACGATCTGAACGTGTTCGACAAGAGCCCCCCCTTGCGATGCCGGGTCCGCTGTGTCAAGCCGCGATAGGAACTTGGTCATGGAAGGCTCGACTTCCCTGGTGGCGATAGAGCGCACCTCCACGCGATCCCTACCTTTGATCTCCCGGAGGTGCCCATGATCAAGAAGATCACGCCGGTCCTGGCCACGGCCGTCCTGCTCGTGCCGACCGCCGCCAACGCCCGTACGACGCCCGCCGTGATGGCGGCGCTGGGCGACTCGATCAGCGCGGGGTTCAACGCCTGCGGCTGGTACGTCGCCTGCACGTCCCGCTCGTGGTCCGCGGGCGACTCACCATCGGTGAACAGCCACTATCTGCGCCTGCTCGCCATGAGCAGCGCGATCAAGGGGCACAACCGGAACTTCGCCTCCCCTGGGGCGACCAGCGCCGACCTGGCCGGGCAGGCGCGGAAGGCCGTCGACGCCGGGGCGGGCTACGTCACCGTGCTGATCGGCGCGCAGGACGCCTGCGTGGGCTCCGAGAAGGAGATGACCCCCGTGGCCGCCTTCCGGCGCAACATCGACGCCGCCTTCGACGTGCTGCGGCCCACGGGAGCGCGGGTCTACGTCGCGAGCATCCCGGACGTCAAACGCCTGTGGCGGGTCGGCAAGGACAACGCGTGGGCGCGCCTGTTCTGGGGGATCGGCCGCATCTGCCAGTCGATGCTGGCCGACCCGAAGTCCACGGCCAAGAAGGACGAGGCCAGGCGCGACCGGGTGCGCGAGCGGGTGATGGACTACAACGAGCAGCTCAGGCAGGCGTGCGAGAGCTACGGCCCGGCCTGCCGCCACGACGGGGGCGCGGTCTTCGCCTACCCCTTCACGCTGAAGCAGGTGAGCGCGTGGGACTACTTCCACCCCAACGCCGACGGGCAGAAGGCGCTCGCCAAGATCACCTTTGACGCCAGGTTCTTCGCCGACGTCGAGCCCTGATCCGGCACCCTGCCCTGGTGGCGCGCCGGGCCGGTTCCTCAGCCCGCGCGGCGGAGGCGGCCGAGGGTCCGCTCCAGCTCCTCCTGCAGCGCCCGGCCCGCGGCGTCGGCGTCGCCGCGCTCGACCGCGCCGACGAACGCCGCATGGGAGTCGTCTCCAGGGTTCGGGTCGCCCGCCCGCAGGTCGAGCAGGTCCACCAGGGCGACCAGGCCCTCGCGCAGCCGCGGGACGAACTCGGCGAACAGGTCGGTCAGCACCGGGTTGTGCGCGGCGGCGACGACGGCCGCGTGCAGGGCGATGTCGGCGTCGACGAAGGCGGCGTCGGTGTCCCGGGCGGCGGCCCGCCGGGCCTCCAGCGCCGCGTGCATCGCCGTCACGTCGTCCGGCGTACGGCGCCGCGCCGCCAGCCGGGCGGCCTGCACCTCGACCAGCATGCGCACCTCGTAGACGTCGGCCACGGCGGCACGGCGCAGGCGGGCCGTCCAGTCCTCGGCGGGGCTGGTGGCGATGACGAAGACTCCGGCGCCCTGCCGCGCCTGGACCAGTCCGGCGCCGGCCAGCGCGCGCAGGGCCTCGCGGACCGTGGAACGGCCCACGCCCAGGGTCTTGGCCAGGGTCGTCTCGCCGGGAAGCCGGGTGCCGACCGGCCAGATGCCCTGCGCGATCTGGTCGCGCAGGCTCTCGACGGCCTGGTCGACGAGGGGGCTGCGCTGGAGCGCGCCGAGCGCCATCGCGTTTCACCTCTCAGGTTGTCTGAGGAGTTGTCGTGTGGTTACTCTACCGCCCATGACGCCGTTCGGCCTCCTTCTCGGTCGCCGCGGCGGGGTTTGATCCGATGACCGGCGCCCCGCCGCGGGGTGCCGTGCCGCCGGTCGCCCTCCGACCGAAGGATCATCATCGTGACCGCCGTCTTCACCGTCTCCACCGCTTTTCCCACGATTCGCACCCCGGCCGGCCCGGTGCCCGCCGACGCTCCCGCCTGGAATCCCCAGCGGGGCGGCGCGATGCCCCACCACCGCTACCGGCCCGCGCACGAGCGGGTCGAGATACCCGAGATCCGCCGCACCTGGCCGGGGCGCAGGATCGAGCGGGCCCCGCTGTGGGTGCCCGTCGACCTGCGCGACGGCAACCAGGCGCTGGCCGAGCCGATGGACACCCTGCGCAAGCGCCGCATGTTCGACCTCCTCGTCGCGATGGGGTTCAAGGAGATCGAGGTCGGCTATCCGTCGTCGAGCCGGACCGACTTCGACTTCGTCCGTCACCTGGCCACGAGCGGCGTGGTGCCGGACGACGTGACCCCTGTGGTGTTCACGGCGGCCCGCCGCGACCTCATCGAGCAGACCTTCGCCTCCATCCAGGGCATGCCCCGGGCGGTGGTGCACCTCTACACCGCGACCGCGCCGGTCTGGCGCGACGTCGTGCTGGGACAGGACCGGGCCGGGCTGCACGCGCTGATCCGGGAGGCCGCCGAGCACGTCGCGCGGCTCGCCGACGCAATGCCGGGGACGGCGGTGCGGTTCGAGTTCTCCCCGGAGGTCTTCAACTGCACCGAGCCCGACTTCGTGCTGGAGGTCTGCAACGGCCTCACCCGGTTGTGGGACGCCTCGCCCGACCGGCCGGTGATCCACAACCTGCCCGCCACCGTCGAGATCGCCACGCCGAACCTGTACGCCGACCAGATCGAGTACATGCACCGGCACCTCGAACGGCGTGACGCGGTCATCCTCTCGGTCCACCCGCACAACGACCGGGGCACCGGGGTGGCCTGTGCGGAGCTCGCCATGCTGGCCGGGGCGCAGCGCGTCGAGGGCTGCCTGTTCGGCAACGGCGAGCGCACCGGGAACGTCGACCTCGTCACGCTCGCGCTCAACCTGTACGCGCAGGGCGTCGACCCGATGGTGGACTTCTCCGACATCGACGTCATCCGGCGGACCGTTGAGGAGTGCAACCGCCTGCCGGTCCACGTGCGGCATCCGTACGGGGGAGACCTGGTCTACACGGCCTTCTCCGGCACCCACCAGGACGCCATCAGCAAGGGCCTCGCCCACCACGAGCGCGCGGCGGCCGAGCGGGGCGTGCCGGCGGGAGAGGCGCCCTGGTCGGTGCCCTACCTGCCGATCGATCCGGCCGACGTCGGCCGCACGTACGAGGCGGTCATCCGGGTCAACAGCCAGTCGGGCAAGGGCGGCATCGCCCACCTCCTCCAGGTCCACCACGGGCTCGACCTGCCGAAGGCGCTGCGCGCCGAGTTCTCCCGCGTCGTCCAGGACGCGACGGACCGCAGCGGGCGGGAGGCCACGCCGAAGGAACTGCTCCGGTTGTTCCGGGAGGCGTACATGGCGGAGGACGGGCCGGTCACGCCGGCGTCGCTGACCGCCGGTGGCGACGGCTTCCACTGCCTGGTGCGGCACGACGGGCGCGAGAGCCGGGGGACCGGCGCCGATCCGGCGGCGGCCCTCGCCGCCGCGCTGACGGCGGCCGGGGTCGCGGTGGAGGTGCTCTGGCAGGGCGGGCATCCGGCGGAGGGCGGCGCCGTCGCCTACGCCCGGTGCCGTGTCGGCGGCACTCCCGTCTGGGGAGCGGGCGAGGACGCCGACGCCGCGACGGCGTACACCCGCGCCGTGCTCGCCGCCGTCAACCGCGCCCTGGCCGGGCAGCGGAGGTAAGCGAGGTCGCGTGGCCGGAGGGCCTCCCGAGTGGACTCTCCCACTGTGGGAGGCCCGATGCTGCCGGTCAGGGACCGGGCCGGGGCGAGCGTGCGCCGCCGTCAGGACGAGGAGAGCGAGCATGGCCATAGTGGAGGGCGTGGAGGCCCGTGGGACGCACCACTGCGAGACGACGGCGCTGGGGGTGCTTCTGCGGCACGAGGGGCTCGACCTGTCCGAGCCCATGCTGTTCGGGCTGGGCTCGGGCCTGTCGTTCGTCTACTGGGACGCCAAGGGCATGCCGTTCCCCTTCCTCGGAGGCCGCGTCAGGCCGTTCGAGCTCACCAGGAACCTGGCCGACCGGCTGGGGCTGACGCTGACGACCGAGGAGACCACCTCGCCGCGCAAGGCGTGGCAGAACGTGGCCGCCCCGATCGACGCCGGCCGGCCGGTCGGGCTCCAGCTCGACTCCTACCACCTGGACTATTTCCGCTCCACAGTGCACTTCGGCGGTCATGTCGTCGCGATGTACGGCTACGACGAGCACGACGTCCACCTCGTGGACACCGAGCAGCAGGGAGGAGCGGTGCGCACCAGCCGGGCCTCCCTCGCCCGGGCCCGTGCCGAACGCGGCCCGATGACCGCGAGGAACCGTTCCTTCACCATCACGGTGCCGCCCCGTCCGCTCGCGTGGCAGGACCGGATCGTCCCCGCCGTCAGAGCGTGCGCCGACGCCTTCCTCGCCGCTCCCATCGCGAACCTCGGCTGGCGCGGCATCGAGAAGGCAGGCGCTAAGGCGCCCGGCTGGCTGGAGCGTGCCGGGGACCCCGGGCGGGACCTGCCGCAGGCCGCCCTCCTCATGGAGAAGGGCGGCACCGGCGGCGCGCTGTTCCGCGCCCTCTATCGCGACTTCCTCGGCGAGTGCACCGAACTGATCGGCCACCACGGTCTCCGCGCCGGTCACCGGATGTACGGTGAGGCCGCCGTCCTCTGGACGCAGGTGTCCGAACTGATCGCGAAGGCGGGGGAGAGCGGCGACGCGGGCTGCCTCCGGCAGGCCGGGGCCATCCTCCGCGACCTGTCGCGGCTGGAGAAGGACGCCATGCAGGTGCTGAGCCGGCTATAGGAGTGCTCGCGGGGCCGGTCCCGCTGGACATGACGGTGCTCAGCCCAGCGGGACGCTCCACTCCAGGCGGGCGCCGCCGCCGTCCGGGGAGGCGAGGGCGAGGGCGCCGCCGAGGCGTTCGGCCCGGTCGGCGAGGTTGCGCAGGCCGCTGCGGCGGCCCTCGGCCGGGATGCCGACGCCGTTGTCCTCCACCACCAGGGTCAGCCGCCCGTCCGCCGCGTGGACGGCGACGTCGGCGCGGGTGGCCCTGGCATGGCGGACGACGTTCGAGAGCGCCTCGCGCAGGACGGCGAGCAGGTGCTCGGCGACCTCGGCGGGCACGTCGTTGTCGAGCCGGCCCTCCAGGGTCAGGCCGGGCATGAAGCCCAGATGCCCCCGGGCGCCCTCGACCAGGTCGACGACCTGGGCGCGCAGGCTGGGCGAGGCGTCCTCGTGCGGGGTCTGCAGGGCGAAGATCGTCGAGCGGATCTGCCGGATCGTGGTGTCCAGCTCGTCGATCGCGCTCTGCAGCCGGGAGGAGGCCTCCGGCCGTTCGACCAGGCGCACCGCGCTCATCAGCGTCATGGCGACGGCGAACAGGCGCTGGATGACCACGTCGTGCAGGTCCTTGGCGATGCGGTCGCGGTCTTCCAGCAGGCCGAGCCGCTCGGCGTCGCGGCGGGTCTCGGCCAGCTCCAGCGCGACGGCCGCCTGCCCGGCGAAGGCGTGCAGGGTGCGCAGCTCCGACTGGCTGAACGGCATCCGTCCCGATCGTTTGACCAGGGCCAGCACCCCGCGTACGGCCCCGGGCGCGCCCAGCGGCACGGCGGCCACCGGCCCGGGCTCCAGATCGCCGGCCCAGATCAGGTGCAGCCGACCGTGGTCGAAATCGTCCAGCGCCAGCGGCTCACCGCTCAGGAACACCCGGCCCGACAGCGAGCCCTCGACCGCGACCTCGTCCTCGACGAGCCGGACCGCCGGTCCGTCCCCGATCGGCCCGTCCTCGGCCGGCGCCACATCCTGCAACGCGACGCGCAGCACCTCGCGGTCGCGGTCGGGCAGCAGGATCGCCACGGCGTCGGCGTCGGCCATCTCGCGGGCGCGCCGGGCGATCAGGGTGAGGACCTCCCGCGGCTCGGCCCCCGACAGCAGCCGCGTGGTGATGTCGGAGGACGCCCGCAACCAGGTCTCCCGGCGGCGGCTCTCCTCGTACAGTCGGGCGTTCTCGATCGCCACGCCGGCGGCGGTGGCCAGGGCGACCACGATCGCCTCGTCGTCCTCGTCGAAGTTCCCGCCGCCGCGCTTCTCCGTGAGGTAGAGGTTGCCGAACACCTCGTCGCGCACCCGCACCGGCACGCCCAGGAAGCTGCCCATGGGCGGGTGACCGGGCGGGAATCCGTACGACTCGGGATGGCGGGAGATGTCGGCCAGCCTCAGCGTCTGCGGCTCCTTGATCAGCAGGCCGAGCAGGCCCAGCCCGTGCGGCCAGTGCTCGATCCTGGCGATCTCCTCCTCGCTCAGCCCTACGGGCACGAACTGGACGAGCGTGTTCTCCTCCCCGATCACGCCCATCGCGCCGTACGTCGCGTCGACCAGCGTCGTGGCGGTCTCCACGATGCGCCGCAGCACGACCTCCAGATCGAGGTCGCTGCCGATCGAGACGACCGCCTCCAGCAGCGCGTGCACCCGGTCACGGGTGGCCAGCACGGCCTCCAGACGTGACTGCAACTCCGCCAGCAGATCGTCCAGCCGCATGCTGGGAATCAGCGACCGAGGCTCGTTCTCCGTCATAGTGCGAAGTTTCGCACCGCCGACGTCCGGGTGCCCACCCCAGGTGGTCGTCCGCACCGTCGAAGCAGACGCGGAGCGAGGCCGTCAACGGTCTTCGGTGCGCGCGGACCGGGGTGCGTGGCCGTTCAGCCGGGCCGTCTCGCCGCCGGGCGCCGCAGGCCGAGGCGCCCGGGAAGCGGCCCGGCCATCGCCGTCAGCTCGTGCGGAGCCGGGCGGCGGGTCACCATGAAGAGCGTGAGGCGGCCGGGCAGGGGCGCGGCCGATATGCGATCTCCCTCCTGGGCATAGGCGAGCCCGAGCCCGCGGGGCAGGACGGCCGGGCATCTCAGCAGCCGCGCGAGCCGTACGGCGGTCTCCGCGGTGGCCGCCGCCCGGGGCCTCGCGCCGAGGCCGGACAGCCGCTGGTGCAGCGTGTCGGCGGACATGTCGTAGGTGTAGGCGACGACGTCGAGACCGGCGAACGGCCGCCGGCCGTCTCTCGCGGGCGCGCCCTCCGGCGTCAGGACGGCCAGCCGATCGGTGGCGACGGGTGTGGCGCTGACGGTGGCGGGCAGGCGCATCTGGTCGGCTACGGCGACGAACGCGGCGTCCAGCGACCCCTCGCCCACCCACTCCACGAGCCGGTCGCCGTGGTCGGTCACCTGGTCGACCGTCGCGCCGTCCATCAGCTCGTCGAGCGCGGGGAAGAGCAACGGGGCGAGGCTGCCGAAGGTGCCGACGCGGAAGGTTTTCGCCCGCGCCGCCGCCCGCGCCCGGTCGAAGATCCGGCCCAGATGATCGAGCACGTGAGCCGCCTCTGCGCACAGCGCACGACCGGCCGGCGTCGGCCGCGCCCCCGTCGTGTCCCGGTCGAAGAGCCGCTCGCCGACCCGCCGTTCGAGCGCGGCGAGGCGCTTGCTCGCGGCCGGCTGGCTGATCAGCAGCTCTCTTCCGGCGGCCCCGACCGAGCCGTGCCGGGCGATGGCCTCGACGAGCCGGAGGTCCTCGACCGAGGGGAATGAGCTCATATCCGGATGTTATGAGTTCTGATGGCGATTCGTCGCCTACCGGGGGATTCCGCTCGCCCGGAGGATGACGGCGTGAACACCGGACGCGACATCGTCGCCATGCTGACAACCACGTTCGTGACCTGGATGGGGCAGCGCACGACGGCCGTGGCGCTTCCGCTCGTCGCGCTCGCCGAAACCGGATCCACCTGGTCCACCGGGCTGGTCGGCGGAGCGGTCGGGCTGCCCATGCTCACCTCGCCCTGGTGGGCCAGAGGAATCCGGCAGCGGCTGACCACGGGCAGAGCCCTCGCCTGCGTGCTCGTCGTGCAGGTGGCCGGGCTCCTCGTCGTTCCGGTGGGCGCGGCAGCCGGCACGGTCGGCGCGGTCCACCTCGCCGCCGCCGGTGTCATCACCGGGTGCGCCACCGCGCTGAGCGGGCCGGGGCAACGTGCCCTGCTCTCGGACATCTGCGATCCCCTCGGTGCCACCATCACGACGAAGATGCTGGCCTGGCAGGATTTCATGCACCGCGTCACGATGATCCTGGCGCCACCGGCGGCGGGGTGGGCCGTGACCGTCGGCGGGCCGTCGCCCCTGCTGTGGGCCGAGGCCGCCGGCGTCGGCGTGGGAGCCGCCCTCCTGTGCACCGTGCGCGGCACCGCGACGCCTGCCGTGCATGTCGGCCCTGCCGCATCCGGCGGCCCGGCCGATGGGTCCGGCGCCCCGGCCCTGCGTCAGGTGCTGGCGCGGCACGGGGACATCCGGCGTGCGGTGACCATGTCGGGAGTCGGCGGGCTCGTGTGGTTCGCCTTCACGCTCGGCCTCGCGATCCTCGGAGCCGAGACCGGGCGGCCCGGACTGCTCATTTCGGCCGGCATGACCGGATATGGCCTGGGCTCGCTCGCCGGTGCCCTCCTGGCGCCGGCGCTCGTCCCGCGGATGCCGGCACTGGCGACCATGGCAGTGGGCTGGGCCGTTCTCGGCGTGACGTTCGCCGTCATGCCGGCGGCGGCGTCGTCCCTCGTCGTCCTCGGATGCGTGGCCGCGATCGGGGGCTTTTCCATGCCGCTCGGCATCGGCGCGCTGAACCGGCTCATCAGCACCCGCACCGACGGGGCGGAGCGGCGAGCGGCCTTCGCGGCGGAGAGCCTCGTGCACGACGGGGCGGTCTCGGTCGGCCTGCTCGCCGGTGGCGCGGTCATCGGCGTGGCCGGCGCGGGCCCGACTCTCGTCGCCGCCGGAGCCGCCCAGGTGCTCGTGGCGCTCCTCGCCGGTCCGTGGTCGGGTGCGGCACGACGCCTGGTCTCGTACTTCTCACCGGTCGCCGCCTGAGGCCCGGTCGGATCCCCGTGCGCCGCGGGGTTCTACCTTTCGCGGGAGCGGTGCGCGCGGACCTTGTGGCGGTTGCCGCACCGCTCCATGGAGCACCAGCGCCTGCTGCCCGGGCGTGAGGTGTCGACGAAGACGAGGGCGCAGTTGTCGCCCGCGCACTCCCGTACGCGGTCGGCCAGAGGGCCGGTGAACAGCTCGATCGCGTCCCTCGCGACGGTCGCGACCACCTGGCCGCCGGTCGCGGGGGTGGCCCAGGACCGCCGCCCGTCCGCCGTCATCACGGGCGTCAGCGGTGGCGCGGACGCCGCGAGGTTGACCGCGTCCACGTCCGCCTGCCGCGGCGTACGCCCGTGGACGTGGTCGCCGGCCAGTCCCCACAGGGCGGCGCGCAGGGTCTTCGCGCGGGTGAGCTCGCCGGCCGTCGTGTCCACCTCCGCCAGGCCGAGCCGGGACACGGCGGCCCACCGTGCCAGGTCGGCCGGCTCGTGCAGCGTCTCGTAGTGGGCGTAGACCCCCACGCCGCCGCTCACCAGGAACTCCAGGCAGAGGGCGCCCGGATCGAACCGGAAGGAGCCCCCGCTGCGCGGATGTAGCGTCAGAGTCATGTAACCACTATAAAGGGTTACATGACTCTCGAATGGAAGCTCGTCGTCGACTGCGCCGACCCGCACGCACAGGCCGCGTTCTGGGCGCAGGCCCTGGGCTACGAGGTGGAGGACAACAGCGCCATCGTCGGCCGGCTTCTGGCCGGCGGCGTCGTGGGGGAGGAGGCGGTGACCCCCGACCACACGGCCTTCCGCACGCTGCGGGCCGTACGGCACCCGGACGACCCGGTCGATCAGGACACCGGCACCGGCCTCGGCCGCCGGATCCTCTTCCAGGCGGTCCCCGAGCCGAAGGCAGGCAAGAACCGCCTGCACATCGACCTGCACGCGGGCCCCGAGCGCAGGGACGCCGAGGTCGACCGGCTCAAGGCGCTCGGCGCGACCGTGCTGCGCGTCGTCCAGGAGCCCGGCAGCCACCACGTGACCATGGCCGACCCCGAGGGCAACGAGTTCGACGTGCAGTGAGCCGCTACAGCCAGCCGTTGTGGCGGGCCAGGCGGGCGGCCTCGATCCGGTTCCTGGTGCCGGTCTTGCCGATGGCCGACGACAGGTAGTTGCGCACCGTGCTCTCCGACAGGTGCAGGCGGGCCGCGATGTCGGAGATCGTCGAGCCGTCGGCCGCCGCGGCCAGCACGTCCCGCTCCCGGTCGGTCAGCGGGCTCGGGCCGGTGCTCAGCGCCGCCGCCGCGAGCGCGGGGTCGATGACCCGCTCGCCGCGCAGCACGCGGCGGACGGCGTCGGCGAGATCCTCCACCGGGCCGTCCTTGACCAGGAACCCGCGCGCCCCGGCTTCCATCGCCCGGCGCAGGTAGCCGGGCCGCCCGAACGTCGTGAGGATGAGCACGGCGCAGCCGGGCAGGCGCTCGTGCAGGTCGGCGGCGTTCTCCAGCCCGCCGCGGCCCGGCATCTCGATGTCGAGCAGGGCCACGTCGGGCCGGGTCCGCAGGGCGGTGTCCACCACCTCGTCGCCGTGGCCGACCTGGGCGACGACCTCGATGTCCTGCTCCAGGTTGAGGAGCAGGGCCAGCGCGCCGCGCATCATGCCCTGGTCCTCGGCCAGCAGCACCCGGATCACTGACCGTCCTCCCTCGCGTACGGCACGGCCACCCGGAGCAGGAAGCCTCCGTCCGGCGGCGCCGTGGTCTCCACGGTGCCGGAGGCGGCCCTCACGCGCTCACGCAGGCCGATCAGCCCGTTGCCGTGCCCGTGGGCCTGCTGCGGCGGGCCGTCGTCGCGGATCTCCAGCACCAGGAGCCCGTCGTCGTCGCGCAGGCCGATCTCGCAGGCCGACGCGTGGCTGTGCCGGACGACGTTGGTCACGCCCTCGCGCACGGCCCAGCCGAGCAGGGCGTCGGCCTCGGGGCCGGGCCGTACGGAGGAGGTGCGGACGGTCACCTTGATTCCGGCGTCCGCGAGGGCGGCGCGGGCGGAGTCGAGCTCGGCGGTCAGTCCCCTGCCCCGATAGCCGGTGACGGCGGCCCGCACCTCGGTCAGCGCCTGCCGCCCGATCTGTTCGATGTCGGACGCCTGCTCGGCCGCCGCATCGGCGTCCACCCGGGTCAGCCGGCGTACGGCCTCGGCCTTGACGACCATGATCGAGAGGGTGTGCCCGAGCAGGTCGTGCAGGTCGCGGGAGAAGCGCAGCCGCTCCTCGGTCACCGCGGTCCGGGCCAGCTCCTCGCGGGTGGCCTTGAGCTCGTGGATGGCCTCCCACAGCCGGATGATGATCGCCGGGATCAGGCCCGCGGTGAACGTGCCCCAGATCATGGAGAGCACGCCGGTGAGGCTCGCGTCGGCCCGCACGGCCACGACCAGGGCGGCGACGCACTCGGCGATCAGTATCACCGGCAGGATCCTGCCGCGAACGGCGGTTCCGGTGGCGACGGCCAGCATCATGACCAGGTAGAGCCAGTTGCCCGCGAACCCGATCATAGACGCGAGGACCACCACCGCGAGCAGCCCGAGCGCCGGCAGGGCGCGCCGCCGGTCCGTGAACGCGAAGTGCGTGGTGGCCACGTACAGCCCGGCGGCGGCCAGCGCGGCCGGCCAGGCCAGCCAGAGGGGATGGGATCGGCCGTGCGCGATGTCCCACACGGGCGCCGCCGTCACGGCCACCCACATGTACATGCCTTTGGCGTCGGGGCCGCGCTCGCCCTCGCGCAGCGGATCGAGCCAGGTGCCGCGTTCTGTCGTCATCGGAATCGTCACACTAGCGGTCAGGCCCGGCGACCGGCACGACGGTAGCCGTACACCGCGTAGACGCCGAAGACCAGCAGCCAGGCCGACAGGAGCACGACCTGACGGAGGGTGGGGACGTCGCCGAACGCGATCCGCCACGACAGGCCCGCGTAGCTGTTCGACGGGGTCCACTCGGCGATCGCCGCCAGCCAGGACGGGAACTTCTCGACCGGCACCCACAGGCCGCCGAGGATCGACAGCGTCAGCATGGTCGCGATGTTGGCCATCGCCGCGGACTGGCCCGACAGGCGATAGCCGTTGCCGAGACCGAGCAGGGAGAACGGCACGGTGCCCGCCCACAGGAGCGCGATGATCACCAGCCACCGCTGCGGTGGGAGCGAGACGTGGTTGACCAGCACGCCGGCCAGCAGCACGGCTGCGATGCTGGGCACGACGGCGACCGCGCCGGTGACGACCTTCCCCGCCACGACTTCGGCCGGGGTCAGCGGGGTGAGCCGCAACTGGCGCAGCCACCCCGCCGCGCGGTCCTCGGCGATGCCGCTGCCGTTGTTGAACGCGCCGCCGAGCGCGCCGTACGCCGCCATGCTGACCATCGTGTAGATCGCGGCGTCGTGCTTGTCGCCGGGGGCCAGGCCGAGGTTGGTGAAGACGAGGTACATGACGACCGGCATCACGATCCCGAAGATCACATAGCCGCCGTCGCGGAGGGCCCTGGTCAGTTCGAGCCGTACGTATCCCCACATCACACGTTCTCCTTGGTCGTGAGGGCCACGAAAGCGTCCTCCAGGTCGGCCGGGGCGACTTCCAGATCGCGGATGGCGTCCGCGCGGGCGAGGGCCATGACGGTGGCGTCGGAGTCGCCGGTGCGCAGGTGGACCCGGCCGCCCCTGATCTCCATGTGGCGCACGCCCGGCAGGGTCGCGAGCCAGGCGGACTCGCCGTCGGCGGCCACGCTCACGGTGGTCAGCGCCGCCGCCCGCTTGATCTCCGCGCTGGTGCCGTCGGCGATCACCCGGCCGTGGCCGAGCACGACGACGCGGTCGGCATGCTCGTCGGCCTCATCGAGATAGTGGGTGCTGAACAGGATGGTCTTGCCCTGGCTGGCCAGCCCGCGCATGCCGTCCCAGAACTCGCGCCGGGCCTCCACGTCGAGCGCGGCGGTGGGCTCGTCGAGGACGATCAGGTCGGGGTCGCCGCACACCGCCATCGCGAACCGCACGCGCTGCGCCTGCCCGCCCGACAACCGGTCCACCCGGCGGTCGCGCAGGTCGTCGATCCGGGCGAGCGTGAGCACCCGGTCGAGGGGGAGGGGAGCGGGATAGGTCCCGGACACGAAGGTCAGCAGCTCGCGGACCGTGACCCGGGGGACCAGGCCGCCCTCCTGCGGCATCGCGCCCGCCAGGCCCTGCCTCACGGCCTGCTCGGGGTCGAGGCCGAACAGCGCGGCCCGCCCGGAGTCGGGCGGCAGCAGCCCGAGCAGCAGCGCGATGGTGGTCGACTTGCCCGCGCCGTTGGGGCCGAGGAGTGCCACCGTCTGGCCGCGGGGGATGGCGAGCGTGAGCTCGTCCACGGCCCGTACGGGGCCGAAGCGCTTGGTCGCCGAGGTCAGTGACACGGCGTCGGCGGTGTTCGTGGTCATGGAAACGACGGTAGGCAGGCGCCGTCGGCCCAGGTAGAGAGATCGATACGACCCTGGGCAGGACAAATGTCCTGCCCAGGAAATCTACAATGTAAAGGCGCCGGGTCGGTTACGCCGGTTTGGCGAGAAGTGCAGCCAGGTCGCCGGGGCGGGAGAGCATCGGCCAGTGACCGGTGGGCAGCTCATGCAGCTCCCACTCGGGCCCGCCCAGCGGCGCGAACGCCGGATGTCCGGCCGCGATCAGCCCTCTGACCTGGGCGAGCGGGAACGAGCAGCTCACCAGCGTCTTCGGCAGTGCGGCGAACGCCGCGGCGTCGTCACCCAGCGTGAGGGGCTGCGTGATCGTGCCGAGCGGCTGTGCGGTGGCCCGGGCGGCCATCAACGAGCGCTCGTGCTCGCCCAGCCCCTCCAGGCTCGCGCCCGACTCCTGCAGTTCATCCCAGGAAGGCATGGGGTAGCGCCAGTCGTCCTCGACGCGCTTCTCGACGAACTCCCGCCCGGTCAGGTCGATCTGGGCCATGCCGTCCGGCACCGGGCCGCTCTCGACGTACACGACCCGGCTCACGCGGCCGGCGGCGCGGGCGGCGGCCCCGGTGACTGCGGCGGCGCTGCCGCTGTGGCCGATCAGGACCACATCGCGCAGGTCCTCGGCCTCGGCGAGGCCGAGGATGTCGCGGATGTGGGTCTCCAGATCCAGGGCGGGGGAGGCGAGATGGGCGCGGTCGGCGAGGCCGGTGAGGGTCAGCGGGTGGGCCTCGTGCCCCATGCCGCGAAGCGCGGCGGTCACGTCCCGCCACGCCCACGCGCCGAGCCAGAAACCGGGAACGAGTACGTATGTCGTCATGCGTCGACGCTAGGGCCGAATCAGGGCAGAATCGGTCCTGATATGTCCACCAATCGCATCCTCGCCTTCCTGGAGCTGCTGCAGGCCAGGCCGGGGCTCACCGGTCCCGAGCTGGCCGAGCGCCTGGAGGTGGACGTGCGGAGCGTGCGCCGCTACGTGCGCAGGCTTGAGGACCTCGGCATTCCGGTGGAGGCCGAGCGGGGACGCTACGGCGGCTACCGGCTCAGGCCGGGATATCGGCTGCCGCCGCTCATGCTGACCGGCGACGAGGCCGCCGCCGTGGTGCTCGGGCTGCTCGCCGGCCGCCGCGCGGGCCTCACCGTGGGCGAGGGGGCGGCCGAGAGCGCGCTCGCGAAGATCCAGCGGGTGCTGCCCGACGCCCTGCGCGACCGGGTCGGCGCCGTCGAGGAGATGGTCGGCCTGACCACCCGCACCGCCGCGACATCCCGGCCGAGCGGCGCCACCCTGCTGACGCTGGCCGACGCCGCCCGGCGTCGTCTGCGCGTACGGCTGGCCTACCGGTCCTTCCGGGGACAGGACAGCGAGCGGGCGGTCGATCCGTACGGGCTGGTGTTCCACTCGGGCCGCTGGTATCTGACCGGCCACGACCACCGCAGGGGCGAGGTGCGGACGTTCCGGCTCGACCGGATCGGCCGGGCGGAGACGACGGGGGAAGAGTTTCCCGCACCGGGGGAGTTCGACGCGGTCGCCCACGTCATGGAGTCGCTGGCCGCCGTGCCCTACCGGTACGAGGTCGAGGTGGTGCTGGCCACGACGATGGAGGAGGCCCGGCGGCGGATCCCGCCGGCGGTGGCCGCCCTGGCTCCGGTCGATGGCGGCGTACGGATGACCGGCCGGGCCGAGCGGCTGGACGGCATGGCCCAGGTGCTGGCCGGCCTCGGCGTGCCGTTCACCGTGGTCGGCCCGCCCGAGCTGCGTGAGGAGGTCCGGGCGCTTGCCCGTCGTCTGGAGCAGTGGGCCGACCGGCCTCCGAGGGACTGACGCGGCGACCGGCGGATCCGTTCAGGCGCGGCCGAACCGGGCGGCGAACCGCGCGGTGAACAGGTCGGCGCCCTTGCGTTCGAAGACCGTCTCGGCCGTGGCCGCGGCGACACCGTCCGGTGTGGGGAGCTGGCCGACGCCCGTACGCGTTCCGAGCGGAAGCAGGATCCTCCGCTCGGACGTCGGGGTGTGCACCGCGTCCGGCCGGTCGCCGGCGAGCTGCGCCTTGAGGTTCCGCACCACGACCCCGGCATGGGTCATCGCATAGGAGGCCATCTTGGGGTCGGGGAGGGCGACGATGTCGCCGATCGCGTAGACGTGGTCGTAACCCTGGACGTTCAGCCGCTCGGTGACCGGGATCGTCTTCTGCTCGGTCAGCGGCGAGAGGCATCCGTCGGCGAGATAGCCGGTGTTGACCTCGACCCCGAAGGCGCGAAACCAGATGTCCGCCACGATCCGTTCGCCCTTGTCGGTCGTGACCGCGATACGGCCGGCCCGACCGGCCTCGACCGTCGGCAACGCGGTGAGACCGGTGTTCAGCCGCACGTCGATGCCGAGCTCGTCGAGCCGGCGGCGTAGCTCATCGCGCACCTCGGGAAGGAAGCCGGGGAGCAGCTGATCGGCCCTGTCGAGGACGAGCACGTGCTTGTCCGGCCAGACGTCCTTGATCTCCCCGGCGAGCTCCAGGCCGACCGGGCCGGCGCCGAGGATCAGCACGCGCCCGGCGCCGGCCAGCTCCCTGTGGGTCTCGCGCAGATCGTCCAGCTGCTCGGCGATGCTCGTCGACGCGTGGCGTGGTTTGGCCGGATATGTGTAGCCGGAGCCGGTGGCCAGAACCAGATAATCGGCCTCGACCCGCTCGCCCGAAGCGAGCGTAACGCCCTTCGGGTCGACCGAGACGGCCCGGTCGCGGATCACTCGTCCCCGCTGGAGCAGCGTCGCGAACGGGAAGAACGCGTTGTGCGCCCAGTCAGGGCGGGTCAGCGCCCGCAGCGACGCGGCCGCGTTGACGAAGGCCTCCCGTGGGTCGATGAGTGTGACGTCGGCCTCGGAGTCCAGCTCCTTGGCGACCATCGACCCGCCGTACCCTCCCCCGACGACCACCACGGTGTGATTCATCCTCGCTCCTCATCGCATTGCCGTTGTCGGGCGGCACGCGCGGCGCTCAGGACGAGGGGCCGTACGGGACACGCCCAGAGTTGACGTGACAACTTTAAGCCCGGAGTGAGTTGTCGCGTCAACTCCGGGTCGTTATGGTGGGCTCATGGAGAAGCCCCGGACGCTGGAACCCGAGCAGTGGGAGCTCTGGGACAGCTGGATGCAGGCGCAGCGTCTCCTGGCCCGTGAGCTGGACCGTGGCCTGCAGCGCGACCACGGCATCTCCAAGGCCGAGTTCAGCGTGCTCGTGACGCTTCACCGGACGGCCGGGGGCCGGATGCGCGTGACCGAGCTCGCCGAGTCGCTCGCCTGGGAGAAAAGCCGGGTGGCGCATCAGCTGACGCGGATGGAGAACCGTGAACTGGTCGACAGGACCGAGGACCGGTCCGGCCGCCGGATCGGGGTCGGGCTGACCGCCAAGGGCCGCAGCGCCGTGGAGAACGCCATCCTGGGGCACGCGGACAACATCCGCCGCTACTTCTTCGAGACGCTCACGCCCGAGCAGGCCGCCGCCATCCACGCGTGGAGCAGGCAGGTGGCCGCCCGCATCGAAGCGCGTTCCGGCGCGGACGCCGATCAGCCGGCTGTGTGACGGTCCCGATCGGGCGCGGCGGGCGTGAGCGGCAGGGTGCCATGAGCGGCAGGGTGCGAGGGGCCGGGGCTGGTCGCGACTATCGCCAGTCACCGTTGCCCAGCGTCTGACTGCCGATGACGGCGAGCAGGCGCAGCTTGTCGTAGCTTTCGGTGCCCGGCGTGGCCGTGTAGACGAGTAGCGCCTGCGACTGGTCGGGATCGAGCAGCGTCTGGCACTGCAGTTCCAGCACGCCGAGCTCGGAGTGCACGAGGCGCTTGGTGTCCGGGTGCCCGAGACCGACCTCGTGCCTGTCCCAGAGCGCGGCGAACTCGGTGCTGCGGCCGAGGAGATCGCGGGCGAGGGCGGCGGCCCGGGAGCGGGGTCCCTCACGCGTGGCGGCCTCCCGCAGCAGGGAGGTGAACACCCGTCCGTACATGGGGTGGTCGTCCTCCAGGTAGAGGCGCCGTTCGTCGGGGTCGGTGAACCACCGGTAGAACAGGCTGCGCGCCATGCCGCTGAAGACGGTCTGGTCGCCGAACAGGGCGACGGCGGCCGGGGTCTGCCGGAGCGTCTCGCCGAGTGCGGTCGTCACCATGGCGGGTGTGTCGCAGAGCCGGTCGAGGACGCGCATGATCCCCGGGTTCACGTGGTCGCCCCGCAGCGCCCGTTGGGGGGCGCTGTGCCCGGCGAGCCGGAAGAGGTGGTCGCGCTCGTCGAGGGTCAGGCGCAGCCCGCGGGCGATCGCGGCGAGCATCTGCTCCGACGGCTGCGGTCCCTTCAGGCGTTCCAGACGGCTGTAGTAGTCGCTGGACATGCCGCAGAGGGCGGCCACCTCCTCGCGGCGGAGGCCGCTGGTGCGCCGGCGCGGCCCGCGGACCATCCCGACGTCCTCGGGTTGCAGGGCCTCCCTGCGCTTGCGCAGGAAGTCCGCCAGTCCCTCGCGGTCCACCCTCTGCCTCCTCGCCTTCTCCCGTCCCCGCTCATCCTCACGCGCCGGTCACCCCTTATCCACGGCCTGCCGATCCCCGGATAAGGAGGCCACGGCTGTACGGGCCGTGGTTGCGCGGGCCGTGGCTGCGTGAGTCCCGGCTGCGTGAGCCATGGACATGTGGGCCGTGGCAGCCCGGCGCGCCACCCGGTGAACTGGGCGTGGCGGCCCCGCCAGGAGGCCGTCTACCCGATGACCAGGAGCTTTCATCATGACCTCTCAGCGAATCGCCCTCATCACCGGCGGCAGCCGGGGTCTCGGGCGGGCCACGGCGCTCGCCCTCGCCGAGCGCGGCGTCGACGTCGTCGTCACCTATCGGGCCGGCAAGGACCAGGCCGAGGAGGTGGTCGAGTCCGTGACCCGGCTCGGGCGCACCGTGGCGGCATTGCCGCTGGACACCGCGGTGGTGGCGGGGTTCGACGACTTCACGGCCGAGTTGCGCCGCATCCTGCGTGAGCGGTGGCACCGGGACGATTTCGACCATCTCGTCAACAACGCCGGCATCGCGGTCACCGCGGCGTTCGCCGACACGACAGAAAGCGACTTCGACTCCCTGGTCGACGTGCACTTCAAGGGCGTGTTCTTCCTCACGCAGAGGCTGCTGCCCCTCATCGCGGACGGCGGCCGGATCGTCAACCTCTCGACCGGGCTGACCAGGTTCGCGAGCGTGGGGCAGGCGGCGTACGGGTCGGTGAAGGGCGCGGTGGAGGTGCTGACGCGATACCTCGCCAAGGAGCTCGGGCCGCGCGGCATCGCGGTCAACACCGTCGCCCCCGGCCCGGTCGCCACCGACTTCGCGGGCGGGATCATGCGCGATGACGAGGGGTTCCGCGCCATGCTCGCGTCGCAGACCGCGCTGGGACGGGTGGGGGAGCCCACCGACGTCGGGGGCGCGATCAGCGCCCTGCTCACCGACGGGAGCGGCTGGATCACCGGTCAGCGCGTCGAGGTCTCCGGCGGCATTTTCCTGTGACCGTAGTCGCCGACGCGGCCGCCCGCCCGTGGTTCACGCCCGCCGGCTGAGGCGTGCCGCCGGTGCCTCCGGCGTACGGGCGACGTGGCGCGCGGCGGCGTCGGGAGAGCCGGGCCGTTCCCCGATGTCGTGGTCGCCCGCCCCGGCCGGCTCGTACGCGAGCGGGCCACCGGGCGGGAGACCACGCCGCCGGGCCACCAGGCCGGCCAGCAGGTCCTCCCAGCGGGCGCCGATGACGTCGATGTCGTTGCGGGCGGCCGTCTTCAGCGCGTTGGCGCCCATCCGGCGGCGCAGGTCCTCGTCCTCGATCAGGGTGCAGATGGCGTCGGCCATCGCGTGGATCTTCCCGGCCTTCACGAGAAGGCCGTCGTGGCCGTGGGCGACCATCTCCCCGGGGCCGGTCGGGCAGTCGTAGCTGACGACGGGGACGCCCTTGCTCATCGCTTCGAGGATGACCATCGGCATGCCCTCGTGGCGGGAGCTCAGGACGAACATCGAGGCGTCCGCGAGCACGGCGCCGACGTCCTCGGCCGGGCCTTCGAGGAACACCCGCTCGGACAGCCCGCGCTTGTCGATCGACGCCTGGAGCTTCTCCTGCCGGGGGCCGCCGCCGTAGATCCGCAGCGTCCAGTCCGGGTGCCGGGCCGTCACGTGCGCCCACGCGCGGATGAGCAGGTCGTAGCCCTTTCCCCAGGTCAGGCGGCCGACCGTGACGACGGTCTTCGTGGTGAGCGGGGAGACGCCGCCGCCGAGGCGGGGCGTCGCGTTGGGCACCCGCGCCAGCACGGCGGGCCGGTCCCCGCGTGCCTTCTCGAAGGCCCGCTCATAGGCGCGCAGGTCGGCCCGCGTGAGGGTGACGACCGCGTCGTGCCTGCCATAGCTACGGGTGATCCGCTTGCGCACCTGCGGCTGGTGCGAGGACAGGTTCCCGTGCTCCTGGGCGACCGTGATGATCTCCGGGGGCGCGAAGCGCGCGGCGATCAGGTTCAGGCCGGGCCGCGTGCCGATGAGGATGCCGCGGCGGCGGGAGCGGATGTAGCGGACCAGCTTGAGGTCGGTCCGCAGGGTGAACCAGTGGTAGGCCGCCTCGTCCTTCGGCACCAGCCTGCTCGGGAACCGAGACAGCAGGCCCTTGCGGCGGGGCAGCCGGTCGTCGAGATAGCGGATGCGCACTCCGGGAGGAACGGGGAAGAAAGGCTCCTCGCGTTCCCGTACGACGCTCACGATCTCGACGTCGTGGGTCTGCGCCAGATGCCCGGCGAGGTTGAAGACCGTACGGATGGTGCCGCCCATGCCGTTGGCGTGCAGCAGCAGGATGCGGATCTCGTGACCGTCGGGCGGCGGCGCCGTCCGGGCGCGCCGCCGGTCGCGGGCCTCCAGCGCCCGCACGATCGCTCTCGCCGCTTTCCTGGCCACCCTGCGCTGAAGAGATGACACTGTTACGCCCCGATTCGTGTCAGATGAAGATCCCCTTTCCCTGTGACGTAACCGGCAGTTGTCGCGTTGTTGTGAGCTAGGTCACAGCGTGTGTGGAAAGCCGATATACGGTTGTCCGTTTGCTGGGGGTGTCCTCCAGGAAGGCCGGCACCTGATGCACGCCGACCTGCTCGAACACGCCCTCGGGGAGATAGGAGCAGGCGCGGTCGGGCGCTCCGATGAGGACCTCCCCGCCGGCCCTCGACAGGAACGGGGTGACCCGCCGGGCCAGCGGCTCCTCGTAGTAGACGTCCCCCGCCAGCACGACCTGCTGGGACGGCGTCCCGTCGAGCAGGTCGCCCGCGGCGACCCGCACCGTGACGCCGTTGGCGCGGGCGTTCACGCCGACGGCCGCCAGCGCGTACGGGTCGACGTCGTTGGCGACGACCAGGGCGGCTCCGGCCAGCGCCGCGGCGATCGCGACCAGCCCCGAGCCGGTGGCGAGGTCGAGGACGGTGCGGCCCCGCACGATCTCCGGGTGGTCGAGCACGTGGCGGGCCAGCGCCTGCCCTCCGGCCCAGGGGCAGGCCCAGAAGGGCAGCCGCCCGGCGCGCTCCCACAACTCGTACACGTGGTCGTCGCCGCCCGCGTCCGGCCCTACGCCCGGCGCCCCGCCGGTGGGCACGCCGCTGGGCGCATTGCTGGGCGTGACCAGGTGCAGCCGTATCTCCGGCACGTACGGCACGGCCGCGAGCCGGGTATGCGCGCAGACGAAGTCCTCAGCGTCCTCGGCGACGTCCTCCACGGCCGCCGATCGTATCCGCACGGACACCCCCGCGGCGGGGCTATCCGCCCACGAGGAGGACAGAAGCGGCCGGTGACGGCGGTCCCGACGAACCTGTCTTATCGCCCCGGATCTCTCTGGGGCGTCAGTTCTCGATGTCGCCGGCAACGGTGGAGACCGGCGTGTTGACGATGCCGTCGAACGCGTCGAGGACGGGGGTGTGCAGGTAGGCGCTCTGGATCCGGATGCGGTCGGGGCCCGCGCCGCCGGAGGCCTCCGCACGCGCCCGGCGGAGATCGGCCATGCTCAGCCCGAGCCCGGCATCCGCGAAGGCGGCCTCGATGCTGCCCTGCTCGGGCGGCTCCAGCTTGGTGTTGTCGATGGCGAATCCGAAGCGGGCGTCCTCATCGGGACGCATATCAGCGGTGTGCCCGGTGATGCTGGTCAGGGCGAGGGCGACGTAGTCATCGGCCAGGCAGCGGTGGAGGTGCTGTCCCATGGGGAGCCCGGTGAGGTGGCCGTCGAAGGAGACCGGCGTCTTCTGAATGTGGGCGTTGTGGGCCGCCAGCACGATGCGGGTGCCGGGGCCGAAGCGCTCCAGGTGCCACAGGACCGACCCGGCCATGTAGACGTCGCGGGCCGAGGTGTCGGCGGTCAGGCCGGTGCCGGCGTACAGCCCGGCCATGGCACGAAAGCCGTAGTCGGCGTGGCAGGCGGCCTCGATCCGGCGCAGAGCGATCTCGTAACTTCGCCGGTCGCCGCGGGAGACGTACAGCACCTCGACGGCACGGAACCGGATGAGCAGGCGCATCAGGATCGCACTGAGAGCGTCCTGCTCGGCGGCGGCCAAGCGGGTCCAGGCCGGCGCGGCCGAGGCGGCGGACGCTCCGGCGAACGACTCGGCGATCCGGATGGCCTGCTGGACCAGCGGGAGGGTCTCGGGGTCGATCCGCCGCAGGTAGTCGGCGACGGGGGTCAGGGCGGGCAGCAGCGAGCCGCCGGCCGCGGGGACGTCGATCCCGGCGAAGCGCACCGGCACCTCGGCGGTGGCGTTGTGCCGGCGTATCCAGCGCAGCGGCTCCGCGACTCCCACAGGAATGGCCGCGGCGAGCCGGGCGTCCAGGTCGTCGTCCGTCCCCTGGCCCTGGGCCCAGGCGTCGAGGGGGAAGCCTTCGCTGAAGCCGTACTCGAAGGCCAGGACGGTGAAGCCGCAGCGTTCGGCCAGGAAGCGCAGGATCCGCCGGCGCAGCAGCGAGAACTCGGTGATGAAGTGCGAGTTCTCGCCGAGCGCGACGACGCGCGCATAGCCGATGATGTCGCGCAGCGGCTCCAGGTCGTCGAGCGGCGCCGCCGGGTCGAGGTGGGTGAGCGGGACGGCATGGGCGCGAAGCAGGTCGGCGAACGGGTTGCGGGGTGTGGAGGCAGGCATGCCGATGACTCGATTCGGAAGTGCTGGAACTCTGAAGCGCCGGATCATCCGTGGGGGAGCGGCGCCGCGTTCTCCAGGTCGTCGATGCTTCCGGACATGATCGTGCGGATGTGGTCGGTGATGTGCTGGAGCGGCCAGTCCCACCAGGCCAGCGCGAGGAGGCGCTCGATGTCCGTGTCGCCGTAGCGGCGGCGGATGAGCCTGGCGGGGTTGCCGGCGGCGATGCCGTAGTCGGGGACGTCGTCCGCGACGACCGAGCCGGAGGCGATGATCGCTCCGTGGCCGACGCGTACACCGGGCATCACCATCGACCGGTATCCGAGCCAGACGTCGTTGCCCACCACCGTGTCGCCCCGTCCGGGCAGGCCCGTGATGAGGTCGAAGTGCTCCGCCCAGGACCCGCCCATGATCGGGAACGGGAACGTCGAAGGTCCGTCCATGCGATGGTTGGCACCGTTCATGATGAACCGCACGCCCTCACCCAGAGCGCAGAACTTCCCGATGACCAGTTTCTCCGGCCCGTAGTGGTACAGCACGTTGCGGGTCTCGAACGCGGTCGGATCGTCCGGGTCGTCATAGTACGAGAACTCGCCGACCTCGATCAGCGGCGAGGTGATCAGCGGCTTCAGCAACACCACCCGCGGTTGCCCGGGCATCGGATGCAGCACGGTCGGGTCGGGGGGCACAGCCGGCATCGCGCGTCGTTTCCTTCCTGGCCAACGCTTCGAAGAGGGTCGATGGCATCACTACTGCGACAGTTGGTGCGTTAAGATACTTGCATGCCGCCGTTCCATTGAGCAACCGGACCACCAGCGATGACTTCTTCCACACCAGAGCCGGAGGGCGCCAGGCCCGTGCCGCCGCCCCGGCGCCGCCCCGGCGGCCGTACCGCCCGTATCCGCAGGCAGGTGCTCGACGCGGTGCTCGCCGAGCTCGGAGAGCACGGTTATGACGGGCTCACCGTCGACTCCGTCGCCGCCCGCTCGGGTGTGCACCGCGCGACGGTGTACCGGCGCTGGGGAGACGTCGGCGGCCTGCTCGCCGACGTCCTGGACGCGGCGGGCGACGACGCCTGGCAGCCCCCGGACACTGGTTCTCTGGAGGGCGACCTGGCGGCACTGAACCGCGAGATCCAGGACGCGCTCACCGCACAGCCGCCGATCGTGGCGGCCCTGATCGCCGCTTCGTTCCGCTCCGAGCAGGCCGATCACGCCCAACGGCGGCTCTGGGAGGACCGGTACGCCCGGTGCGAGGTCATCGTCCGCCGAGCAGTCGAGCGCGCCGAACTCCCGCCGGGCACGGACGCCCGGCGACTGCTCATCGCCGCCACGGCCCCCGTGTATCACCAGTTGGTGCTTCTCCGCACGCCGCCCGGCCCGGACCTGCCCGGCCAGGCGGCCAGAACCGCCGCTCTCGCCGCATCCGCCGGTGCCTTCGCCGTGCCGCCATCGGCCGGTGACACCTGACCGGCCCGTCCGCTCCGGGGCCGAGCAGGAGCGGCCGCACCGCCGCCTATCCCCCCGACGGCCGCTTACCGCCAGCGGTTGCCTAAAGGAGCGTGAGCTGTTCGGGCGGCGCGGGTGGTGCGGGCGAGGGAGCCGGCCGCTCGCCGGGCCGTCGCCAGGAACGGGCGCCACCCGGGTCGGCCGCGGCGTTGCCACCCGCCTCGGCGGCGCGATCGCCGCCGCCCGTTCCTGGTGCCTGATCGCCGCGCGGGGCCGACCGGCCGATGCCGTACTTGCTGGCGAGCGCGCGCACGGCGTGGCCGATCCGTTCCTGGTATGCCTTGGGGGCGTAGGCGCCCCGGCCGTACAGCTCCAGGTAACGGGGGACGAGCCGGGGGTGCTCGCGCGCCAGCCAGGCCATGAACCACTCGCGTGCGCCCGGCCGCAGGTGGAGCACGATCGGCGTGACGTGCGTCGCGCCGGTCTCGGCGATGCGGCGCACGGTGGCCTCCAGCGCCTGCGGGGAGTCGCCCAGATAGGGGAGGATCGGCGCCATGAGCACGCCGCAGGGGATGCCGTGCTCGTTCAGCGTGGCGCACACCTCCAGCCGCTTGCGCGGGGAAGGGGTGCCCGGCTCGACGGCCCGCCACAGCGACTCGTCGGTGAACCCGATCGAGACGGCCGTGCTGACGTCGGTCACCTGCGCGGCCTCGGCGAGCAGATCGAGGTCGCGCAGGATCAGTGAGCCCTTGGTGAGGATCGAGAACGGGTTGCGGGCGTCCCGCAGCGCCGCGAGGATGCCCGGCATCAGCCGGTATCGGCCCTCGGCCCGCTGGTAGCAGTCGACGTTGGTCCCCATGGCGATGGGGTGCCCGCCCCACCGGGGCGCCGCCAGTTCCCTCCGTACGAGGTCGGGGGCGTTGACCTTCACGACGATCTTCGAGTCGAAGTCCCGCCCGGAGTCCAGGTCGAGATATTCGTGCGTCCTGCGGGCGAAGCAGTACGTGCACGCGTGGGTGCAGCCCCGGTAGGGATTGATCGTCCACTCGAACGGGACCCGGCTGGCCGAGGGGACCCGGTTGATGATCGACCGTGCGTGGATCTCGTAGAAGGTGACGCCCCGGAACTCCGGGGTGTCGAAGGTCCGGGTCACCGCCGACCGCGCGAACAGGGGAGTCGTCTCTCCCTGTGCGCCTTCCCCCGTTTCGAGCCGCAGCCCTTCCCACCGCACCCTCAGATTAGAACAGAGGTTCGATGGAGATCGCAACATGCAACGCGTCGTAAATCGCGGCCCTGGAAACGGCTAACGATCTTCATGGTTGGGCAGAACGTCGGCACATACCTTGCGTTCTGGGAGAGTTGCGCGATGGCCTGGTCGCAGGACGAAGAGCGGATGCTGGCGATGATCGAGCGGCACCTCACGGATGAGGACCCGAAGCTTGCGGCCAGGCTCGAGTCGTTCAACCACCGTGCGGAGCGCGGACGGCAGGGGCGAGGCACGGGCCGCCGCCTGCCGGGCCGCTCCACCGTGATCATCGCGGTGAGCTGGTTGCTCATCGCCACGTTGATCGCGACCCTGCTGGTCATGGCCCTGCGGCACGACGCCGCCGCTCTGCCGGTTTAGCGGAGCCCACGAGGCGCCGTGAAGCGGCGACCTCGATGCGGCCGTCACGTGACGTGCGCCCTCGGCCTCATCAGGACAGGGACTTGAGGAAGTGCGCGGCGACCGGGGCGGCCACCGAGCCGCCCATGCCGCCGGCCTCCACGACGACGGCGAAGGCCAGGTCGCCGCGGAAGCCCATGAACCAGGCGTGCGAGTCGAGCTTGGGCCCGGTGCCGAACTCGGCGGTCCCGGTCTTGCCCGCGGTCCCCGCAGGCAGCCCGGCGCCGTGGGCGGTGCCCTTGGTGACCACGGCCCGCATCATCGACCGCAGGGGCTCGACGACCTCGTCCGGCAGCTTCTCGGGAGCGGTCTTCTGCTCCAGTGAGGGCACCAGCGTGGGCGGCCGCCAGGAGCCGTCGGCCACCGCCGCGGCCACGGTCGCGATCACCAGCGGGCTCGCGGTGATCCTCGCCTGCCCGAACGCCTCCGCGGCGAGCTCGGCGTCGCTGGTGGCCTTCGGCATGCTGCCGGGGGTCGCCGGGACGCCGATGCGCAGCGGCCGGTTGAAGCCCAGGTTCGTCGCCATGTCGTACAGCTTGCGCGCGCCCAGCTTCTGCGCGGCGAGCGGCGCGAACGTCGTGTTGCACGAGTGGGCGTAGGAGTCGAGGAACGACAGCGACCCGAACGCCTCGTGGTCGGAGTTGCGGATCTTCAGCCCGCCGACGACCGCCTCCTTGGGGCAGGTCACCCGGCTCGACGGCGTCAGTCCCTCGGCCAGCAGCCCGGCGGCAGTGACCGTCTTGAACGTGGATCCCGGGGGGTACTTGCCGTCCAGGGCGCGGTTGAAGCCGCCCCTGTTGTTCACGACGGCGAGGATCTCGCCCGTCGAGGGCCTGACGGCGACGAGCGAGGCGGGTTTGTCCAGATCGCGTACGGCGTCCGCTGCGGCCTGCTGCACCTTCAGGTCGAGGCTGGTCCGCAGGTCCTTGCCGGGGGAGCCCTTGACGGTGTGCAGGGTCTTACGGCTGTCGCCGACCACCTGGATCTCGGTGGTCGGAGTGCCGGCGAGCTGCTTCTGGAACGTCTCCTGCAGGCCGCCGCGGCCCACGGCGTCGCCCTTCTTGTAGGCGGTGCCCAGCTTCTCGACGTCCTTGTCCGTCGCCTTGTCGAGGAAGCCCACGAGCTGCTGCACCGAGCCGCCCACGTCGCCGCCGTCGATGCGGTCGCCGTTGGCGTCGGTGATGGCGGCCCGCTGCGGCCACGACGTCTTCAGCGCCAGGTGGTTGGTCCCGTCGAGCGCGGGGTGGACCGCGGACGGCGACCAGTCGACCTTCCAGTAGTGGTCCTTGACCACGAGCTTGAGCGAGCCCTGGTAGGTCCAGTCGCCGACGTTCTTCACCGTGGCGGTGGCGGTGTAGGAGGCGGTCGCCCGGTCGTCCTTCGCCGCGCCGGCCCGCACGTCGCGCACGGTGACCTTCGCCACGCCGAGGTTCTTCGTGAGCTCGGCGTACGCCGCGTCGAAGCCCGCGGCGGGCGTGGCGAGCTCGGCCTTCATGGCCGCGAGGTCGCCCTTCGACCAGGCCGCGGTGAACCGCGCGGCCGTCTCCTGCGGAGTGCCGCGCGTGTGGAACACGTAGTAGGCGCCCCCGGCGGCCGCCCCGGCCACCACGACGGCCACGGCTGCGGAGATCGCGATGGTACGTCCTCGCGGCACGCGCACTCCCAACGACGGCCCTGCGGTCGGGTTCAGAGCCTAGCGGGGTCCGCCGTCGTTCACACTCCGGCTTCGCCGGAGCCCTTGACGCTGGCGCCGTACCGGGGGACGTACTCCTGGCCGGACAGGCGCTGGATCGCGGCCATGACCTCGTCGGTCACCCTCCGCCGGTCGCGGGCGTTGCCCGCGTCGCCGGTGAAGGTCATCGGCTCGCCGAACCGCACGCCGATGCTGTGCAGGCGCGGCACCGAGGTGCCGGGCGGCAGCACCTTCTCGGTGCCGATCATGGCGACGGGCACGACCGGGGCGCCGGTGGTCAGCGACAGCCAGGCCACGCCGACCTTCCCCCGATAGAGCCGGCCGTCGGGGGAGCGGGTGCCCTCGGGGTAGATGCCGAACAGCTCGCCCGCCTTCAGCACCTCCACCGCGGCGTCGAGCATGTCCTGGGCGGCGGAGACGTTCTCCCGGTCGATCTCCATCGCCCCCATCGCGCGCATCCACGCCGCCACGACGGGGTTGCCGGTGAAGTACTCCTTCTTCGCCACGAACCGCACCATGCGCGGCACGACGGCCGGCATGAAGAACGAGTCGAGCACGGACAGGTGGTTGGAGGCGAGGATCGCGGGCCCGTGCGCGGGGACGTGCTCGCGTCCTTCCGTTCGCGGCCGCCACAGTGCGTGCATGACGGGAACGCTGACGAACTTCAGGGCGGGGTAGAGCACGGCCTCTCCTTCTCCGGTCCGACGGGAATACCCTAGGCCGCCCCGACCCCTGCTCAGGTGTATGACCCCTGCAACACACCGCCTCATGTTTTGTACGGCTTCACCAACAGTTCTCTGTACCTACTAGTATGTACGGCGTGAGCACACCGGACCGCCTGATCGAGAGCACCCGCGAACTGCTCTGGGAACGCGGCTACGTCGGCACCAGCCCGCGGGCCATCCAGCAGCGGGCGGGAGCCGGTCAGGGCAGCATGTATCACCACTTTTCCGGGAAGCCCGACCTTGCGCTGGCCGCGATCACCCGTACGGCGGAGGAGATGCGCGCCGGGGTGGAGGAGATCCTGGGCGGCCCGGGCACGGCCGTCGAGCGCGTGTCGGCCTACCTGCGGCGCGAGCGGGAGGTGCTGCGGGGCTGCCCGATCGGCCGGCTCACCCAGGACCCCGACGTCATGGCCGATCCGGCGCTGCGGCGGCCGGTGGAGGAGACGTTCGCGTGGCTGCGCGACCGGCTCGCGGAGGTGCTGGCCGAGGGACGCGACCTGGGCGAGCTCGACGCCGGTCTCGATCCGGGCGCGACCGCCGCGACGATCGTGGCGGTGCTGCAGGGCGGATATGTCCTGGCCCGCGCGGCCGGCACGCCCGAGCCGTTCCACCAGGCCATCGAGGGCGTGCTCGCCCTGCTGTCCCACCCCTGAGCCACCGGAGAGACCCGCCGTGTATGCGATGCAGTACGAGATCACCCTGCCCGCCGGCTACGACATGACGATCATCCGCGAGCGGGTGGCCACGCGCGGCCACGCCCTCGACGACCGGGCCGGGCTCGGCCTGAAGGCCTACCTGGTCCGCGAGCGGGGCGTCGCCGGGTCGCCGGTCAACCAGTACGCGCCGTTCTACCTGTGGAACGACCCCGGGAGGATGGGCGAGTTCCTCGTCGGCGGGGGCGGTTTCCAGGGCATCGTCGCCGACTTCGGCAGGCCGGTCGTGCGGCACTGGACGGGCCTGGCCGCCGAGGCCGGTCAGGCCCGGGAGACGCGGCCCCGCGCGGCGTCGCGACGGCTGACCGAGCTGCCCGCCACGGCCGGCCTTGAGGATCAGGTGACCGCCGCCCTCGCCGAACTGCGTGATCTGGGCCGCGCCGGGGGCCTGCACACCGCCGCGCTCGCCGTGGATCCGCACCACTGGCGGCTGCTGACGTTCGCGCTGTGGGAGCGGGAGGTGCCCGGCGCGTACGCGGACGCGGAACGCTACGAGGTGCTGCACCTGTCCGCGCCCGGCCTGGCGCACCTGCCCATGGGCCGGGCCTGGTGAGAAGACGCAGTTGAACGACCGGGAAAGAGAGCGGCGCCCCGCGAGAACGAGTCTCGCGGGGCGCCCACGTCGAGGGCCGATGTGGCGGTCGCCTCCTCGGCGAGATGCACAACACGGCTCCAGCCGGACGGTATTCCGTGAAGGCGGTGATTGCGGCCCGGGGGACACAAACCACATCGGCCACGAACGACTCTAGCCGACTTCCGCCTCTGCTTTCTCCCGCCCCCCGCATCGGGGACCGTCATCGGGGGCCAAAGCCTGCGTGCACTATCGTCGGCGGGTGGCCGATTCGATCAGGACAGAACGGCTCGTGCTGCGGCGCTGGCGCGAGGACGACAAGGAGCCCTTCGCCGCGCTGAACGCCGATCCCGTCGTCATGGAGCACTTCCCGGCCACGCTCTCCCGGGAGGACAGCGACGCGCTGGCCGAGCGCATCGAGGCCGGGTTCGACGAGCACGGGTTCGGTCTGTGGGCCGTCGAGGCCGACGGCGAGTTCATCGGCTTCACCGGGCTGTCGGTCCCGAGGTTCACCGCCCCCTTCACGCCGTGCGTGGAGATCGGCTGGCGGCTCGCCCGCTCCGCCTGGGGCCGGGGGTACGCCACGGAGGCGGCGCGGGCGTCGCTGGAGGACGGGTTCGGCCGGGCCGGGCTGACCGAGGTCGTCTCGTTCACCGCGGTGCAGAACGTCCGCTCGCAGGCGGTCATGCGGCGGCTCGGGATGACACACGACCCGGCCGATGACTTCGACCACCCGGCGCTCCCCGCGGGTCACCCGCTGCGCCGCCACGTTCTCTACCGGATCAGGAGACAGTGATGAACGGCATGCGGTTGCTGGTGCTGGGCGGCACGACGTTCGTCGGCCGGTGGGTGGTCACGGCCGCCGTGGAACGCGGCTGGCACGTCACCACCTTCACGCGCGGGCGCGCCGGATGGGCCCACCCCGAAGCCCGGGCGGTGACCGGCGACCGGCTCCGCCCGGCCGGCCTGGCCCCGCTCGCCGAGGGCCGGTGGGACGTCGTGGTGGACACCTGGGCCGGCGCGCCCCGGGTCGTACGCGACAGCGCCCGCGCCCTGGCCGGGTGCGCGGACAGGTACGTGTACGTCTCCAGCCGGGCGGTGTACGCGCCCCCGACGCCGGCCGGCCTGAACGAGGACTGGCCCACGGTCGAGGCGTCGGCGGACGCCGAGGACGTCGACTACGCCCCCAACAAGCGGGGCGGCGAGCTCGCCGTGGAGGAGGCGTTCGGCGACCGCGCCGTGCTGGCCCGCGCCGGGCTGATCCTCGGGCCGCACGAGCTTCCCGGGCAGCTGCCGCACTGGCTGCTGCGCGCGGCGCGGGGCGGGGAGATGCTCGCCCCCGGCCCGGCCGGCCAGCCGTTCCGCTACGTGGACGTACGCGACCTCGTCGCCTGGCTGCTCGACGCGGCCGAGCGCGGGGTGCGGGGCCCGGTCAACCTGGTCAACCCGGAGGGGCACTGCACGACCCGCGACCTGCTGGAGTCCGCGGTCGCGGTCACCGGCGGGCTCGCCGAGCCGGTCTGGGTCGAGCCCGAGGCGATCGAGGCGGCCGGGATCGACCGGTGGGCGGCGCTGCCGGGCTGGATCCCGCCCGGTCCCGCGCTGGCCGGGTTCATCCGCACCGACGTCGGCCGGGCCATGGCGACCGGCCTGCGGTGCCGTCCGGTGGTGGAGACGGTCGCCGACACCTGGGCGTGGCTGACCGGGTCGGGCGAGATCCCGGCGTTCCCGCCCGGGCTCGACCCCGACGAGGAACGCGCGGTGATCGACGCCTGGCGGCGGTCGGCGGGCGCCGCCTTGTGACGCGGGCTCAGATGGCCGTCATGAGGTCGCGGATCGCCCGCAGCACCTCGTCGGCCCGCTCGACGTGCAGGTATTGGTGGGAGGCGCCGTCGACCACGCGCTGCCGTCCCCTGGGCACCGAGCGGGCCATCGCCGCGTGCAGGGCGCGCACCCCGTCGTGCGCCTCGCGCATCACCTCCTCGGGCAGGAACTTCGCCCAGTAGGGGTTCACGCCGCCCGCGGTCAGCACGATGAGCGGGACGTCGGGCAGCGGCCCGCCGGCCCGCAGCTCGTCGTAGACCTCGGTCTCGAAGTTCTCCGTCTCGCGCAGGCTCGTCCGCCACGACGCCAGGTGGTGGCCGATCAGCGCCTCGCGCAACGGCGCGGGCCACTCGGCGTACAGGCGGGCGTACGCCTCGCGGGCGGCCCGGCGCTGCTCGCCGGTCAGCTCCGGCATCCGCGCCGGGTCGGGCCGCATCCGCTCGGCCAGGTCGGCGGCCTGTGCCGGCATGTGGTCGAGGATGTCCTCATGGCCGGGGTCGAGCAGGAGGAGCCCGGCGACCTCGTCCGGGAAGAGCTGCGCGTAGCGGCGCGCGTAGAACGCGCCGAGGGAGTGTCCCACGAGGAGGAACGGCCCGGGAACCGCCGTGGCCCGCAGAAGGCCGCGCAGTTCGGCGGCGACCTCGGTCGCGCGGCGGGGGAGAGGCGCCGGCTCGCTCCAGCCCGTGCCGCCGCGGTCGTAGAGCACGCTCGTGGCGAAGGCCGCGGCGCCCTCCTGGACGTTCAGGAAGTCGAGGCCCACCAGGCCCGCGCCGGGCAGGAACACCACGCTCGGCCCGCCCGAGCCCGAGCGGTGCAGCATCAACCGCCGCTCTCCGACGTCGTACAGGCGCCCCAGGGGCGGGGCCGTCGTCTCCGATGCCGGTCGTCCCATGCCGCCCTCTCCTCTGATTGTTCGCATTTCTGCGAACGGTAGCACACGTGCGATCATTCGGACCATGGACGTGATGGAGGTGCTCGCGCATCCGGTGCGGCTGCGCGTCGTGCAGGCGCTCGCCGGTGGGCGGGTCCTCACGACCGCGCAGTTGTGCGAGCGCATATCGGAGGTGCACAAGGCGACCGTCTATCGCCACGTCGCCGCGCTCGCCGACGCCGGCGTGCTGGAGGTGGACGGCGAGCACCGGGTGCGCGGCGCGGTGGAACGGCGCTACCGGCTGCGCGAGCGGGTGGTGATCGACGCCGGCACCGTGGCGGCGATGACGCCGGAGGACCACCGGCGCACGTTCGCCACGGCGATGGCCGCGCTGATCTCCGAGTTCGACGCCTACCTCGGCCTGGACGGCGCCGATCCCGCGGCCGACGAGGTGGGTTATCGGCAGCACGTGCTGTGGCTGAGCCCGGAGGAACGCGCCGAGATGATCGCGGAGCTGCGCGCGGTCATCGTCGCGCGGATGACGAACGAGCCCGCGCCGCGGCGCAGGCGGCATCTGCTCAGCCCGATCCTGTTCCCGGTCGAGACGCCCCCGCCGGACGCCGGGGCGCGCCCGGCCTCGTGACGGGCACTGTGACCGGGCTCGTGACGGGGCTCGTGACGGGGTTCGTGACGGGGTTCGGGGACGCCGTGCTGCTGGCCGCCGCAGGGGTGCTCGCCGGGCTGGTCGGCACCGCGGGCGGCATCACCTCGCTCATCTCCTATCCGGCCCTGCTCGCGGCGGGCCTTCCCGCCCTCGCGGCGAACGTGGCCAACATCGTCGCGCTCGTCGCCTGCTGGCCGGGCTCGGCCCTGGCCTCCCAGCCCGAGCTGCGCGGGAGGGCGCCGTGGCTGCGGCGGTGGGTGCCGCTGGCGGCGCTCGGCGGGGCGGCGGGGTCGGCGTTGCTGCTGTCCACCCCGCCCGGTGTCTTCGCCCGCGTCGTGCCGTTCCTCGTGGCCGGGGGTTCGCTGGCGCTGCTCGCGCAACCCCGCCTCGCGCTGCGCCACGAACGGCGTGGTTCACCCGACGCCGTCCTCCCGCTCGGGCTGACCGTCCTGTCGGTCTACAACGGATATTTCGGCGCGGGGTCGGGGGTGATGATCCTCGCCCTCCTCTTGGTGACCGCCGAGCCGCGGCTGCCCGCCGCCAACGCCCTGAAGAACATGCTCCTCGGTGCCGGCGCCCTGGTCTCCGCCGCCGGATTCGTCCTCTTCGGGCCCGTCGAGTGGGCCGCCGTCGTCCCGCTCGCCGTGGGGCTGTTCGCCGGATCGACGCTCGGTCCGCTGGTCACCCGGCGGCTGCCGTCCGGGCTGCTGCGCTGGCTGGTCGCGCTGATCGGCCTCGGCCTTGCGGTCCGCCTGTGGGTCGCGCCGGGTGTCTGACCGCCTTACCGGCCGGACGAGGTCGGGCGCGATTCAGCTGGTGGCGCCCCAGGTGAGGGACAGGCCGGTGGCGGCGCGTTCGGTGCGGATCTCCATCATGCTGCCGAGGATGGTGGCGTGGTCGGACACCACGGGCGTGGCATCGAGGGTGTAGGTGATGCGGGTGCTGACGAGCACCGGGCTGCCCGGCGGCTCGTGGAGGTGGCGGGCGGCGGCGGCGTCGAGCAGGCCGGGCCGCACCACCTCGGACGCGCGTGCGACCGTCACCCCCGCGTCGGCGAGGGCCGTGTAGAGGGAGACGACGGTGAAGTCGCGGTCGCGGATCCGGTCGGCCACCGGCCGGCGGACCCACGACACCTGATGTACGGCGGGGCGTCCCTCGAACTCCCGGACCCGCTCCAGCCGCAGCGCGCTCTCGCCGGGACGCAGCCGCAGCTCGGCGGCGATCCGGGCGGGGGCCCGGCGCACCGCCCGCCCGGCCACCGAGGTGCGTACGTCGTGGCCCTGTTTGCGCAGGTCGTCGACGAGGCTGCGGAGCGAGTCCAGCTGGTATGCCAGGTGGGGCGGGGCGACGAACGTGCCCTTGCCGGGTTGCTGCACGATCAGCCGTTCGTCGCTGAGCTGCCGCAACGCCTGGCGCAGCGTCATGAGGGTCACCCCGTAGGAGGCGCTCAGCTCGCGCTGCGGCGGCAGGGCCTCCCCCGGGGCGTAGTGTCCCGACCGGATCTTCGCGGCGAGGTCGGCGGCGATGGCGCGGTATCTCGCCTCGTGCCCGGCGTCGGGGGTCATCGTGGTGGGTCACACTCCTGGTCGAGGGCCTGCCGCAGGGTCGTGAGGAAGACCCGCAGGTCGTCCGGTCCGGCCCCGTCGAGCACCCGCCGCATGACCGCGGCACCGACCACCACGCCGTCGGCGTGCCGGCGGGCTTCGCGTGCCTGGTCCGGGGTGGAGATGCCGAATCCTAGCAAGACCGGCAGGTCGGTGACGCGCCTGATCCGCCCGGTGAGCTCCGCCGCCGAGGCGGCCAGGACGGCCCGCTCACCGGTGGTGCCCATCAGGGACACCGCGTAGACGAACCCGCGGCTGTGGCGCGCGATCTCCGCCAGCCGCGGTTGCAGGGTCGCGGGCGAGGCCAGCAGGGCCGGCTCGATCCCGGCGCCGGCGGCGGCGCCGGTCAGCTCGTCCGCCTCGTTCACCGGCAGGTCGGGCACGATCAGGCCGGTGACGCCGGCCCGGCGCAGCGCGGCGCAGAACGCCTCGGGGCCGTCGTGCAGCACCAGGTTGTAGTAGGTGCTGGCGACCAGCGGCACACCCAGGTCCGGCAGTGCGGACAGGTCGTCGAGGATCCGGCGGGTGCTCGCCCCCCGGGCCAGCGCGAGGTCGCTCGCCTGCTGGATGGTGACGCCGTCCAGCGTGGGGTCGGAGAAGGGCAGGCCGACCTCGATCGCGTCCGCCCCGGCGTCGGCGAACGCCCGCAGATGGTCCGTCCAGCCGGGCGCGATCCCCCCGGTGACGTACGGCATGAGCAGCCCGCGGCCGGTGTCGCGGCGGGCGCGCAGGTGGCGTTCGACCGCTCCCGCGGCCAGGGTGGGGTTGGTCACAGCAGCTCCTTCAGGGTGGAGACGTCCTTGTCGCCTCGGCCGGACAACGTCATGAGCACCGTCGATCCCGCGGGGAGCTCGCCGTCGCCCGCTGCGCGGATCACCCAGGCGAGGGCGTGCGCCGACTCGAGCGCGGGGAGGATGCCTTCGGTGCGTGCGAGCCGTACGGCCGCGGCGACCGCCTCGTCGTCGGTCACCGTGACGTAGCGGGCCCGGCCCAGGTCGCGCAGGTGGGCGTGCTCCGGGCCGACACCCGGATAGTCGAGCCCGGGGGCGATGGAGTGCGCCTGGGTGATCTGCCCGTCGCCGTCCTGCAGGAACAGCGAGCGGCAGCCGTGCAGGACGCCGAGCCGGCCGCGGGCCGCCCCGGCGCCGCCCTCCGCCTCGACGCCGACCAGGCGTGCCGCGGTGTCGGCGAATCCGGCGAACGTGCCGGCCGCGTTGGAACCGCCGCCGACGCACGCGACCACGTGGTCCGGCACGCCGGTGCGCAGCTCGGCGGCGCACTGCGCGCGGGCCTCGTCGCCGATGACCCGCTGAAACTCCCTGACCATCCAGGGGTACGGATCCGGCCCGACGACCGAGCCGATGCAGTAGTGGGAGTCGCCGGTCGCGCCCACCCACGCCCGCATGGCCTCGCTGGTCGCGTCCTTGAGCGTACGGCTGCCCGAGGTCACCGGGATGACCTCGGCGCCCAGCATGCGCATCCGGAAGACGTTCAGCGCCTGCCGCTCGATGTCGCGCTCGCCCATGAACACCGTGGCCTCCAGCCCGAGCAGCGCGGCGGCGGTCGCGGTGGCCACCCCGTGCTGGCCGGCTCCGGTCTCGGCGATCAGCCTGCGCCGTCCCATGCGGACGGCCAGCAGGGCCTGGCCCAGCACGTTGTTGATCTTGTGGGATCCGGTGTGGGTGAGGTCCTCGCGCTTGAGGCAGAGCCGTACGCCCAGCTCGTCCGACAGGCGGAGGGCGGGGGTGAGCGGGGTCGGCCGCCCGGCGTGGACGGCGAGCAGCCGTGCCAGGGCGCCCCGGAACCCCGGATCGGCCCAGGCCTCCCGGAACGCCTCGCCCACCTCGCGGCACGCCTCCACCAGGGACTCCGGCGCGTACCGCCCGCCGTACGCGCCGAACCGGCCCCGCGCTCCGGGCACGCCCATCGTCCCGTCGGGCGGGGCCGCCTCACCCCACGTCAGCACATCTCGCATGTCATGCTCCTATCGTTCTATAACTCATCGAAGAGTTCTATAACAGTGAGTGTTACACGGGCACGTGCGGGCGCGCCACCGCGGGGTCCCGGGATTCACCGCATCGGGAAAGATCACGTGTCGGGGAAAGGCCCGTCAGCCGAAGATCGGAGCCGCTACGCTCTGCGCGTCTGAAACTGGAGGATTCGGGATGCCCCTCTTATATGGCGGGTTCGGTCTGGTTCTGCTCGCCTTGTGGATCTTCTGTCTGCTCGACGTGATCGTCACGGCGGAGGAGGACTGCCGGAACCTGCCCAAGGGGGCGTGGATCCTGATCGTCCTGTTACTTCCCGAGGTCGGGTCGATCCTGTGGCTGCTCGCGGGCCGGCCGCAGACCGTGACGCGGCCCGGCGGGCTGCCGTACAGGGGCAACACCGGGAGCTTCCCCGAGTACGACCGGCCGGGCCGGTTCGTCCCCTCCAACCCGGACGACGACGAGGACTTCCTCCGCCGCTGCCGGGAGCGGGCCGAGGAACAGCGTCGCGCCTACCGCGAGCAGCAGCGTCAGGCCGAGGGGAACCAGGACCAGTAGAGGCGGACGGTCTCACGGTGCCGGCGGGTCTGCGGGCCTGTCCTGACGTCCGCCGGTTTTCGCGGCACCGGCAGTTCCCCAGGCCCGGCCCCGACGGTCGCCGGTTTCATGGCGGCGGCATCGTTCGGGACTTCGGTGCCGGGCGAGCCCCGGGGCGCCCTCGACGGCCGCCGGTCTCATGGCGACACGGTTGGAACCGGCGGGAACCGCGGCCGGGTGCCGGCTGTCGCGTGCCGTGCACGCGAACAGGCCGCCCGAATGCGGTTGTCCGCCGTCGGGGCACCGCACTACCGTGCCGGTGTGGATCTCTTCGCCCACTCGTGGACGGCGCTGCGCAGGGCGGTCGCCGAACTGCCGGACGAGGACTTCGCGCGGCCGTCCGGATGTGCCGGCTGGCTCGTGCGGGACCTGGTGTGCCATCTGGTGATCGATGCTCAGGACGTCCTGATCACCCTGGCGACCCCGGAGGAGAAGGAACCGACCCGTGACGCGGTGACCTACTGGGAGGTCTCGGCGACGCCGCCGACCGGCGACGATCCGCTCGACGCGCTGATCGTCCGGCTGGCCGCCGCCTACGAGGAACCTCGGCTGCTGAAGTTCCACCTCGACGACGTCGGCTCCGCCGCGGGCCGTGCCGCGGGGCTCGCCGACCCGCGACTCCGGGTCGGCACCCGGGGCGAGGTTCTCACCGCCGGCGACTACCTTTCGGCGTACGTCCTGGAGTGGACGCTGCACCACCTCGACCTGATCGCGCACCTCCCTGGTGTGGCCGGGCCGCCCGCCGAGGGGCTCGCCCGGTCGCGCGAGATGCTGGAGAAGATCGTCGGCGCCGCCTTCCCCGCGTCGTTCTCCGACACGGACGCGTTGCTGGTCGGCACCGGACGGCGTGCCCCGGCCGAGGCCGAGAAGGCGGCACTCGGCGACCTGGCCGCAAGGCTTCCCTTCGTACTCGGCTGATCGACTCGAGGGGAGAAGCTGTGCATGCGCCCAAAACCAGCATCATGGTGCTGGCCGGATTTTTCGTGCTCTCATGTACGACCGCTGAGCCCCGGCCGTCCGGGCCCTTGTATTCTCTGGACAGGCGGCAGGCATGCATCGAAGCGCCCAATCCGAGTGATGAAAAAGCCGTCCAGTGCTACCCGTTGAACCTCCGGCGGGTAGCCGATCACGCCGCGACACGGGCTGCCTGGGCCGACCGGGTGGACTTCACCGACTTCGACGCCTTCGACGAGTCCGCGCTGATCGCCGAGACCGCACCAGTGACGTGGTCTCCCTGCATCTGCCACTCACTCCCCAGACCCGAGGGCTGATCGGGCGGGCGGAGCTGGCGCTGATGCGTCCGCGGTCGATCCTGCTGAACACCGCCCGGGGCGGGATCGTCGACGAGCAGGCCCTGGCCGACGCGCCGCGCGACCCCGCATATCCGCTCGCGGCAGCCGCTGTCGACACCTTCGAGCACGAGCACGCCGCCTTCACCTCGCCACTCTTCGGCCTCCCCAACGTCCTGCTGACCCCGCATGTCGCCGGGATGATCAGGAACGCCATGGCCACGGCAGCTCTCCGCTGCGCGGACCACATCGCGGCCCTGCTCGCCGACCGCCCGGACGGCGTACCCGTGGTGACCGTGTAACAGTCGCCCTCAATGCGACAGTCCCGCCGCCCACATGTCGGACGACTGACTGCCCGTCTGCGTGGCACCTCGGAGATTGGCGATTGCGGCCGGGAACAGCGCATCCCCGATCTGCGCCCACGCTGCGTGAGGCACGACCTCGAATCCTGTCCGCGGCCATGGAGAAGTGGGCCAGGCCCACACGCGCCTGGCCGTTGGCGGATCCTGTCTGGCTCGCGTCGGGCGCAAGGTCGTCGCTGCGTACGGCTTCGTCCCGGGCGGCAGCATGCCGTTCAGCTCCTCGGGATGGGGTCCGCCCCTCAGATGACATCGATCTGTTCAGCTCTCGTCGCGGCCTCCCGCTGAAGCCCAAGCCGGCCCGGCGCCAGGCACACCCCGGCACGCCCGTGTTTTTTCGGGGCTACCTGAGGCTCCAGCCATTCGCTTCGCACAGTTGCCACTCGCTCACGGACTGTAAGAGAATCCATACATCAGTTCGAATCGAGCGAGGGAGGTGTGATGGATCCGTTCGGTATCGATCCTGAGCGCCTTCGTCATTCGAACACTCCTGATGACGGCTGGTGGGACCGTCTGGTCGCCAATTCGCCGCTGTGGTCCTCTGATGGCTCGTCCGCCCGCGAGCCCTTCCCGATCATCAACTTCGAGCCCCGGCAGCGCACAGGTGCGCCCAGCAGCGGTAGCACCACCAGCCCAGGCACCGAGACCACGGACGGCCCAGGCACCCATACTGACGGCGCGGATGCCACGCGTTGGGCTGTCGCCGGTGCGGCTGCCGCTGGTGTGAACGACACTGGCGCGGATGCCACCCATGGGAATGCTGACGGTGCGGACGCCGCTGGCGCGGATGCCGCGCGTGGGACTGCCGACAGCGTGGATGCCACGCGTGGAGCTGCCGCCGAGGCGAATGCCGCCGGCACGAACGGCGCTGGCGCGAATGCCGCGCGTGGAGCTGCCGATCGTGCGGCTGCTGCTGGCGTGGACGGCGCTGGAGCGGATGCCGCTGGCACGAATGCCGCGCGTTGCGCCGCCGACAGCGCGGGATCTGACGCGGGTGCCGCCCGTGGAGGGGATGCTGATGGTGCGGCTGCCGCTGGCGCGGGCGCTGCTGGCACGAACGGCACCGGCGCGGATGGTCCTGGCGCGGCCGGCCCGAGTGCGGGTGCGGGTGCTTCCGAGGGTGTGGGTGGGCGTGATCGTGGCCGGGGTCGTGGTCGTGGTCGGGGTCGGGGTGGTGTGCGGTCGTCGTGGGTGGTGGTGGGGTCGGTTCGTGAGGTGGCCCAAGAGCTGGCGCTGACGCCGCTTCCCGCCGATGTGGATGTGTGCCTGGCCGAGGCGGAGGAGTTGCTGTTCGCCCGGGATCGGATCACCAGCGCGCTGGCCGATCGGGTGGGGCGGGTGCATCGGGCGGGGCAGGCCAGGCAGCATGGGCATGCCTCCACCCGGTGTTGGTTGCGCACGAGTGGGGGGATGACGGTGGGGGGTGCGGGCCGCCTGCTCACGTTGGGGGCGGAACTGCCGCGCCTCCCCGTCGTGCGGGAGAAGTTCGCTGCGGGTGAGTTGGCGGCGGGGGTGGTGGAGGCCATCTGCGCCGCTGTGGCCGGGCTATCGGATGAGCAGGCCACCTTGGCGGAGCCGATCTTGGTGGACCTGGCGGGCAAGGCCGGGGCGGCGGAGGTCGCCAAGGCCGGCCGCCATCTGCGGGCGGTGCTGGACCCCGATGGGGATGAGCGGGATGAGCGGGCCGATTACGGGCGGCGGTTCCTGCGGGTCCGCCCGGGCAAGGGCGGCGGCGTGGAAGGGGAGTTCTACCTGCCGCGTGAGGCCGGCGCCCGGTTGATGGCGTTGTTGCAGGCGTACGCCAAGCTGAGGGCGCAGGGGGATGACCGCCCGCTGACGGTACGTCAGGCGGACGCGCTGATCGCCCTGCTGGAGCAGAAGATCGTCACCGAGCTCCTCGTCGTGGTCAGCGCTGAATCCCTCCCCACCGACCCCGAAACCACCGACCCCACCGCCGACGACCCATACCCCGCCGACCCGGCCACCGACGACGACGTCAGCGACCACTTCGCAGACCTCGGCGACAGCGCCCCCAGCGACTACGTCCCCGACCCTGCCGGATGCACTGACGAGCCAAGCCAGGCCGACCCGGCCACCGAAGACCCTGCTGACCCTGCCGCCGATGACGACGTCAGCGACCACTTCGCAGACCTCGGCGACAGCGCCCCCAGCGACTACGCCCTCGACATCGCCGGGACCACTGACGAGCCGGGCCAGGCCGACGACACCACCGACCATGTCGAAGACGCGCGGGATGCCGGGGGCTTCGGGGAAGGCCGGGACGACACGGGCGACCCTGCACCCGGCCAGGCCGACGACTTCGACAATGCCGAGGCTGAGGCAGATGCCGGTGCGGAGAGCGCCGACGACACCAACGCCTACGCCCCCGACGCCACCGGAAGCGCCGACGACCTGAGGCGGGCCGATGACACCGTTTCCGGCGCGTTGGGCGACCCCGGCGCTGCGGGCGGCGCTGACGACCCCGACATCCCGGAGGAGTTCGACACCGGCGAGGCTGAGGCGGATGCCGGTGCGGGGAGTGATGCAGGTGAGTGCGAGCTGCGCGACACCGCAAGCACCGCCTCTGCTGAGGGCGGCCACACCGTGAACGCCGCCGCCGCCGAGGGCGGCGAGACCGTGCCTGCCAAGGTCGGAGACGGCGACCGCGTTGCGGCCAAGTCTGGAACACCGCACACCGCGCGGCGCGCGTCAGCATGCCCTGCCGACGGTGACGGGCATGCGCACACAGCCCCTTCGGACACAGCCCCTTCGGGCGCGACGGCTTCGGACGCGCCGCTATCACAGGCAGCGTGCTCGGAGGCTGCTCCATCGCACACAACGCCTTCGGAGGCAGCGCCTTCGGAGGGGGTGTGGACGGATCCTCCTCCCGAGGATGTCTCCGTACGTCACACCCACGTCGGGCATCGGCCTGCGGGGGACTGCCGGCGTGGCCAGAGCACGTGCCGGTGCGGCAGCCAGGGCGCGTGGCGGTGCAGTGGTGAGGCGCGGTGCTCGCGTGCGACGCAGGCACCGGGGGCATCGGGACCGTCGGGAGCGACGCCCGGCGGGCCCGGACCGGAGCGGGAGACACCACCCGGATGGGCATCGGGAACGGCACCGGGAGCCGGGCGTGGGACGCCGGGGACGGCGCAAGCAGCATCGCAAGGAGCGGCACAGGGGGCATCGCGGGGTGCGTCACCGGGAGCAACTCCCGGGGCGTCACCCGGAGCAGCGCCAGGTGCGTCGGCGGGCACGATGCCCGGGGCGTTCTTGGGGTCGGCGCTGGGAGCGTCGGCAGGCACGCTGCCCGGGTCGCTGCTGGGGACGGCACTGGGCGCCTCGCTGGGAGGGCCGCTGGGGATGGTGCCGCCGGGGTTGCTGCTGGCGACCGGGCAGGTGCTGCCCGTCTCCAGCGTGCATCGGCTCGCCCGGACCTCGACTCTGGTGCGGATCGTCATGAACGCCGACGGGCAGGTGCTGGACATGGGCCGCAAGGTCCGTCTGGCGACTCCTGCCCAGCGGCGGGCCATCTTCGCCCGGTATGCCACGTGCTGGGTCGACGGCTGCCCGCTCCCGGCGACCATGTGCCAGATCGACCACGCCGACAACTGGAGCACCGGCGGCCTCACGGACCTGAAGCTCCTCGGCCCGGCCTGCCAGTTCCACAACCGCGACCGCTACCAGCACCCCGAGCGCTACACCCGCCGCAAGATCGGCACCGACCGCTGGGCCTTCACCTACCACCGGATCGGGAGCAGACGGCCGCGCGAGTGAGGCGGGAGGCGCAGTGGGCTACGCGCGGACAGACCGGGGCGAAGCGCGGACAGGCCGGGCTTCGTTTGGGCGATTGTTCGCCGAGTCGCTGTCCTACCTAGGGGACGTACTCGACCGCGACTCCACTGCCTATGGCGCCGACTCCTCCAGTTCTCTGCCATGCGTGAGCGTTTCGCCGACTGGAAGCGGAACTGCTCTCGGGCACGTGATTCCGTCGGCGGCCGTACATCCGCACCGCGTCCTCTCACCCTCATGTCTCACGACGATCACCCTCATGTCTCACGACGATCCACGCGCCGCTGCGTAAGCACGACACCCGGCAATGCCGGGACGCCGTCAGCCGACCCGCGGCCTGGCCTGGTCCGCGCGGCGCGTGCGTGTCCGTCTCCGGATCGCTCCGTTCGCCGTCGACCCGAACTCGGACCGAGCGGCTCGTGCTCCGCGAGCCCGAGGCGCGGGACCGTACGACGTTCGTCGGGTGCACACCCACCTCGGTGGGATCGGGAGCAGGGGGCGTCAGGCCAGATCCATGGGGGCAGGGGCCATGGGGGTGAGGCCGAGGGCGGCGGGCCCGGGGCCGAGGCGCGGCCGTCCTTGGGCCTCTCCTCCGGCACGAAGGGCGTAGGTAGGGCGGTGGGGACGTCCGCCTCGGCGGCCAGGGCGTGGTCGCGGGGCACATTTTTCGGCTGTCCCGATCGGGCAGTAAGGGGCGATTGTTAAATCCAGTTGAACTCTTTGCCCTGATCTTGCCCATCTTGGCAAGATCCACAACGATACGTCCCCGGAGTTCATCCGAACCCCACTAGTCCCTTTTCCCCCTGTGGGTGCCTGTTTGCCCACATAGGAGAGCTTGTGTTACTCCCGCACGTGCGGCGTGCGGTCCTGATCGGGACCGCCGCCCTCGCCCTGCTGCTCCCGCAGAACGCCGCGGTCGGCGCAGCATCGGCCACACCCGGACCGGACAAGGTCGATCGGGTGGTCCAGAACGACCTGTCCGCCCACGGAAAGGCCACCTTCTGGGTACGGCTCAAGGACCGCGCCGACCTCGGCGCCGCCCGAATGGCGAAGAACAAGAACGACAAGGCGCGGCAGGTCTACCGGCTGAAGTCGGAGACCGCCACTTCCTCTCAGGCCGGCCTGCGCAAACTCCTCACGAAAGCGCACGCGGAGTTCACCCCCTTCTGGATCGTCAACACCGTCAAGGTGACCGGTGACGCGAAGCTGGCCGCCGAGATCGCCCAGTTGCCCGAGGTGACGGCGATCGAACCGTCCCGTACGGTGCCCCTGCCCGACCCGCAGCCGGCCAAGGTGCAGGCCGCGACCGCCTCCGTCGAGTGGAACATCGACCGCATCAACGCCCCGAAGGTGTGGGACGAGCTCGGCGACCACGGCGAGGGCATCGTCATCGCCAGCATCGACACCGGTGTCCAGTGGGACCACCCCGCCCTGGTCTCCCAATACCGGGGCACCCAGCCGGGCGGCGCCGTCGACCACAACTACAACTGGTTCGACCCGGCGCACGTCTGCCCCGGCCAGGCGCCGTGCGACGACCGCGGCCACGGCACCCACACCGTGGGCACCATGGTCGGCGGGGACGGCGGGGCCAACGCGATCGGCGTCGCCCCCGGGGCCAAGTGGATCGCGGCCAAGGCCTGTCTCCTCACGGGATGCCCCGACTACGCGCTGCTCGCCGCCGGGCAGTGGATCCTCGCGCCCACCGACCTGAACGGCCAGAACCCCCGTCCCGACCTCGCGCCCGACATCGTGAACAACTCCTGGGGCGGCGAGGGCATCAACCTCTGGTACAAGGACATGGTCGAGGCGTGGGTCGCCGCCGGCATCTTCCCCGCCTTCTCCAACGGCAACGCGGGGCCGGCCTGTGACACCACCGGCACGCCCGGGGGATACGTCGCCAGCTACAGCGCCGGGGCCTTCGACGCCGACGGCAGAATCGCGTACTTCTCCTCCAGAGGCCCGGGCGAGAACGGCGAGATCAAGCCGAACATCTCGGCCCCCGGCGTCGACATCCGCTCGGCGTTGCCCGGCAACGGATACGGGCTGAAGTCGGGCACCTCGATGGCCAGCCCGCACGTCGCCGCGACCGTGGCGCTGATGTGGTCGGCCTCCCCCTTCCTGCGGGGCGACATCGAGGGCACCCGGGCGCTGCTCGACCACACGGCGACCGACGTCGACGACGAGGGCTGCGGCGGCACCGCCGCGGACAACTTCGTCTGGGGCGAGGGCATGCTCGACGCGTACGCGGCCGTCAAGGCGACCCCGGCCGGTGAGCTGGGCACGCTGACCGGCATGGTCACCTCCGACGGCTCCCCGCTCGCCGGCGCGATCGTCGAGGTCTCCGGCCCGTTGAACCGCACCGTCTCCACCGCGCAGGACGGCACCTACAGCCTGCCCCGCCTGCTGAGCGGCGACTACACGCTCACCGTGCGGAAGTTCGGCTACGACGACGTCACCCGGACCGTCACCGTCGGCACCGACGAGACGGTCACCGAGGACGTCGCGCTCACGGCGCAGACCCTGAGCAGGGTGTCGGGAACGGTCACCAGTGTGGGCCTGCCCGAGGCGGGCGCCACGGTGACCGCCGCGGGCACGCCGGCCACCGCCGTCACCGACGCTCAGGGCCACTACGAGCTGCTGCTGCCGCACAAGACCTACGACCTGAAGGTCACGGCGGACTCCCTGTGCGCCGAGGAGACCACCGTGCCTGTCACGGTGACCGGCGAGATGACCAGGGACATCGCGCTGGCCAGCCACATCGACGGGTTCGGCCACACCTGCAGGAGCGGCGCCGAGCCGTACGTCGAGGGCACCCACCTGGAGCCCCTCACCTACGACGACGAGACCCAGCGGATCACGCTGCCGTTCGCCTTCCCGTTCTACGGCAAGACTTACACCAGCGGTCTGGTCAGCACGAACGGGTTCCTGAGCTTCGGCGGCAACACCTACTCCTTCCCGAGCCACGGACCACTGCCCTCCGGCGCCGAGCCGAACGCCGCCATCTATCCGTACTGGACCGACCTCGGGCTGTTCGAGGGCGAGGGCGCGCTCTACACGGCCACGATCGGCAGCGCGCCGAACCGCACCTTCGTGGTGGAGTGGCGCAACGCCCGGTTCTACGGCGTGGACGCGCTCATCTCGTTCGAGGCGCTGCTCGGCGAGGACGGCTCGATCGGGTTCCGCTACCGCGGGATCGACACCGATTACTCGGCCGGGGAGAAGGCCACGATCGGCATCGAGAACGGAGACGGCACCGACGCGTTCCAGTACTCGTCCGACAGGCCGGTCCTGCGTGACGGTCAGAGCCTGACCATCGCGGCGCGCGGACACGGACTGGTCGCCGGCACCGTCACCGACGCCAACGACGGCGGCCCGCTGGCCGGCGCGACCGTGAAGGTCGGCGACGTCGCCTTCACCACGGGCCCCGACGGCGCCTTCCTCGGGCAGGTGCCCGCGGGCGACCACCACGTGGAGATCTCGGCGGCCGACTACGGCACCCTCACCAAGGAGGTCAGCGTCGCCGCCGGCGGCCGGACACGGGTGGACGCCGCACTGGCCACCGGCCGGGTCACCGTGTCCACGGGCCAGGTCACCCTGGTGATGCCGGCCTCGGCGAACAGGAACGCGACGTTCGAGCTGTCCAACCCGGGCTCCGACGCGACGTACACGATCGAGAACGACCCGGCGCAGACCTGGCTCGGCGTGACGCCGGCGAGCGGAAGCATCAAGGCGGGCGCATCCGTGACGCTCCGGGTCACCGCCTCAAGCGCGGGACTGTCCCCGGGGGACGTCCGCACCGGCGTGCTGCTCGTGCGCTCGTCGAGCGGCCGGGCGCCGGTCGTCCCGGTCAGCGTGGTCGTCGTGGTGCCGAAGGTCCAGATCGCCGTCGAGACGGGCGGCGGCAAGAACGTGGTCGACGCGGCGGGCGACACGTGGACGGCCGACCGGGAGTACACCCCTGGCGGGTACGGCTACGTGGGCGGCGGCAAGGCGAAGACGTCGCCCAAGGACGTCAAGGGCACGTCCGAGCAGGGACTGTTCCGCAGTTCCCGCGAGGGCATGCAGGCCTACCGGTTCGACCGTCTTCCGGACGGCGTCTACACCGTGGAGCTGGGCTTCGCCGAGACCCGGCACAAGAAGGCGGGCAAGCGCGTCTTCGACGTCGCCGTCGCGGGCGTCCCGGTCATCGAGGGCCTCGACCTGGCCAAGGAGGCCGGTGAGAACACGGCGGTGACCCGCCAGTACACGGTGAAGGTCACCGGCGGCCGGCTCGACGTGGTCTTCCGGCCCCACAAGGGCGACCCCATCGTGAACGCGATCCGGGTCACCGAGCGTCCGGACAAGGCGGGCGCGTAACCGCCCCCGGCTGAGACCGGCCCGCCCCTTCCGGCGGGCCGGTCTTTTCGGTGTGCGGCGGGGCGCGAGAGGTGGTTTTCTTGAGGGCGGCTTGACGATTTCCGGGCGGGCATGCGATTCTGGCTACGGGACAGAGGTTGACAATGCGGATAAGTGTGGACATTTGTTTGTAGTTTGCTTTATGCTGCCCTCTCACGCTCGCCCTCGGCATCCCACTTCCTCCTATCGAGTGAGCTGTCCTCCGGCGCGCGTGTAGTCAGTCCGCGAGTCCTCGGAAGGACACCTGTTGGCAGCCTCGCCTCACGCCTCGTCCCGCGCTTTCGCCGTACCGCCCGGTCCTCGCCGCGTCTCCTTCGCGCGGATCGAGGAGCCGCTCGAAGTGCCCGACCTTCTCGCCCTGCAGACCGAGTCGTTCGACTGGCTGGTGGGCAACGAGCGATGGAAGGGCCGGGTCGAGGCGGCTCGCCAGGCCGGGCGAAGGGACATTCCACTTCAGTCGGGTCTGGAAGAGATCTTCGAGGAGATCAGTCCCATCGAGGACTTCTCCGGAACCATGTCCCTGTCGTTCCGGGAGCACAGGTTCGAGCCGCCCAAGTACTCGGTCGACGAGTGCAAGGACAGGGACATGACCTACTCCGCCCCGATGTTCGTCACGGCGGAGTTCATCAACAACACCACGGGTGAGATCAAGAGCCAGACGGTGTTCATGGGCGACTTCCCGCTCATGACGTCGAAGGGCACCTTCATCGTCAATGGCACCGAGCGTGTCGTGGTGTCCCAGCTCGTCCGTTCACCGGGTGTCTATTTCGAGCGCAGCGTCGACAAGACCTCGGACAAGGAGCTGTTCGGCGGCAAGGTCATCCCCTCCAGGGGAGCCTGGCTGGAGTTCGAGATCGACAAGCGCGACAGCGTCGGCGTGCGCATCGACCGCAAGCGTAAGCAGCCGGTCACGGTGCTGCTGAAGGCGCTCGGCTGGACCGGCGACCAGATTCTGGAGCGTTTCGGTCAGTACGAGTCGATGCGGGCGACCCTGGAGAAGGACCACACCTCCGGCCAGGACGACGCGCTGCTCGACATCTACCGCAAGCTGCGTCCGGGCGAGCCCCCGACCAGGGAGTCGGCGCAGGCGCTGCTGGAGAACCTGTACTTCAACCCGAAGCGCTACGACCTCGCCAAGGTCGGCCGTTACAAGATCAACAAGAAGCTGGGCGTCCAGGCCGACATCACCCAGGGCACGCTGACCGACGAGGACATCGTCGCCACCATCGAATACCTCGTCCGGCTGCACGCCGGCGAGGAGTCGATGCCGGTCGCCGGCGGCGAGGTCTCCGTGGAGACCGACGACATCGACCACTTCGGCAACCGTCGTCTGCGCACGGTGGGCGAGCTCATCCAGAACCAGGTCCGCCTGGGCCTGGCCCGCATGGAGCGCGTCGTCCGCGAGCGCATGACCACGCAGGACGTCGAGGCGATCACGCCGCAGACCCTGATCAACATCCGCCCGGTCGTGGCGTCGATCAAGGAGTTCTTCGGCACCTCGCAGCTGTCGCAGTTCATGGACCACATCAACCCGCTCGCCGCCCTCACCCAGAAGCGGCGCCTGAACGCGCTGGGCCCGGGTGGTCTGTCGCGTGAGCGGGCCGGGTTCGAGGTCCGCGACGTGCACCCCTCGCACTACGGCCGCATGTGCCCGATCGAGTCGCCCGAGGGCCCGAACATCGGCCTGATCGGCTCGCTTGCGTCCTTCGGGCGGGTCAACGCCTTCGGTTTCGTCGAGACGCCCTATCGGAGGGTCGTCGACGGCAAGGTGACCGACGAGATCGACTACCTGACCGCCGACGAGGAGGACAAGTACGTCAAGGCGCAGGCCAACACGGCGCTCAATCCCGACGGATCGTTCGCCGAGCCTCGCGTCCTGGTGCGTACGAAGGGTGGCGAGACCGAGCTCGCCCGCGCCGACGAGGTCGACTACATCGACGTTTCCCCGCGCCAGATGGTGTCGGTGGCGACGGCGATGATCCCGTTCCTGGAGCACGACGACGCCAACCGCGCGCTCATGGGGTCGAACATGCAGCGTCAGTCGGTGCCGTTGCTCAAGAGCGAGGCGCCGCTGGTCGGCACCGGCATGGAGTATCGCGCGGCGACGGACGCCGGTGACGTCATCACGGCCGAGAAGGCCGGTGTGGTGGAGGAGGTCTCGGCCGACTACATCACGGTGATGAACGACGACGGCACCCGGACGACGTATCGGGTGGCGAAGTTCAAGCGGTCGAACCAGGGCACCTGCTTCAACCAGAAGCCGATCGTGTCCGAGGGCGACCGGGTCGAGCGGGGTCAGGTCGTCGCCGACGGTCCGTGCACCGACAACGGTGAGATGGCGCTGGGCAAGAACCTGCTGGTGGCGTTCATGCCCTGGGAGGGGCACAACTACGAGGACGCGATCATCCTGTCCCAGCGTCTGGTGCAGGACGACGTGCTGTCGTCGATCCACATCGAAGAGCACGAGGTCGACGCCCGCGACACCAAGCTGGGTCCGGAGGAGATCACCCGCGACATCCCCAACGCCTCCGAGGACGCGCTGGCCGACCTCGACGAGCGCGGCATCATCCGCATCGGCGCCGACGTGGAGACGGGAGACATCCTGGTCGGCAAGGTCACGCCGAAGGGTGAGACCGAGCTGACGCCGGAGGAGCGGCTGCTGCGGGCGATCTTCGGTGAGAAGGCGCGTGAGGTGCGCGACACCTCGCTGAAGGTGCGACACGGTGAGTCGGGCAAGGTCATCGGGGTGCGGGTGTTCAGCCGTGAGGAGGGCGACGAGCTTCCTCCGGGCGTCAACGAGCTGGTGCGCGTGTACGTGGCGCAGAAGCGCAAGATCACCGATGGTGACAAGCTCGCCGGCCGTCACGGCAACAAGGGCGTCATCTCCAAGATCCTGCCGGTGGAGGACATGCCGTTCCTCGAGGACGGCACGCCGGTCGACATCATCCTCAACCCGCTGGGCGTGCCGGGCCGGATGAACGTCGGCCAGGTGCTGGAGACCCACCTCGGGTGGATCGCCGCCCAGGGCTGGGACATCAGCGGGGTGGAGGAGGAGTGGGCCGAGCGCCTGCGCGACAAGGACGCGGACAGGGTCGAGCCCTGGACCAACGTCGCCACCCCGGTGTTCGACGGCGCCGGCGAGGAGGAGATCATCGGTCTTCTGGGCAACACGCTGGTCAACCGCGACGGCGACCGTCTGGTGATGCCCAGTGGAAAGGCGCGGCTGTTCGACGGCCGCTCCGGCGAGCCGTTCCCGCACCCGATCTCGGTGGGTTACATCTACATCCTGAAGCTGCTGCACCTGGTCGACGACAAGATCCACGCCCGGTCGACCGGTCCGTACTCGATGATCACCCAGCAGCCGCTGGGTGGTAAGGCGCAGTTCGGCGGCCAGCGCTTCGGTGAGATGGAGGTGTGGGCCCTGGAGGCGTACGGCGCCGCCTACGCGCTGCAGGAGCTGCTGACGATCAAGTCCGACGACGTGCAGGGCCGGGTGAAGGTCTACGAGGCCATCGTCAAGGGCGAGAACATCCCCGAGGCGGGCATTCCCGAGTCCTTCAAGGTCCTCATCAAGGAGATGCAGTCGCTCTGCCTGAACGTCGAGGTTCTCTCCAGCGACGGCATGTCGATCGAGATGAGGGACACCGACGAGGACGTCTTCCGCGCGGCGGAGGAGCTCGGCATCGACCTGTCCCGGCGTCCCCACGAGGGCGCGATGACCGTCGACGACATCTGAGGAACGGCAGGCCCGGTCAGCGGGCGGCGCCGGGGACGCGGAGCCGGTCGACGGCTTCGCGGCGGCGCCGCTCGGGCCGCCGGTCGTAGCGCGCGGTGGTGGCGGGGGAGGCGTGGCCCACCAGCGCCTGGGCGGTGGCGAGGTCGACCCCGGCGTCGAGCAGCTCGCCGATGAACGTGCGCCGGAAGTCGTGCGGCGTACGCGGGGAGGCCCCGGCGGCGGCCAGGCGGCGGGAGACGATGTCGGCGATGGCCTGGCCGGTCATGTGGGCCAGGCGCAGCCGCCCGCCCTTGTTGATGGGGCAGAACAGCGGGCCCGTCGCCCGCCCGCGTACGGCGAGCCAGAGATCGAGGCGCTCGACGGCCTCCGCGGTCAGGTAGACCAGCCGTTCCTTGTCGCCCTTGCCGCGCACCCGCAGGGAACGCGCGTGGGGATCGAAGTCGGCCAGGGTGAGCCCGGCGATCTCGGCGCGGCGGCAGCCGGTGGAGTAGAGCGCCGCCAGCATCGCGCCGTCGCGGCGGCCGGCGGGGGAGGGGTCGCCGTCGCACACCTCCAGCACGGCAGCCAGCGCCTCGTTCTCGACGTGCCGTCCCGCCGGGACGCGGGTGTGCTTGTAGGCGGGCAGGTCGGCGGCCCGCTGGTAGTCCTCGCCGCTCATCAGGCCGAGCCGCCACGCCTCCTTCAGCACCCGGCGCAGCGCGACCAGATGCTTGTTGACGTGGGAGGGCGACCAGCCCTGCTCCCGCATCAGCGTCCGCAGCCGGGTGGTGTGCTCGTAGCGGAGCAGTTCCCAGGGCTGGCCGGCGCCGGTCGCCTCCGGGTCGCCGGTGATGAGGCGGGCGATGCGGTCGAGGCAGCCCTTCATCGTGCGCTTGGACTCGGGGCTCTGCAGCGCGTCGAGATACACCTGGTAGGGATCGCGCTCCGGCCGCGCGGGGGTGTTCCGCTCGGGGACGGCGGGGGTGTTCATCACGCCGATCCTACTATGAATCTACATTGTAAAGGCGCTGGGCGGCTACAAGATCATTTACGCCACGAACCAAAACCCTCAACGACAATGAGAGAGCCATGCGAATCGGGATTCTCGGGCCGTTGCGGGTGACCGGCGGCGATATCAAAGGTGCGCGGCTGCGCGTGCTGCTGATCCGGCTCGCTCTGGAACCCGGCAGGGTGGTCACCGCCGAGAGTCTGGCCGAGGACCTGTGGGAGGAGCCGCCCGCGAACCCGGTGGCGGCGCTGCATTCCCTGGTGTCGCGGCTACGACGTGAGCTGCGACACCAGGGAGTGCACGAGGGCTCGCACGGCACAGTGGTGTCGCATCCGGCCGGTTATCTGCTCGACGTCCCGCCGGAGGAGGTAGACGCCGTCGAGTTCGAACGCCTGGTGCGTGCGGGCCGGGCCGAGCGCGATCCCCGGCGTGCCGCGGCCGTGCTGCGGTCGGCCCTGGCGCTCTGGCGGGGTGCGGCGCTCGCCGACGCGGCCGGCCTGCCGTTCGCGCAGGTGGCGGCGGCGCGCCTGGAGGAGCTGCGGCTTTGCGCGCTGGAGGCCCGGGTGGCGGCCGACCTCGCCGTGGCCGACACGGCGGTGGACACGGCGGTGGACACGGCGGTGGACACGGCGGTGGACACGGCGGTGGACACGGCGGTGGACACGGCGGTGGACACGGCGGCCGCCGGGGCGCTGGTGGCGGAGCTGGAGGAGGTCGTCGCCGCGCATCCGCTGCGCGAGCCGTTCCATGCCCTGCTGATGCGGGCACTGTGCGCGGCGGGGCGGCGCGGGGACGCGCTGGAGGCGTTCGAACGCGTCAGGCGGCGGCTGGCTGACGAGCTGGGCGTCGATCCCGGGCCGGAGCTGCGCGCGGCCCACCTGGAGGCGCTGCGCTACGCGCCTCCGGAAAAGCCCGTACGGGCTGCCGTACGGGGGAACGTGCCGGCGCCGGTGACGAGCCTGGTGGGGCGGCGGGAGGACGTGGCGCGGGTGCGGGGCCTGCTGTCGGCCGCGCGGCTGGTCACGCTGACCGGGCCGGGCGGCGCGGGCAAGACCAGGCTGGCGGTGGAGGTCGCCGGCGGGCTCGCCGCCGCCTCGGGTGTCTGGCTGGTCGAGCTGGCCGCCGCCGGCGACGCGGCGGACGTGGTGGCCGCCGTGCGGGCGACCGTACCCGCGGCCACGCCCGAGCGGGACGGGGACGTCGCCGCGCGGCCGGCCCTGTCGCCGCTCGACGCGCTGGTGGAGGCGCTGGCGGGCCGGGAGCTCGTGCTCGTGCTGGACAACTGCGAGCACGTGGTGGACGGCGCGGCGGCGCTGGCGGAGCGGCTGCTCGCGGGGGTGCCGGGGCTGCGGATCCTGGCGACCAGCCGAGAGCCGCTGGACGTTCCCGGCGAGCATCTCCATCCGGTGCGGCCGCTGGCGTTGCCCGGCGACGACGTGGACGCGGCGCGGGCGCTGGAGTTCCCCGCGGTGGCGTTGTTCGCGGCGCGGGCGTCGGCCGCGCGGCCGGGGTTCGTGGTGGACGACTCGGTGGTGACCGATGTGGTCGCGGTGTGCCGGCAGCTCGACGGCCTGCCGCTCGCGATCGAGCTGGCTGCGGCCCGGCTGCGGTCGTTCACGATGCGGCAGCTCGCCGAGGCGGTGGGCGAGCGGCTGGCGCTGCGCGGCGGCCGTACGGCGGGGCCGCGGCATCGGTCGCTGCGGGCGGTGATCGAGTGGAGCTGGGATCTGCTGTCGCCGCAGGAGCGCGTGGCGCTGCGCCGGTTGTCGGTGTTCGCGGGCGGGGCGACGGCGGAGGCGGCGCTGCGGGTGTGCGGGGCGGGGCTGGAGACGGTGACCTGCCTGGTGGACAGGTCGCTGGTCGTCGTGGCCGAGCCCGAGGGGACCGCGGACCGGGCGGCGCAGGTGCGTTATCGGCTGCTGGAGACGGTGCGCGCGTACGCGGCCGAGCGGCTGGAGGAGGCGGGCGAGGCGCGGGCCGTACGTGACCGGCATCTGGGCTATTTCGTCGAGGTGGCGGAGGCGGCCGAGCCCGGGTTGCGCACGGCCGAGCAGCTTCGCCTGCTGGCGATGCTGGACGCCGAGCGGGGCAACCTCGACGCGGCGCTGGGCCACGCCGTACGGACCGGGCAGAAGGGGCAGTCGCTGCGGCTGTTCATGGCCAGGCTGTGGGAGTGGACGGTGCGGGGGCGGGGCGACGAGGCGGCGAGGTGGGCGCGGGCCATCCGGGCGGTGCTGGGCGAGGCCGCGCCGCATGGGCTGGAGCTGCCGCACGCGTTGTGCGTGCTGCTGGCGTCCGATGAGCCGTACGCGTCGCCGGAGGCGATGCGCGTGGTCGAGGAGTCGGGCCATCCCGTGGCGTTGTGGGCCTGGATCGTGGGGGTCAGGCCCTCGGGCGGGGCGGTGGATCACTGGCGCAGGGCGCTGGCGGCGATGCGGGCGTTCGGCGATCACGAGGATCCGTGGGCGCGGGCGACCGGGCTGCTGATGGGCGGCATCGGGGAGTTCGAGTACGGCAGGGCGGGGGCGCGGGCGGCCGAGCCGTGGTTGCGTGCGGCGCTGGCGGGCTACCGCGCGCTGGGGGAGCGGTGGGGGTTGTCCCTGGCGCTCTACTGGCTGTCGCTGGTGGCGGAGAATCGGGGGGACGCGGCGGAGGCGCTGACGCTGCTGGAGGAGGCGGCGGAGCTGGCGGGGCTGCTCGGCGGGATGGAGGTGGTGCCCCTCCCGATGATGCTGCGGGTGCGGCTGGCCCAGTTGCGTGCCCGTACGGGTGATGTGGTGGGGGCGGAGCGGGAGCTGGTGTTGGCCGGCGAGGCGGCCGACCGTACGCTGGATCGGCTGGCGGCGGCGCGGGTGCGGCAGGCCGCCGGGGAGGTGGCGCGGCGGCGGGGTGAGCTCGGCGAGGCGGAGCGCCTGCTGGTGGAGGCGCTGGAGCTGGTGGACGGGCAGGCGGACGTGCCGGGGCAGTTCCTGTCGACGGTTCATGTCGAGCTGGCGCGGGTGCGGGCGGAGCTCGGGGATCGCGAGGCGGCGTGGCGGTCGCTGCGTTCGGCGCTGGTGTCGTCGGGGCGGGCGGGTGACGAGACGGTGCGCGCGATGGTGCTGGAGGCGGTGGCGGAGTGGTGTGCCGCCGGTGGGGACCTGCCGCGTGCCGTGCTGGTCGCGGGTGCGGCGCGGACGCTGCGCGGGTTGGACGGCGGGTCGGACGGGGTGCACAGGTTGGAACGTGGCCGTCCGAAGCTGAGGTTGGTCAAGGCAGTTGCGCGCGCACCCATCGAGGGTCGGGGTTGACGTGCGGCGTGCCCGCCACGACCACGGTGGGCACCGTCTCGTCGCCGCCGGTGGCGGCCCGGACCGCCGCGGCGCCGTCCGGGTCGCGCCAGATGTCGACCCAGTGCATCTGGTAGGCGTGGCGGCCGAGCCGGGTGCGCAGCCGCATGCAGTAGCGGCAGCCGGGGCGCCAGTAGACGATGGGCCGGCCGTCGGCCGCGGCGCGGCGCAGCGCCTCGGCGGCGCTGACGGACCTGGGGAAGATCAGCGGGGACAGCAGGACGGCGCCGACCAGGAAGATCAGGAGCAGTGTGACGGCGGCGACCGGGGCTCCCCGGGCGATCTGCCGTGCCGCGGCGGCGAGCCCGAGGGCCAGGAAGAGGATCGGGAGCGTCCATCGGCGCAGCATGGCGATCAGGCTAGCGCAGCGTGCTTCGGTGGACAGCGCGCGGGTTTGACTCCGACGTCGGGTCAGGTTCTGGCCTCGCGGCCATGTCGATCACTGTTCCTGACACCTGCTCGGCCATACGGCGGATCCTGCCGGCCCCGGCCGTAGGCGCCGGGTATGCCGTGGGCAACCGGCCTGCCGACACCTATCTGGCGGCGACCGGGCAGACGGCGGCGCAGGCCCTGCATGCGGACAGTTCGGACGTCATCGCCGCCACGCTCCGCCCCGGCGGCTGAGGGCGGCGGCCCGTATCGTTAGCCGGACTAACACAAGGGCGCTAGGATCGCGGCATGACCAGCAGGGCCGAAGCCGCGGACATGCCGCACGACGGTGAGACGAAGACGCCGGAGCGGCTGCGCGGACGTGCCAGCCGCCTGCTCGCGATGGTGGCGGCGCGGGCGGACCGGCTGATGGGCGAGGGGCTGGCCCGGGTCGACGCCCGCAAGTGGCACTACGCGGTGCTCGCCTCGCTGGAGGAGTTCGGCCCGGGCAGCCAGGCGACGCTGAGCCGCCGCACCGGTATCTATCGCAGCGACATGGTGGGCGTCCTCAACGAACTGGCCGAGCGCGGTCTCGTCGAACGGATGCCGGATCCCGACGACCGCCGCCGCAACGTCATCACCATCACCGCGCAGGGGCGGCAGAGCCTGCGCCGCCTCGACAAGGTGCTGGACGACCTCCACGAGGAGCTGCTCGCCCCGCTGACCCCTGCCGAGCGCGACCAGTTCGTGCATCTGCTCACCCGGCTGCGGGACCACCACACCCGGCGGGCCGCGCACCCCCCGGCCTCATAGTCCCGCACTCCGGCGCCGTCAGCGCCGTCAGCGCCGTCAGCGCCGTCAGTGGTCGAGGCGGCGGTAGCGGCGGACCGACAGCGGGAGGAAGACCGAGATGAGCAGCAGCGGCCAGACCAGCGCCATGACCCCGGCGTGCTCGGAGATCCAGGTGGTGCCGCCCGCTCCGGGGTTGCCGAACAGGCCACGGGTGGCGGCCATGGTGGCCGACAGGGGGTTCCATTCGGCGACGGCGGCGAGCCAGCCGGGCATCGTGCCGGTCCAGGCGAAGGCGCTGGACACGAAGCCGACGGGCCAGACGAGGACCTGGACGGCCATGACGGCTTCCGGGCCGCCGAGGGTCAGCCCGAGGTAGATGCCGACCCACAGGAACGCGAAGCGCAGCAGCAACAGCAGCCCGATGGCGAGGGCGGCGCGGGCGGGCCCTTCGTGCCAGCGCCAGCCGACGGCCAGGCCGCAGGCGATCATGACGGCGAGGCCGAGGACGGTGTTGAGCATGTCCGCGGCGCTGCGGCCGAGGACGACGGCGGACGAGCCGATGGGCAGGGAGCGGAAGCGGTCGGTGACGCCCTGGGCGGCGTCGCGGGCGACGGCGGTGAAGGTGGCCTCGATGCCGAAGAGCATTGTCATGGCGTACATGCCGGGCATGAGGTATTCGCGGTAGTCGCCGCCGCCCGGTACGGCCATGCCGCCGCCGAACAGGTAGCCGAACATCAGCACGATCATGACGGGGAACAGCAGGCCGGCCACGACCTGGCCGGGTTTGCGGGCCCAGTGGCCGAGATCGCGCAGGGTGACGGTCCAGCCGTCGGCCAGAGTCCAGCGCAGTCGCGCGGCCGGGGTGCGGGGGATCTCGGGTGCGGTGACGGTCGTGCTCATGCGGCGGATTCCTTCCTCGCGTCCTTCCTGGTGCCGGTCAGGTGGAGGAAGACCTCGTCCAGGGAGGGCCGGCGTACGGCGATGTCGGCGACGGCGACGCCCGCGGCGTCGAGGGCGCGCAGGACCTCGGGGAGCGCGGCGGACCGGTCGCGTACGGGTGCGCTGACCCGGCGGGTGTCGGCGTCCACGTCGACGGACACACCATCCGAGACCGCACCCGAGACCGCACCCGAGACCGCACCCGAGACGCCCTCCGCTCGGCCGACGATCGCGGCGGCGGCGGGCAGGTCGGCGGTGTGGCGCACGACGACGTCGAGGCGGTCGCCGCCGAGCGCGGACTTCAGCTCGTCGGGAGAGCCCTCGGCGACGACGCGGCCGGCGTCGACGACCGAGACGCGGGAGGCCAGCTGGTCGGCCTCCTCCAGGTATTGGGTGGTGAGAAGCACGGTGGTGCCCTCGGCGACGAGGGCGCGGACGGCCTCCCATACCTCGGTGCGGCCGCGCGGGTCCAGGCCGGTGGTGGGCTCGTCGAGGAACAGCACCGGAGGGGAGCAGATCATGCCGACCGCCAGGTCGAGGCGGCGGCGCATGCCGCCGGAGTAGTTCCCGACCGGTTTGGTCCCGGTGTCGGCGAGGCCGAACCGGTCGAGCAGTTCGTCGGCCCGGACGCGGGCCGCGGTCGGGCGCAGGTGGTGAAGGCGGCCGAACATGACGAGGTTCTGCCTGCCGCTGAGGACCTCGTCGAGCGCGGCGTGCTGGCCGACGAGGCCGATGCTGCGGCGCACGTCGGCGGGCTGCCGTACGACGTCGAAGCCGGCGACGCGGGCCGTGCCGCCGTCCGGGCGCAGCAGCGTGGTGAGTATGCGGACGGCGGTGGTCTTGCCTGCGCCGTTCGGCCCGAGCAGGCCGTGCACCGTGCCCGCGCCGACCGTCAGGTCGAGGCCGTCGAGGGCGGGGGTGTTCCCGTATCGCTTGCGCAGCCCGTCGGCCGCGATCGCGTGCGTCATCGCGCTTCCTCCCAATATTCCGTACGGCGTACCGTACAGCATACGGAGTCGCGCTGCGCATAGAATTCGCGGGCGATGACGGAGTACAGCTCGCAGGGAGACCCGGCGCGGAGTCTGGCCCTGCTGTGGCGCACCGGGGAGCGGACCGGGCGCAAGGGCAAGCCGGAGATCGGGGTCGACCGGATCGTGCGCGCGGCGATCGAGGTCGCCGACGCCGAGGGCCTGGCCGCGCTGTCCATGCGCAAGGTCGCCGAGCAGCTCGGGGTGGGGACGATGTCCCTGTACACCTACGTCCCCGGCAAGGCGGAGCTGATCGACGTCATGCTCGACACCGCGTACGGCGAGCTGCCCGCGCCCGAGGAGGTGCCGGGCGGCTGGCGGGGCAGGCTGGAGCTGATCGCGCGGGAGAACCTGGCGCTTTATCGGCGGCACCCGTGGATGCTGCAGGTGTCGTCGCTCACCCGGCCGCCGTTGGGCCCCAACCTCATCGCGAAGTACGACTACGAGCTGCGGGCCGTCGACGGCATCGGCCTGGACGACCTCGAGATGGACTCGGTCGTCACGCTGCTGAACGGCTATGTGAGCGGAGCGGCGCGGGGCGCGGTGGAGGCGGCGCAGGCGCCGGGCGAGACCGGCGTCACCGACGAGCAGTGGTGGCACGCGCACGCGCCCTATCTGGCCAGGGTGTTCGACCCCCGGCGTTACCCGGTGGCCGCCCGGGTCGGCGCGGCAGCGGGCGAGGCGTACAACGCGGCCTACGATCCCGACCAGGCATTCGAGTTCGGCCTGCAGCGCGTGCTCGACGGCATCGAGGCGTTCGTCGCCGCCCGCACCGCCGGGTGAGGCGCTGGTCAAAGAGTCGGTAGGCCCGGCGGCCGGCCCGCGCGTGCCTGCGTGACTACACCCTCGCGTCCGGGGAACCTGCCCTCGCGGAGATCCGCACAGGAGAACCGGCGCAGGAGAACCAGCGCAGTGGCGTGGGGGACGGAGGCACGGTGATGGCGACCACCGCGGGCGAGGCCCGGGCCGGTGCGACGCCGGTCGGGCTGCGGCTGCCGGGCATCGTGCTCGGGGTGGGGCTCGGCGGGTTCGCCGACGGCATCCTGCTGCACCAGCTCCTGCAGTGGCATCACATGCTGAGCAGCACCGACAGCGACAACATCGGGGTGAGGTTCTACAACCCGCGCACCGTCTCCGGCCTGGAGATGAACACCGTGTGGGACGGCGTCTTCCACACCGTGTGCTGGCTGGCGGTGCTCGCCGGCCTCGCCATCCTCTACTCCAGGGTCACCCGTCACCGGCGCCGGGTGTGGACCTCGCGGGTGCTGTGGGGGTGGATCCTGGCCGGGTGGGGGATCTTCAACCTGGTCGAAGGCGTCCTGGACCACCACATCCTTGGCATCCATCATGTCCGGGGCGGGCCCCACCAGCTCTGGTGGGACATCGGGTTCCTCGTCCTGGGCGCGCTGCTGCTCGCCGGGGGCTACCTGCTCGCGCGCAGCGGCCGCTCCTTCGACCCGGCCGATCCTCCCGCCAGGGCCGTCGCGCGATGAACCACCATGACGCGGCGGACCACGCCGCGCTTCTCGCCCTGCTCCTCGCCCTGCTCCTCGCCCTGTTTCTCGCCCTGGTCGTCTACCTGCGCCTGGCGCGGCGGGCGCGCCGCCGCAACCCGGTCGCGGGCTGGAGCCGGCGGCGTACGGCCTGCTTCGCCACCGGGCTCGCGCTGTCGGCGGCGGCGCTGCTGCCGCCCGTCGCGTCGTTCGCGCATGCCGACTTCCGCGGCCACATGGTGCAGCATCTGCTCCTCGGCATGTACGCCCCGCTCGCCCTGGTGCTGGGCGCGCCGGTCACCCTGCTGCTGCGGGCCATGCCCGTCGCGGGCGCGCGGCGGCTGTCCGCCGTCGTGCACAGCGGTGCCGGCCGGTTGCCGACCCATCCGGTGACCGCACTGCTGCTGTCCACCGGCAGCCTCGTGGTGCTGTATTTCACCCCGCTCTACAACGCCGTGACGGCCCGGCCCGCGGGGCACTGGCTGCTGCACGCGCACTTCCTGCTGTCGGGCTGCCTGTTCGCGCACGTCATCGCAGGTCCCGACCCCGCGCCGGCCCGGCCGGGCGTACGGGCCCGTCTGGTCTGTCTGGGCTGTGCCATCGCCGTGCACGCGGTCGTCGCGCAGCTGATGTACGGAGGCTTCTGGGTGGACGTGCACGCGCCCGTCGCCGAGGTCCGGGGCGGCGCGGAGATCATGTACTACGGCGGGGACATCGCCGAGCTTCTCCTCGCGGCCGCCCTCGTGTCGACCTGGCGGCCGGAACGCCGCTCCAGGTCCGTCGCCCGCCGCGCCGTGCGGGCCTGAGACCCGTACGGGGCCGGAAACGCGCCGGCCTGCCGCCGCATGGTGCGGGGGCAGGCCGGTGGGGGGAGTGTGGGGGTGGTGTCAGGCGCGGCTCGCCACGCGCACGAGGAGCGGCTGCACGAGCCGGGCCGCCAGGGGACCGAAGGCCGCCAGGATCAGGACGTACGCCGCCGCCAGAGCGCCCAGGTCGGGATGGGCTCCGGCGGCGACCGCCAGACCGGCGATGACGATGTTGAACTCACCGCGGGGGATGAGCGCGATGCCCGCGCGGACCCGGCCGGCGCGGGCGATGCCGGCGCGGCGGGCCGCGTAGATGCCGGTCATCAGCTTCGTGATCATCGTCACCAGGGCCAGGCCCGCGGCCAGGGCGGCGGCGGGCAGGATCTTGGTGGGGTCGGTCTGCAGGCCGAAGAACACGAAGAAGACCGCGGCGAACAGATCGCGCAGCGGCGCGAGCAGCGCCTGGGCGTCCTCGGCCAGCTCGCCCGACAGCGCGATGCCGACGAGGAACGCCCCGACCGCGGCCGACACCTGCAGCTGCTGGGCCAGCCCGGCGACCAGCAGCGCCAGCCCGACCACCTTGAGCACGAGGACCTCGGAGTTGGGGCTGGCGACGAACGCCTCGATGTAGCGGCCGAAGCGCAGCGCGACCAGCAGGACCACGCTCACCGCGGCGAGCGCGATGGCCACGGTGACCGCGCCGGCGAACAGGCTCAGCCCCGCCAGCATGGCGGTCAGGACAGGCAGGTAGATCGCCATCGTGAGGTCTTCGAAGACCAGCAGTGACAGCACCACCGGGGTCTCGCGGTTACCGATCCAGCCCAGATCGGACAGAACCTTGGCGGTGATGCCCGAGGAGGTGGCGTAGGTGACGCCCGCCATGGCCACGGCGGCGACCGGTCCCCAGCCGAGGATCAGCGCGCAGGCGGCGCCCGGCGCCGCGTTGAGCACGAGGTCGACCAGACCGGCGCGGGCGTTGCCCTTGAGGCTGGTCATGAGCTCGTCGGCGTTGTATTCCAGGCCGAGGGTGAGCAGCAGCAGGATGACGCCTAATTCCGCCCCGGTGGCGATGAACTCCTCGCTGGTGGCCAGCGGGAGGATGCCACCGGTGCCGAAGGCCAGGCCCGCGATGAGGTAGAGCGGGATGGGGGAGATGCCGACGCGCAGCGCCAGCGCTCCGAGGATGCCGAGTCCGAGGACGACGGCGCCGAATTCCAGAAACAGTATCGCCGTATTGTGCACGCGTTGCCTCAGCCGCTGGCGAAGATGTCGGCGACGGCGGCGGTGCTGTCCTCGCTGCCCACCACGACCACGATGTCGTCCCCGGAGAGGACGAAGTCGGGGGCGGGGCTGGCGAACACGTGCCCGGCGCGGACGACGGCCACGATGGAGGCTCCGGTGCGGGTGCGCACCTGGGCCTCGCCCATGGGCCGGCCGGCGTACGGGGAGCCCGGCGCGATCGGGAGCTGGACGCTGACCAGGCCCTCGACCTCGCGGTGCAGGGCGTTGAGCCGCTGGACGATGCGGGGGGCGCCGAGGAGCTCGACGAGCGCGTCCGCCTCCTCGTCGTTGAGTTTCACCGTCTCGCAGGCCCTGTCGGGATCATCGGGATCGTAGATCACCAGGTCGCGCCGGCCTGTGCGGTGGGAGACGACACCTATACGCCGTCCCGAGCGCGTGGTGAACTCGTGCCGAAGCCCGATTCCCGGCAACACCGTCTGCTCGACATCCACGGCGCTGCTCCTCCGTTCAGATAAGTCAATGGGTACCCAGGAACCTACCAACAATGGACGGAGGTCTCATTTCGGGTCCTCTTGGCATGTGTCGTTGCCGTTATGGCAATCTGGCGTGCGTGGACGACGACCTCGAACACGCGCTCGTCTCGGTCGGGCCCCGGCTGCGTGCGCTGCGCAAACAGCGCGAGACGACGCTCGCCGACCTGTCGGCGGCGACCGGCATCTCGGTGAGCACGCTGTCGAGGCTGGAGTCGGGCGCGCGGCGGCCGACCCTCGAACTGCTGCTGCCCCTGGCCAAGGCCCATGGGGTCACGCTCGACGAGCTCGTGGACGCCCCGCCGACGGGGGATCCGCGCATCCATCTGCGGCCGGTCGTCCGCTTCGGGATGACGATGCTGCCGCTGACCCGCCGGGCCGGGGGCATCCAGGCGTACAAGCTGGTGATCCCGGCGGGCAGCGCCAGGAGGTCGCCGGAGCCGAAGACCCACGAGGGTTACGAGTGGCTCTACGTGCTGAACGGGCGGCTGCGGCTCGTCCTCGGCGAGCGGGATCTGGTGCTGTCTCCAGGGGAGGCGGCCGAGTTCGACACCCGGCTGCCGCACTGGTTCGGCGCCGCCGACGAGGGCGCGGTCGAGTTCCTCAGCCTGTTCGGCAGCCAGGGCGAGCGCGCCCACCTGCGTGCCCGCCCGAAGGCGAAGCAGGAGCCTGCGCCGGACGGCGGGCGAGAGTGAGCAGGTGCCCGCTGACCCCGAGAAGCGACGGCACGCGTTCGAGCGTGCGCTGGGCGTCGAGCATGAGCCTGCGGCGCTCGGGGTCGTCGAGCCAGTCGTCCACGTCGCCGTCCAGCCAGAAGGCGCCCTCCAGGCCGTAGCGCTCGGCGCCGGGGAGCCCGGCGTCGGCGAACTCCCCCGGCACCTCGTCGGGCTCGTGCAGGTAGGCGGGGAAGCCCTGCGCAGGACCCAGCAGGCGGCCGTTCTCCATGGCCTCCCGGGCGGCCCGGCGGTGCGGCTCGTGTTCGTAGACCCCCAGGTAGACCATGTCGTGCACGGCCGCGTAGCGGCTGATCGTGGCGGCGGCCACCAGCCCGCCGGGGCGCACCACGCGGCGCGCCTCGGCCAGGGCGGTGACCCGGTCGGCGCGGTCGGGCAGGTGATAGAGCGGGCCCAGCAGCAGGACCGCGTCGGCGCTCGTGTCCGGCAGGGGCAGGTCGCGTGCGTCGCCCAGCCGCGCGGTCACGCCCGGCAGGGCCCCGGCCCGCTCGACGTGGAGCGGGACCGGGTCGAGCAGTTCGACCTCGTAGCCGTCGGCGACCAGCCACTCGGCGTGCACCCCGGTGCCGCCGCCGATGTCGAGCACCCGGGCGGGTGGTGACGGCAGGGCCCGGCGCAGCACGTCCTGCGTCCGCCACAGCTCCAGCCGGCCCCGGCCCGTACGGAGCCTGCCGTCCTCCTTGCCCTGCTCGTAGTAGGTGAGGACGTCCGGGGTCACCGTCATGACCGATCACACTCCGGTTCATGTGTGAGGGCGGGGCCGTGCTGGTGGGGCGGGGCTGGTGGGGGCGGGGTCGTCGGGGCCGGTCAGGCCGCGGGCTCGGCGGGGAGCCAGAACCGGTGGCTGCCGGGGTTCTCATGGTAACGGCGCAGCGCGGCGATGCCGCTGAGCCAGCCGGTCCAGGCGGCGTACGGCGGCTTGCCGGTGTCGAAGCCGCTCTGGACGAACGTCAGGCGGGTCTTGCCGCCGCTGTCCTCCAGCTCCCAGGTGACGACGCCCGCCGGTCCCCAGTCGGTCGCCATGGTCTTGCCGGGAACCAGATCGATGATCTTCGCGGGGCTCGGGTCGGCGTCCAGGCCGCCCATGGCGAAGCGCCCGCCGACGTGCGGCTCGATGCCGACGGGGAAGCCGAACCAGTCGCTCGCCTTGTCCGAGTCGACCAGGGAGTCGAAGACCTGCTCGACCGGCGCGTCGATGACGGTCTCGCCGCGGAAGTCGGCCGAGGTGAAGTCGGGCTGGGGCCCGATCTCGCGCCCCTCGAGGTAGTCGGCCAGGTTGGACAGCGCCATCGACCAGAAGGTCTGCAGCACGCCCCGGATGCTCGCCCCGGTGATGACGTCCTGGAAGTCGAAGTGGGTCTGCGACAGAGCCAGGACGGTCGTGTCCGGGGTCTCCTCCGTCAGCGTGATCTCGGTGGTCGTCTCCACGCCGTCCAGCAGCCAGGCGAAGCGCAGCGTGTGGTCGTCGGCGTGCAGGACGCGCTGGTGAGGGGCGTCGCCCTCGGGCGTACGGCGGCCCCAGAACGCGTACCGGCCGGGCAGGTCGGACTCGGCGTGCTCGGCCAGCCACACCCGCATCGCCGCGGCGTCGGTCAGCGCGTGGCGGACCTCCTTCACCGGGGCGGCGAGGCGGACGCGGATGATCATCGGCTCAGTCATGGTCGTCTCCTCGGAAATGATGGGGATAGCAGGCAACGACGAGCTTGAAGGCGTCGCCTTCTGCGCCGCCGTAGCGGGTGAACAGGTCCTGCAGCATGGTGCGCAGGTCGGCCAGGAACTCCTGGCGTCGTTCCGGTGACACGTGCACCTCGCCGGACACGCCGATGGACGGCAGCTCCGGCGCGGTGCGGTCGAGGGCGGCGATGTCCGCCTGCACCTCTTCCATGAGGTCGAGCAGGTAGCCCAGGCTGAGCTCGTCCTGGCGCCGGCGCAGCCCGCCGATGCGGCCCACCAGGCCCGGCGACAGCCAGTAGGAGCGGGCGCTCGCCTGGTAGATGCCTTCGGTGATGCCGCGCACCCGCCGTTCGGAGACCTGCTCGACCAGGCCCGCCTCCACGAGGCGTTTGACGTGGTAATAGACGCGCTGCGGCGTCTGGTCGAGCACCGCCGCCACCTCGGTGCACGTGCGCGGCTCGGCCAGTTGCCGCAGCACTTCGATGCGCTGCGGTTTGAGCAGTGCCTCGGCCTGCTCGATCTGCTCCAGGTACAGGACGTCTCTCATTGCAAAAACAGTCTTGTACGTAAAAATTCTCTTTGTCAATGGAGTTCGCGGAAGAAGCGGGGGTGCCGACCTCGGGGGTCTGTCTGGGATGTGGGCCTTGGGCGCCGGCCGGGCTACGCGCAGGCGGCGGCGCGGGCGGGGTCCCCGGCCATCGCGACCGCGACGGCGCGGTTGAGCTCGACCACGGGGGAGGGCGAGACGTGGGCGAGCACCCGGTAGAGCGCGGCGACGCGCTCCCAGGGGGCCGGTCCCTCCCGGCCCTTCACCCACTCCTCGAACGGGACGCCCCCGGATCGACACGCCTCCCGGATTTTTTTCAAGATTTTTCCCGGAGGTGTCTCCGGGGAGCGCCACGTCCGGCCACGGGCACGTACGGCCAGGTGGGCGGCCAGGTGGGCGGTCCGGTGGGTGGAGTGGCGGGTGGAGTGGAGTGGTCGCGCCCGCCGCCGGTCACCGGGTCGTCAGCGGTCCGGCCCCGGTTCCGGTTCTGGCCCCGGTTCCGGTTCTGGCCCCGGCTCCGGTTCTGGCCCCGGCTCCGGTCCGGACTCCCGGCCGTGGTCCGTCCACCCGGGACGGGGGGAACGCCGCCCGCCGGTCGCTTTCCGGTCGAGGAGCGGCAGCCGGAGGACGAACCGTGCTCCGCGTGGGGAGTCCTCGATCCGCAGCGTTCCGCCGTGGGCGTGGGCGATGTCGCGGGAGATCGCGAGCCCCAGCCCGGTGCCGCCGGAGTCCCGGCACCGCCCCTCGTCCAGGCGGGTGAACCGCTCGAAGATCCGCTCGCGGTCGGCGCGCGCGATGCCGTTCCCGTCGTCGGTCACGGTGACGACCGCCCGGCCGTCGGCGGATGCGACGCCGATCGTGACGCCGGTCTCCGCGTGCCGCCGCGCGTTGCTCAGCAGGTTGCCCACCAGCCGGATCAGCTGGATCCGCGAGCCGTGCACCCACACGTCCCCGGACGTGCAGACCTTCACCGGCGTGCCGCCGTAGTGAGTGTCCGCCTCTGCGGTGACCAGTGCCGCGAGGTCGATCGGCTCGTGCGGCTCCGCCCGGCCGTCGCGTAGCCGGGCCATCACCAGCAGGTCCTGCACGATCGCCTCCAGGCGGCCGGCGGCCGACAGCGCCCCCCGGATGGTGTCGCGGGGGTTGACCTGGTCAGGGTGGATCAGCGCCTCCTCCAGTTGCAGCCGCAGCCCGGTGATCGGTGTCCTGAGCTCGTGGGAGGTGACGGCGGCGAACTGGGCCTGGCGCTCGGCGGGGCGCAGCGCCCGGCCGATGATCCACCACATCAGGCGGGCGCCCGACAGGACGATGAGGAGCCCGGCCCCTCCGATGAGGTATTCGAGGCGGTGCGTCCCGCACAGGGGCGGCTCGACCGTCCCGGCGTAGACGACGGGGGCATCGGGGGCCGGCGACACCCGGTTGGCCATGAGCAGGAGGCACGGCCTGCCCGGGGCGCATTCGACGCGCCGTTGGAGCCGGTCGTCGGCCGGGGGCCGGAGCATGCTCAGCCGCGGCCGCCCCGCCGCGTCCGGGCTGGCGACCAGGATCCTGCCCCGGGCGTCCACCAGCTGGACCAGGTGGATGGCGCCGGAGACGGAGGCGGGGTGCGGCAGTGTGCCGCTGCGCACCTGCGCGCTCCACCGGGCGGCGACCTGCTCGGCGTCGAAGAACACCCGGTCCTCGATCCTGTATCGGACGGCCAGGTCCAGGCTAACGCCGCCCAAGGCCGTGATCAGGAATAACAGCGTCGTCGCCGCTGTCGTGTAGCGCGCCTGCAGCGAGTGCAGGAACCGCATCGGCCTCACCATTTCCTGCCGCCCCCGGTGGGCCACCACCAAGGCAGAGTGGACGATTGCGTCCACTTTGCGGTCAGTTATCCGATTGTGTCAAATCGGTGACAGGGGTCTTGACGTGCGCTTTCACGTGGTCGAGTGCCATGTCGAGGGCGACCATGAAGGGCTGCTCGTCCTGCATCGTCTCGGCGAGCAGGTAGCCCCCCTGCAGGGCGGCGATGACCCCGACGGCGAGTTCTCCCGGGTCCACCCCGGGATCGAGTTCGCCGTTCTCCCGCATCCGGGCGAGGCTGTCCGCGATCAGCCCCTGCCATGCGCCGAAGATCTCTGCCAGCGACTGGCGGGCGTCGTCGCTGCGGCCGGACAGCTCGTTGGCCAGCGAGCCGATCGGGCACTTGTACGGCATGCCGCGCTCCCGAAGATTCGCCAGCAGCGAATCGCGCCACTGTTCGAGATCTCGCATCGAGCGCACCTGGTCGAGCTGCGGTTTCTGTGCGGAGACCACGAGGTGCTCCCGCATCGCGATCACCTCGGCGACCAGCGCGTCCTTGTCCGGGAAGTAGTGATAGAGCTGCGACTTGCTGATGCCGCAGGCGTCCACCACCTGATCGAGGGGCGTCGCCGCCACCCCCTGCCGGAACATGAGGTCCGCGGCGGTCTCGACGATGCGCCGGCGAGTGGCCGCGCCGCGTGCGGTGAGCCTCGCAGAACCCTTTTCCGGCCCTCGAACGGCCATGTGCAACCCCACCTTCGGCCACAGCGGCCCTGCCGGGGCATGCCGGAGGAGCAACCTTGACAATTACGACATACCACCACATACTGGACCAAATCGTCCAGTGCCGGGTTTATGCGCCGCTCGCACGACACGGATGCGGCACCGCTTCGCGTGGGAGAGGGCACAGAACCGACGACCGCCGACGACCCCGGCCGGCCGCGAGGGGATCGGGGGCAGGCGCCGGTCACTCGCGCCGCGCCGCTCCCGGGAGGGTGAAATGGCGGGCATGGAACTGCGGGAACTGCGGGCGTTCGTCGTGGTGGCCGAAGAGGGCGGCATGTCGGCCGCGGCGCGGCGGCTGCACCTGAGCCAGCCCGCGCTGTCCCAGACCGTCGGCATGCTGGAGCGCCGGCTGGGGGTGAAGCTGCTGGTCCGCGGCAGCGCCGGAGTCCGGCCCACCGAGGCGGGGATGACGCTGCTCGCCGAGGCGCGCGCCGTGCTCGCCCGGCACGATCGGGCACTGCGGACCATGGCCGCGTACGCGAGCGGGGACGGCGGGGTGCTGCGCGTGGGGATTCCCCTTGAGGTGCCGTCCGACCTGCTCGGCCCGCCGCTGGAGCAGCTCGCCGTGGCCCACCCCGGCACCCGCGTGCAGGCGCGTCATCTGTCCACGGCGGCGCAACTGGCCGCGCTGCAGGCCGGTGAGCTCGACGTGGGCCTGCTCAGGGAGCGTCCGCCGGGGCAGGAGTTCGACGCGATGCTCGTCTCCAGGGAGCGGCTCGGCGTGCTCCTCGCGGCCGACCGGGCCGCCGAGCTGCGTGGCCCCGACGGCATCCGGCTGGAGGAGCTCACCGGGCTGGAATGGGTGGGTTTCCCGCGTTCCGGCAGCCCCGCCTGGTTCGGCGAGCTGACCGCGATCCTGCGCAGCCACGGCCTTGACCTCGGCCCTGCCGCACCCGAGGGGCAGGAGCTGATCGCGGAGGTCAAGCTCGCCGCCGTGAGCACGGGCAGGGGGTTCGCACTGGCGCCGCCGCAGTGGCCGCAGCCGCTGCCTCCGGCCGTCGCGTGGTCGCCCCTGGCCGGTCACCCGCTGGTCCGGCGCACCTGGGCGGTCTGGCCGGCGACCTCGCGCCGCCGCGACCTGGCCGACTTCATCGCGGGCTTCCCCGACCCGGACGGCGCGCGGTGATCATCCCAGCCGGCCAGAGGAACACCTGATGGCCGTCATCGGCCACCACTATGACCGTTCCGGAAGTTCCCGTACCCGGCCGGAGCTTGCACCCTGCGCACCCGGTCGCCTCACTCGGCGACCGGTCGGAAGGATCAGTGAATCAGCAGAGGTGGAAGCGATGACCGCAGAACTGTCGGGAACCGGCGCGCTGATAACCGGGGGCACCAGCGGCATCGGGCGGGCGACCGCCCGGGCGCTGGCCCGGCTCGGCGCCCGGGTCGTGCTGTCCGGCCGAGACGAGACGCGGGGCAAGGAAGTGGTCGAGGAGATCCGCGCTCTCGGCGGCGAGGCCCACTTCGTGCGGGCCGACCTGCGCGACGAGGCGTCGGCGCGTTCTCTGGCGAGGAGCGCGACCGCGCTGCTCGGGCACGTGGACGTGCTCGTGAACAACGCCGGGATCTATCCGTTCGGGCCCACGGCCCAGACCAGTGAACGGGACTTCGACGCGGTCTTCGACCTGAACGTCAAAGTTCCCTACTTCCTGGTCGCCGAACTCGCCCCGGCCATGGCCGGCCGCGGCAACGGCGCGATCGTCAACGTGACCACGATGGTCGCGGAGTTCGGCCTCGCCGGCATGGGCCTGTACGGGTCGAGCAAGGCCGCGATGGTGCTCCTGACGAAGTCCTGGGCGGCGGAGTTCGGCCCCCGGGGCGTACGGGTCAACGCGGTGAGCCCCGGCCCGACGCGCACCGAGGGCACCGCCCCCATGGGCGGGGACCTCGACGACCTCGCTCAGGCCGGGCCCGCCGGACGCCCCGCGAGCCCGGAGGAGATCGCCGAGGCCATCGTGTTCCTGGCCTCGCCACGGGCGAGCTTCGTCCACGGCACGACCCTGCACGTGGACGGCGGCCGCGTGGCCGTGTGACCCGTGTGCCTCGCGCCCGGCGGCCGGCCGCCTCACGGGGCTGGCCGCCGGGCGCACCGCGTGCGTTCGGTGGGATACGTTCTAGCGGGACGGCGAGCGGCCGCGCGCCCACGGAACACGAGGAGATCAGGCACGGTGCCCGACACGCACGACCACGGGGACGCCCGCGCCACGGCATCGGCCGGCCCCGGCGGGGGACGGGCCGGCCTGCGGGCCGACTGCGCGAACTGCTTCGGGCTGTGCTGCGTGGCGCTGCCCTTCGCCGCCTCGGCCGACTTCGCGATCAGCAAGGACGCCGGGCGGCCGTGCCCCAACCTGAGCGACGACTTCCGCTGCGGCATCCACGCGCGGCTGCGCGACAGCGGCTTTCCCGGCTGCACCGTCTACGACTGCTTCGGGGCGGGGCAGAAGGTCTCGCAGGTCACCTTCGGCCGTAGCTGGCGCGACGATCCGGGGATCGCGGCGCAGATGTTCGAGGTCTTCCCGGTCGTACGGCACCTGCACGAGCTGCTGTGGTATCTGGACGAGGCGATGTCCCTGCCGGTGACCCGCCCGATCCACGCCGAGCTGCGCGCCGCGTTCGAGGAGACCGAACGCCTGACCACGGGCACCCCCGCCGACCTGCTGGGCGTGGACGTCGCCGCCCACCGCGACAAGGTCAACGCGCTGCTGCTGCGGACGAGCGACCTGGTGCGGGCGTCGGCCGGGGGCCGTGCCGCCGCCGACCGCAGGGGAGCCGACCTCATCGGCGCCCGGCTGCGGGGAGCCGACCTGCGCGGCGCCAACCTGAGGGGCGCCTACCTCATCGGGGCCGATCTGCGCGGAGCGGACCTGAGGGGCGCGGACCTCATCGGCGCGGACCTGCGCGGGGCCGACCTCGGCGGCGCCGACCTCACCGGGAGCGTCTTCCTCACCCAGGTCCAGGTGAACGCGGCCAGGGGAGACGCCGCCACGAAGCTGCCCCCGGCCCTCACCCGCCCGGCGCACTGGCCGGCCACGCAGGCCGGCCCGTCCGCCGCGCCGGAACGGGCCTCCACCCGCCGTCCGCGCCCCCGCCGCCGGCGCGGGTAGCCACCGGCCCGCCGCACGCGCCGGCGACCGGGCGGTATCGCAGAGGAACGCAGGCTCACGACCGGCTCGGCGCGGCTCCTGCCGGGCGGCGTAGCGGGGCGCGCAGGTCGTCCAGGTGCGCGGCCACCGGGCCGAGTGTCAGCATGCCGCTGCCCGCCCCGGCCAGTTCGCCCGCCGCGGGCAGCAGCGCGGCGTGGGCGCGTTCCATCGTCGTGCGGTCGCCCAGCGCGAGTGCCGCCCGTGCGGCGAGGCACCACAGGGCCTCCGTCAGCAGGTCGTGCGGAGGCTCGGGCACGGCACGCAGCGCCGCCGCCGCCTCGGCGCGGCGGTCGCGCGCCAGCAGCACCAGGGGCCTGGCCCACGGCGCGTACGGCCCCCCAGTCGACGTGCTCACCGGCGGGATCGGCGCCGGGCGGGGGCTGCCCGTGCCGCAGGCGCAGGCACAGCAGCGCGAGCGGCAGCAGGCCGTGCTCCACGCCCGGCATGCCGGCGCACGAGCGGCCCCTGGCGGGCGTGTTCACCGCGTGGTATCGGGCGCTGCGCCTGGACCTGCGCGGGGTCGTCGGACCGGGTCCAGATGGCCGGGACGTCGAAGGCGCCGATCACCCGTGCGGTCAGCTCCGCGTCGCCGAGTTCCTCGGCCGCCTCGACGGCGGCCACGCGGTGCTCGCGCGCCGCCCGCAGGCCGCCCGCCCCAGGTCCAGCCGGGCCTGCGCATGCCGTTCGACCGCGTGCAGCCGCAGTTCGCCCAGGCGGGAGCGTTCGGCACGGGCCCAGTCCTGGTCGGCGAACTCCGCGTAGGCGGGGCCGCGCCACCACCCCAGCGCCTCCTCCAGCCGGGCGAGCGCGTCGTCGGGGGGCAGGTCCGCGGCGGCGGCCACCGCCTGTTCGAAGCGCCAGGCGTCCACCCCGTCCGGGGTGGCCCGCAGCGCGTACCCCGGTCCCTCGGTGACCAGCAGCCGCGCGGGGGTGCGGGGCGGCCGGTCGGGCTCCAGCGCGCGGCGCGCTCGTCGCCTTCCGCGCCGGGCTCGACCACCCGGCCGCGATCAGCCACCTGGCCTGCCTCGACGTGCTGCCGACGCTGGACATGTGGGAGGTGATGCACGGCGCGGGCGCCGCCGTCGGCTTCCACCTCTACCTGATGGCCCAGCCGCCCGGCCTGCCCGAGCGGATGATCGGCGCGAGCGCCGACGCCTTCTTCGGCCACTTCCTCGACGTCTGGACCCTCGACCGTGCGGCGATCCCCGATGGCGTACGCGCCGCCTATCTGGACGCCTGCCGTACGGCGGTGCCCTCGATAGTGGCGGACTACCGCGCGTCGGCGGGGATCGACGTGGAGCACGACCGGGCGGACCGGGAGGCGGGCAACCGGCTGCGGATGCCGGTGACCGTGCTCCAGCAGGACTGGGGGACCGCCCTCGGCTACGACGCCGGGGCGCCGTGGGGCGCCTGGGCCCCCGACCTGGTGCACACGACGGTCGCGAGCGGGCACTTCATGGCGGAGGAGGACCCGGCGGGCGTCGCCGGGGCCCTGCGCGCCCTGCTCACCCGCTGATTCACTCGCGCCGGTTGTTGCGGTTGGCGATGATGACGGCGAACGGCGGGATCACCAGCGCCACCGCGGACATCACCAGGGCGGCCACGGGCGAGATCTCCCGCACGACCGTTCCGGCCAGGACGAACAGCGTGAGACACGTGGCCATCATGATCAGGTACGTCCGCTTGCGGCGCTGCACGGTGTTCAGCCTATTTCCCGAGAGCGGCCGGGGCCGGTGGGGTCAGCAGGCGACGTCGGCGGGCGGGAGCGTGCCGGTGATGCGGCACGCCCGGCCCCCCGGGACCGCCTCCGGTGGTGAGCAGCACGCCGCGCCGCCGGGCGGGGTCGGTCGCGGGCAGCCGCGAGATGGTGATCGTGATCGTCCGGCCGTGGGGACGGCGGTGGTCGAGCGGCACGGTGACCTCCGCGCACGAATCAGCGGGGACGTACGCGCTGATCCGGGGCACATCCCGGGCACCCGCGTGTGAAACTTTCCCCATGCTCCCTGCCTTGACAGGGCCCGCGGACGCTCCGGCACAGCGGCCGGACATCTTTCTTCCCGGGGGTGTGTCCGGATCCGGGGGCCGGCTTCGACGTCCCTGACGAAGCGGTGCGCAGGACGCCCGCCGGAGAGGAGCGAACGGTGAAATACATGATCATGCTGTACGGCTCGCAGCAGGACTACGACGCCCTGGCGGGACGGCCGGGCGACGGGCCCGCCTGGTCGGCCGAGGAGGCCGCGGCCATGCACGCGTTCATGGGCGAGTGGAACGAGGAGCTGGTGAAGTCGGGGGAGTTCGTCGATGCCCAGGGCCTGACCGCCCCCGTCCACGCCCGCAGGATCCGGCTGCGTGAGGGCGTCCCCGTCGTCACCGACGGCCCGTACGCCGAGACCGAGGAGGTCCTGGCCGGCTACACGATCGTCGAGTGCGACAGCTTCGACCGGGCCACGCAGATCGCCGCGCGCCTGGCGAACACTCCCCATCCCGAGAGCGCGGTGGCCCGCGACTGGTATGTGGACATCCGCCCGATCGACGAGTGGCAGGCCGAGCCGGAGCTGTGACGACGCCTGACGGCGAGACCGAGGACCTGCTGCGCCGCCTGGCGCCGCGGGTCCTCGGCGCGGTCGTGCGCCGCTACGGTCACTTCGACGCCGCCGAGGACGCCGTGCAGGAGGCGCTGCTGGCCGCCGCCGTCCGCTGGCCGCAGGACGGCCTGCCGGACAACCCGATGGGCTGGCTCGTCACCGTCGCCGCCCGCAGGCTCACCGACCTGCTGCGCGCCGAGCAGGCCCGGCGCGAGCGGGAGGACACCGCGGGCAGGCGGGCGCTTCCGGAGTGGCGGCTCGCTCCCGCCGCGGACGCTCCGTCGGCGGCCGGGGCCGACGACACGCTGATCCTGCTGTTCCTGTGCTGCCATCCCGCGCTGTCGCCCGCGTCGCAGATCGCCCTGACCCTCCGCGCGGTCGGCGGCCTGACCACCGCGCAGATCGCCCGGGCGTTCCTGGTGCCGGAGGCGACGATGACGCGGCGCATCACCCGGGCGAAGCAGCGCATCAGGGACAGCGGCCTGCCGTTCGGCATGCCCGCCGAGCCCGACCGCGACGCGCGGCTGCGCGCCGTGCTCCACGTGCTCTACCTGATCTTCACCGAGGGGTACGCCGGGGAGACCGGGCTCGGCCGGGAGGACCTGACGGCCGAGGCGATCCGGCTGGCCCGCCTGGTCCACCGGCTGCTGCCGGACGACGGCGAGACGGCCGGGCTGCTCGCGCTGATGCTGCTCACCGACGCCCGCCGCGCCGCGCGTACCGCCCCCGACGGCACGCCGATCCCGATGGCCGAGCAGGACCGCGCCCTGTGGGACGCCGCCGGCATCGCCGAGGGCGCGAAGCTGGTCGAGGCGGCGCTGTCGCGGGGTGCGCCCGGGCCCTACCAGGTGCAGGCGGCGATCGCCGCCCTGCACGACGAGGCGCCGAGCGCGGAGGCGACCGACTGGCCGCAGATCGCGGCGCTGTACGAGGTGCTGGCGGGGATGTCGGACAACCCGGTGACGCTGCTGAACCACGCGGTGGCGGTGGCGATGAGCCGGGGCCCGCGCGCGGGGCTCGACCTGCTCGACGGGCTGGAGGACGACGAACGGCTCGCCCGCGACCACCGCCTGCCCGCGGTGCGCGCGCACCTGCTGGAGATGGCCGGGCAGCGGGCGACGGCCCGCGAGGCCTACCTGGCGGCGGCCCGGCGGGCGGCCACGCTGCCGCGCCGCCGCTACCTGTACGCCCGCGCCGCCCGCCTGGGTGACGCCACCTGACGAGCGCCACCTGACGAGCGACTCGTCCACCAGGTGAAACAGGCGCTGCGGCTGGGTGTGCTGCGGCCCGGCGACCAGCTGCCGACCGCTCGCGAGGTGGTCGAGAGCCTGGCCATCAACCCCAACACGGTGCTCAAGGCCTACCGGGAGCTGGAGCGCGAAGGTCTTGTCGAGGGACGGCCGGGGATGGGGACGTTCGTCCGGCAGGGCATCGCGGGCCCGACCCTCGCCGACCACACCCGGCTGCGACGCGGCCTGGAGGCGTGGGTGCGCGAGGCCCGCGCGGCCGGGCTGGACCACCCTCATGCACGCGGCCGTCGGCCTGCTGCGGCCCGCGCTGGGCGGCGTCCGCGTCGCCGGCGAGGTGGCGTTCGTGGCACAGGACAAGCCGCTGTACGACGGCTTCACCGTCGCCGACATGCTCGCCTTCGGCCGCCGCATGAACCGGCGCTGGGACGGAGAGGCCGCCGCCGCGCGGCTCGCGGGGCCGGGCATCCCGCTGCGGCGGAAGGTGGGCAGGCTGTCGGGCGGCCAGCGGGCGCAGGTGGCGGTGACCCTTGCACTGGCGGGCCTGCCCGACCTGGTCGTGCTGGACGAGCCGCTGGCGAACCTCGACCCCCTGGCCCGCCACGACGTGATGCGTTCGATCATGGCGGAGGTGGCCGAGCGGGGGCTGACCGTACTGCTGTCCTCCCACGTCGTCTCCGACCTGGAGGAGACGTGCGACTGGCTGATCGTGCTCAACGCGGGCCGGCTGCAGGTCAGCGGCGACATCGAGGAGCTGCTCGACGGGCATCTCGTGGTCACCGGGCCGGACGACGCGCCGATCCCGGGAGCGCAGGTGGTGAGCGCGAGCCGCACCGGCAGGCAGGTCAGCATGCTGGTCAGGGGCACACCCCCGCTCGATCCCCGCCACCAGGCGCGCAGGCCGGGGCTGGAGGAGCTCGTCATGGGCTACCTGCGCAGCCCCGAGTCGGCGGCACTGCCCAAGCTGACGGGGGTGGGCGCGTGATCTGGGTGACCTGGCGTCAGCACCGGGCGCAGATCCTCGTGACGGCGGCCCTCCTGGCGCTGCTGGGGATGCTGCTGCTGGGGTCGGCCGTGGAGGCGATCCGGGTACATATCCGAGCACGCCCCGCCCGGCTGCCCCGGGCCCGCCGTGGCCTGCGGAGACCTGGCGGCGGCACTGGAGCGCCGCTACGACGCGGTCTACTCGGTGTTCGGCTGGATGCCGCTGGTGGCCCCCGCGCTGATCGGGGCGTTCTGGGGCGCACCGCTGCTCGGCCGGGAGTACGAGCGCGGCACCCACCGCCTGGCCTGGACCCAGGCGGTGCCCGTAGGGCGGTGGCTGGCGGTCAAGCTGCCGATCCTGGGGGCGGCGGTCGTGGCGGGCGGGCTGCTGCTGTCGCTCATGGTCAGCCTGTGGCGGCCGGTGTTCAGATCGGGGGCCGACTCGACGTTCGGCAACATCGGCGTGTTCAACATGGTCGGGGTGGATCCGGCGGCGTGGTGGCTGTACGCGTTCGCGCTGGGCACCGCGGCAGGCGCCCTGTTCCGGCGTACGCTGCCCGCGATGGCGCTGGTCGTGGCCGGGGTGACGGTGACGATGTTCACCCTGTTCCAGCTGACGACTACTACGCCGAGCCCGCGCGCATCGAGCTGTCCGGCACCGTGGTGCTGGACGATCACGACGCCCGGCTGGTGCGCGCCGCCTGGGTGGAGCCGTCGGGCAGGGAGGTCGGCGACCCGGCTGACGAGCGACCGGGCCGGGGATGATCCAATGGAACGTCGCCGAGGCGCCGCCTCGTCAGCGGACGCTCGTCAGCGGACGCGGAGTGGAGGAGTGATCATGACGGAGAGTCTTGTGGTGGGTTCGATTCGTGATCTGCTGCGGGGGCTTGCGGTCTTCGACACCGAACTGCCGGAGTTCGACGTCGACGCCGCGCCGTCCGACCCGGTCGCCCTGTTCGTGGAGTGGCTGACCTCGGCCGTCGAGGCCGGGGTGCGTGAACCGCACGCGATGTCGCTGGCCACCGCCGACGCCGAGGGACGGCCGTCCTCCCGCGTGTTGATCTGCAAGGACCTCGCGCCGGACGGCACCTGGTATTTCGCGACCGGCGCGGGCAGCCGCAAGGGCCGGGAGCTGGCCGCCACGCCGTACGCCGCGTTGTGCTTCCACTGGCCCGAGCAGGGCCGGCAGATCCGGGTGCGGGGCGCGGCCGGGCCTGCGGACGCCGAGCGCGGCGCGGCCGACTTCCTCGCGCGTTCGCCCGGTGCGCGGGCCGACGCGCTGACCGGCCGTCAGTCGCAGGTGCTCGACGACCCCGCCGACCTCGACGCGGCCCTCCGCGCGGCGCACGCCGCGATCGAGGCCGATCCCGGGGTGGTCGCGCCGGGATGGACCGTGTACGGCGTGCGCGCGGACGAGGTCGAGTTCTGGCAGGCCGACCGCGACCGCCGGCACACCCGCCTGCGCTACACCCGGCAGGACGACGCCTGGGCCCGGCACCGCCTGTGGCCCTGAGACGCGACGCCCGCCTCCACCGGGACCTGTGGTGAGCATGGAGGGACCGCTGAAGCGCCGCCTGGGCCTGGCCGACGCCGTGATGATCGGGCTGGGGTCGATGATCGGCGCGGGGGTCTTCGCCGCCCTGGCTCCGGCGGCGCGGGCGGCCGGGTCCGGGCTGCTGCTCGGGCTGGCCGCCGCCGCGGTGGTCGCCTACTGCAACGCGACCTCCTCGGCCCGGCTGGCCGCGCGTTATCCCGCCTCCGGCGGCACGTACGTGTACGGGCGGGAGCGGCTGGGGGACTTCTGGGGCTACCTGGCGGGGTGGGCGTTCGTCGTCGGCAAGATCGCCTCGTGCGCGGCGATGGCGCTGACCGTCGGCTCCTACGTGTGGCCGGAGCAGGCCCACGCGGTGGCGGTGGCGGCCGTGGTGGCGCTGACCGCGGTGAACTACGCGGGGATCCACAAGAGCGCCTGGCTCACCCGCGTCATCGTCGGGGTCGTCCTCGCGGTGCTGGCCGCCGTGGTGGTCGCAGGTCTCACCTCCGCCGCCGCGGACCCGGGGCGGCTGGACGTCGGCGCCGACGCCACCACCGGCGGGGTGCTGCAGGCGGCGGGCCTGCTGTTCTTCGCCTTCGCCGGGTATGCCCGCATCGCCACCCTCGGCGAGGAGGTGCGCGACCCGGCGCGGATCATCCCCCGCGCGATCCCGCTCGCGCTCGGGCTCACCCTGGTCGTCTACGCGGCGGTCGCGGTGGCCGCGCTCAGCGTGCTGGGCGGCGCCCGGCTGGGCGAGGCGGTCGCGCCCCTGGCCGCCGTCGTGCGGGAGGCCGGGCTTCCCGGCCTGGCCCCGGTCGTACAGGCGGGCGCCGCGGTCGCCGCGACCGGCTCGCTGCTCGCGCTGATCCTCGGGGTGTCGCGCACCACGCTGGCCATGGCCCGCGACCGGCACCTGCCGCACGCCCTCGCCGCCGTGCATCCGCGATTCGGGGTGCCGCACCGCGCCGAGCTGGCCGTCGGCGCGGTCGTGGCGATCCTGGCCGCGACCGCGGACCTGCGCGGCGCGATCGGGTTCTCCTCCTTCGGCGTGCTGGTCTACTACGCCATCGCCAACGCCAGTGCCTGGACCCTCGGCCCGGATGAGGGACGGCCGCCGCGGGCGGTGCCCGTCATCGGCCTGGCCGGGTGCCTGGTCCTGGCCTTCGCCCTGCCGCTGTCGTCGGTGGTCTCCGGGGCCGCCGTGCTGGCGGCAGGCGTCGCCGTCTACGCCCTGCGCCGGGCCCTCACCTGACGCGAACGGCTTGAGACTCGCAGCCGATTACGATGAGCGGATGCGACCCGAAGCCTCAAGCCCGGTGAGTCCACAGGTGAGTCACAGGGCGCTGCGCCCCGTCGACCTGGCCCGGGAGGCGGGGGTCTCCACCCAGCAGATCCGCAACTACGCCGACGCGGGAATCCTCCCGCCCGCCGAGCGGACGGCCGCCGGCTACCGCAGGTTCGACACGCGGCACCGCGACGCCCTGCTCGCCTACCGGGCGCTGGCCAAGGGGTACGGCTGGGAGGCCGCCCGTTCGATCATGCTGGCGGTGCACGACGGCGACCTGACGGGCGCGCTCGCCCTCGTGGACGCCTGCCACGCCGCGCTGCACCAGCAGCGGCTCGCCCTGCGGGCGACGGGGGAGGCGCTCGAAGCGGTGGCCGGGCAGGATCCCGGCGGCCCGGCCGCGCCGCAGTCCGCTCTGCGCATCGGTGAGGTGGCCGCCCTCCTCGGCGTACGCACCTCGGCGCTGCGGGTGTGGGAGTCCGCCGGGCTGCTGACGCCGCAGCGCGAGCCCGGCACCGGCTATCGGTGGTACGGCCCGGCCGAGGTCCGCGACGCCCGCATGATCCACATGCTGCGGCAGGGGCGTTATCCGCTGGCGCGGATCGGGGACGTGCTCGACGGCCTGCGCCGCACCGGCAGCACCGAGGCGCTGCGCGCCGCCCTCGCCGAGCGTGAAGCGGCCCTGGCCGCCACGGCCGTCGCCATGCTCGAAGGGTCGGCCCGCCTGCACGACTACGTCACCGGCTGAGCACGCCTGATTCGCTGATCCTTACGGCCTCCTAACACCTAGACTCCGCGTCACAGGCTCTGGCAGACGGCTCAGAGCCGGCGCCGGAACGGGGCGAGCGTGGCCCGCACCAGGTCGGCGGCGCCCCAGTCGGGGTCGAACTGGGCGATCACCGCCAGGTGCTGGCGCAACTGGATGATCGGCATGCGGTCGCGCCAGTCGCGGTCGAGCCCGGTCAGCTCGGCGTACAGCTCGAAGAACACCTGTGCCTCGGGCGGTGGCGCCGTCGTCCAGATGTGGGCCAGGTCGACCTCGGCCCACGTGTACGACACGGCCGGGTCGATCAGCGCGGGCCGCCCGTCGGGAGTGGCCATGACGTTCTGGGCCCACAGGTCGCCGTGCGTCAGGCAAGCGGGCCTGACCGGCAGCAGCTCGGGCAGCCGGGCGCACAGCCGCTCCAGCGCCGCCCGGTCCGCGCCGTCGAGCGCCTGCCGTACGCGCGGCTCGCCGAGCCAGCGCAGCAGGCGGTGCCGGGCGAAGAACTCGAACCCGTCGTCGTCCCAGGTGTTGACCTGGCGGCGACGGCCCAGCCAGTTGTCCCGGTGCCACCCGAACCGCGGGTGCCGTGTGGTTGTGTGCAGGCGGGCGAGCGTGTGCGCGAACCGCTCCCAGAAGGCCCTGGTGCCCGGCCGGGGCCGCAGCACGGACAGCACGAGCAGGTCGCGGCCCGCGAGGACGACCTCGGGCGTGGCGACGCCACCCGCCTCGCGCAGCACGGTGAGCCCTTCGGCCTCCGCGGCGAAGACGTCGTCCGACGGCGGCTCGCCGAACGCCTTCACGAACACCGGCGTGCCGTCGCCGCGGCGCGCGAGCCCCGCCGTCGCGGCGAGGCCACCGGTGGCGGGCTCGACGGCGGCGACGTCGGTCAGCCCGGCCGCGTGCAGGCGTTCCAGCAGCAGGGACGTCGTGTCGGTCACGGATGAGCTCCTTCTCCTCCCCTGGGGCCCGGACGAGGGCCCCGGAGCCGATCAACCGGTTTCCGCCGCCGTGGCCACTCAGCCGGCGGGGCCGGTGGGGCTGATGGGGCCGGGCCTGGTGCCGATCACGGTGGTCGCGTCCAGTTCCTCGTCGTACGTCAGGCGGGCGGCGAGCCCCGCGCGGGCGACGGCGTCCGCGGTCTTGCGGGCCTGGGCCTCGCTGGTCTCCACCAGCAGGTGGCCACCCGGCGCGAGCCAGCCGTCCGCCCCTTCGACGACCCGCCGCACGATGTCGAGCCCGTCCGCGCCGCCGTCGAGCGCGACCTGCGGCTCGTGCACGCGCGCCTCCGGCGGCAGCAGCCCGATCGCGCCGGTGGGCACGTACGGCGGGCTGGCGAGCAGCACGTCCACCCGGCCCCGCAGGGCGGCGGGCAGGGCCGCGTACAGGTCGCCCTCGTACACTCCACCTCCGGTCAGCGCGGCGAGGTTGCGGCGGGCGCAGCGTACGGCGGCGGGATCGACGTCCACGGCATGCAGCTCGACCGGCCCGACGGCGGCGGCCAGCGCCGCGCCGAGCGCGCCCGAGCCACAGCACAGGTCGACGACGACCGCGCCAGGCCGGGCCAGTGCGGCGGCCTGGCGCACCAGGAACTCGCTGCGCGGCCGGGGCACGAAGACCCCCCGATCGACGGCCACCCGAAGACCGCAGAACTCGGCCCACCCGACGACGTGCTCCAGAGGCAGGCCGCGGGCGCGCTGGTCCACCATGTCATCGAGCTCGGCGGGCGTACGCGCGGCGGAGACCAGCAGACGGGCCTCGTCCTCGGCGAACACGCATCCGGCGGCCCGCAGCCGGGCCACGATCGGGGGAAGAGCGGGGGAGAAGGACAGGGACAAGGGAGAGCCTTTCGATGTGCCGAGGGCGCTCCCGCGGTCGCCTGCCTCTACGCGACCGAACGCATGGGGAGAAGGGAGCACCCGACCTGTTCAGCGGAAATGGGGCTCACCTCCTCGCGTCGTCGCCGCCGTGACCGGCACCCTACACCAGCCCGTACGCGCACCCTCACACCCCGGGCTCGGACGGCAGGGGCAGGAAGGCACGGCCGGGAAAGACGGGGGCTGGAAGGGCCGGGCCCCGAAGTGCCGGGCCCCGAAGGCAGGGGCTGGAAAGGCGGGGCCGGGAAAGGCGGGGGCCGGTCTCCCCGTGACGCGCCGCCTACCCGCGGCGCAGGGGCGGGCGGCGGGCCCAGGTGGCCCAGCGCCACAGCCACTCCAGCGGGCCCTGCCGATAGCGGCGCAGCCACAGGGTGGACCACACCCACTGGACGGCGAGGATGACGCCGGCGATCAGGAGCACGGTCGAGCCCGGCCAGGTGTGCGGCGGACCCTCGAAAGCGAGGCTCGCCACCAGCACCAGGACCGTCGCGGACAGGTAGTTCGTCAGCGCCATCCGCCCGAGCGGCGCGAACACCGTTTGCAGAACCGGCCGCAGCGGGGTCCTGAGCGCGACCAGCAGGACGCAGACGTACACCCCGGCGATCAGCAGCCCGGCCCCGGCCAGCGAGATGCTGAAGGCGCGGCTCACCGAGTCGGACCGGGTCTGGAGCCACAGCACGGGCGCCGCGGCGGCGGCCAGGACCAAGGCGAGCACGGCCGGCACCCGCGCCGACCGCTCCAGCCGGTCGATCATGCCATAGCGGACCAGTGCCGAGCCCAGCAGGAACAGCCCCGCGATCAGGACGAGCCGGTCGCCTCCGATGAGCAGCGACACGGCGACGAACACGGGGGCCAGGGCGGCGACGGCCAGGCGGGGCAGCCAGGTCGAGGGCAGCAGCACCAGCAGGCCGATGGCGGCGTAGGTGCTCAGGATGTCGCCGTGCCACAGCAGCACGAAGTGCGCCACGCCGAGCGCGAGCAGCACCAGGAGCCGGCGCAGCAGGACCACGCGCGGGCGGGCGGTGCGGGCGGCCGCGGAGTCCAGCAGCAGCGAGAACCCGACGCCGAAGAGCAGGGAGAAGATCGGGAAGAAGCGCTGCTCGACGAGCAGGCCCAGCCAGGCGGCCTCAGCGCCCCCGGGATCGGACGTCGCGGTGAACGCGCCGGTCGCGGCGATCGGCTGGACGTTGGCGAGCAGGATGCCGCACAGGGCGAACCCGCGCACGACGTCGAGCGCGGCGATCCGCGGGCGGCCCGCCGAGGTGGTGGCGTGGCCGCCCTCGCCGGGCCGGAGGCGTACGGCGGGGGAGGAGGTGTTCTCACGGTGCATGAGCCCTCATCCTGCGGACGGCGGCCCTTCGCCGTTATCGGCCGGAAGCATGGTTCCGGCCGCCCGCGACCGTACTTCCGGCCGGTTTCTCCGACGGCCCCGACATCGCCGCTCGAACAACGAGGCCCGACCGGCGCGATCCGAAGGGCATTGTTCGAACCGCGTGTGCGTTGAACGGCGCGTTTGAGCGGCCCGGAAGCGATCAGGCCTGGGCGGCTCGCCGTGCCGTCTCCTCCAGCCGGTTCCGGTAGTCCTCCCACCACTTCTGATCGCCGGAGGGCAGGTTGAGACCGCCGTCCCGCAGCCCGGCGGCTCCGTCGATGAGCTCCCTGACGATGTCGGCGTGGCCGACGTGCCGGTTGAGCTCGGCGATCACGTGCACCAGGACCTGGTGCAGCGTCGCCTCGCTCCGCTCGTCCGGCCACCACGGCACACGGCCGGTCGCGTCGATCGCCAGCGCGGCGATCGTGGCGTCCGCGTGCTGCCACACCCGGCGGTACAGGCCGATGATGTCGTCACGCGACTCGTCCTCTGTGGCCCACATGTCCGCGTTGTCCTCGGAGTCGTCCTCCATCCACGGCATCGGTTCGCCGAACGGCCGCCCGAAGACCTCGCCGAAGTAGCCCGCCTCCACCCCCGCGAGGTGTTTGACGAGCCCAAGGAGATTGGTTCCGGTGGGCGTCAGCGGGCGGCGGATCTCATATTCGGAGAGCCCGTCGAGCTTCCACAGCAGAGCGTCGCGGGCGGTTTGCAGATAGCGGTGCAGGTCGTTCTTCGGATCCCATGTGGTCATCCGCGCAGTCTGCCAGCCGGCGCCGACGGCCCGCACCGGAGTTTCCGGGGTCCTGGCGTCACGCGAAACGTCCCGCCCCTGGACGGTGCCGGGGGCGGGACGGGGCGGAGCCGGGGTCACCAGACGATGAAGATGCTCTTCCAGCCGGGCCGGAGCCCTCTTCGCGACGCTCCTTGGCGGGGCTTACTTCAACGCTCGGTCATCGAATGGTAACGCTTCGCACTCGAACCGTCACCCCCTGCGCCCGTCCCCTGCATCCGGCGTTTTCGCGAGAAAGTCCGCGAGGCGGTGTCGGATCGAGGCGGAGGCGTTCGTAGCAGGGGTGAGGCCGCCCACAAGGGCGGCGCCCAGCGGCGCCCAGAGAAGGAAACGCGACCATGAAGCTGACGACCATGACCCAGGTGACCCTCGACGGAGTGATGCAGGGGAACGGCGGCGCGTCGGACGAGGACCTCAGGAACGGATTCGAGCGCGGCGGATGGGCCCTGGGCAAGGGCGACGAGGAGACCCACGCGTACATCAAGGAGACCTACCAGCGCGCCGACGCGTTCCTGTTCGGGCGGCGGACCTACGAGTTGTTCGCCGGGTCGTGGGGGACCATGACGGTCGAGGACGCCCCCGGCTGGGAGCCCGTCGTGCGGGCGTTGAACACCCGGCCGAAGTACGTCGCGTCGGCCACGCTCACCGAACCGGCGTGGCCGGGCACCACCGTCCTGCCCGGCGACCTCGCGACCGCCGTCGCCGGCCTGAAGGCCAGGCCGGGAGGTGAACTGCAGGTGCACGGCAGCGGCATCCTGACCCGGTGGCTGCTGGAGCACGACCTGGTCGACGAGATGACGCTGATCGTCGTTCCCGTCATCGTCGGCCAGGGCGTGCGGCTGTTCCCGGACGCCGGCCCGGACCTCGCGCTCGACCTGATCGAGTCGCGCGCCGACGCCAAGGGTGTGACGATCCAGGTCTACCGCCCGGCGGGGCGCCCGCAGTACGCGACACCGTGACGTCCCCGACCCGTACGCCCTCCCAGCCCCGATGCCACAGGAGATGATCTTCAGATGCGGTACCTGTTCTCCGTGATCCACGACCGCCCCGGCCTCGCCACCCCGGAGGAGGACGCCGCGATCGACGTGTTCAACGACCGGCTCCAGACCGAGGGCCACTGGGTTTTCGCCGGCGGCCTCGCCTCGCCCGGCACGGCCACCGTGGTCGACAACCGGGACGGGGCGGCGATGGTCACCGACGGGCCCTTCCTGGAGTCGAAGGAGTTCCTCGCCGGTTTCTGGATCGTCGAGGCCGCCGACCTCGACGTGGCGCTCAGGCTGGCGGCCGAGGGGTCGAAAGCCTGCAACCGGAAAGTCGAGGTGCGGCCGTTCCTGTGAACAGGATCGACGTACGCGAGGCGATCACCCAGGCCCACCGTACGGAATGGGCACGGGTGGTCGCCGCCCTGACCAGGCGCTTCAGCGACCTCGACATCGCCGAGGAGGCGGCCGCCGAGGCGTTCGCGACCGCCGTCGAGCGGTGGCCGGCCGACGGCGTGCCGCCCAACCCCGGCGCCTGGCTGACCACCACCGCCGCCCGCAAGGCCATCGACCGGATCCGCCGCGAGAGCAAACGCGACGACAAGCACAGGGAGGCGCGGATGGTCCACGACGACGACCCGCCCGAGCCGGTCGGCGTCATCGACGACGACCGGCTCCGGCTGATCTTCACCTGCTGTCACCCCGCACTGGCCATGGAGGCCCGCGTGGCGCTGACGCTGCGCATGGTCGCCGGGCTGACCATGCCCGAGATCGCCCGTGCGTTCCTGGTGGCCGAGAGCGCCATGGGGCAGCGGATCACCCGGGCGAAGGCCAAGATCAAGGCGGCGCGCATCCCCTATCGAATGCCGTCGGCGGAGGACCTCCCGGCGCGCGTCTCCGGCGTCCTCGCCGTCCTCTATCTCGTGTTCAACGAGGGCTACCTGTCCACCGGCCCCGGCGCCGATCCCGTACGGCAGGAGCTGACCGCCGAGGCGATCCGGCTCACCCGCCTGATCCGGGTGCTGCTGCCCGATGACGGTGAGGTGGCCGGGCTGCTGGCGCTGATGCTCCTGACCGAGGCCCGCCGTCCCGCCCGGGTCTCGGCCGGCGGTGACCTGGTCGCCCTCGACGAGCAGGACCGCGGGGCCTGGGATACGGCGCTGATCGCCGAGGGGCACCGGCTGGTGCGCGAGCGCCTCGCCGCTGCCGCCGCCGGGGTGGCCCCGGGCCGCTACCAGATCCTCGCGGCGATCAACGCCGTGCACACCTCCGCCCGTGACATGCGCGACACCGACTGGTCGCAGGTCCTCGCCCTCTATGACCAGCTCGTCCGCATCGATCCCTCGCCGGTCGTCGCGCTCAACCGGGCCGTCGCGGTCGCCGAGCTCGACGGCCCGGAGGTGGCGCTGGCGGCCGTCGACCGGCTTGAGGCCCGGTTGGCCGGTTATCACGCATACCACGCCACCCGTGCCGATCTGCTGCGCCGGCTGGGCCGTGGTCGTGAGGCGCGCGCGGCCTACGACACGGCCATCGGCCTGGCGGGGAACAGCGCCGAGATCGCGTCGCTGACCCGCCGCCGCGACCGGCTCCCGTGACGCATCCCGACCCATCGTGCCCGGGGTCCCGTGACGATCACGCGTCCGGGACCCGGCTCTCGGGCTTGTCGAGCAGGCGCTTGTCGAGCAGGCGCTTGTCGAGCAGGGTCTTGTCGAGCAGGGTGAGGAAGAAGTCCCGCACGTCCCCGGCGAGCAGCTCGGGCACCTCCATCGCGGCGAAGTGGCCGCCGCGCTCGAACTCCGACCAGTGCCGGATGTCGTACCGCCGCTCGGCCGGCGGGTGCGGGCGAGCCGGTCGGTCAGGTCGTCGAGGTCGGCCTGGGGGATGGCGATGCGGAACGGCTTGATCATGGTTTTCGACTCCAGGGGGGTTCGTTCGCCCAGCAAACGTTAGTGTTTTGAACGTTTCACTTTCGAACGATAACACATTCGTTAGTGGGTCGAACGATTCGCCTGGCGTGGGCTTCCTAGGGTTCCTAGGAAAAAACTTAATGGTTTGCCCCGAAATTCGGCTGCCGATAGGTTTTTGCCTATGAGGCCGATCGCCGAGCGCGAGATCCGCGCATCGTTCGTCAACTGCACAAAGGGCGAGGTCAAGCGCCTTGCCGTCCCCAGGGATCTGGACGCGCGGCCCTGGGACGACCTGGACTTCCTGGGCTGGCAGGACCCCTCCTCACCAGGTCGCGCGTACCTGGTCGCCGAGCAGGGCGACCGGCTGGTGGGGGTGGCGCTGCGCCGGGCCGCCCCGAACGCCGGACATGTACGGCGCAGCATGTGCTCGCTCTGCCTGACCACGCACACCGGTGACGGCGTGTCGCTGATGACCGCGCGCCGCGCCGGGGGCGGCGGCAACTCGGTGGGCGCCTACATCTGCACCGACCTGGCCTGCTCCCTCTATCTGCGGGGCAAGAAGGACGTCGGGCCCGGCGGGCGGATGCCGGAATCGCTCACGCTCGAAGAGAAGATCGGCAGGACCGCGGTCAACGTGAGCGAGTTCCTGCGGAAGGTGAGCGGGTGATCGCAGAAGGCGCCCGGGTGGCCGCCGCGTCCCGCGTGCGCGGCGCGACGGCCGTCGCCGGGCGTCAGTGGGTGCGGGCGTCGTACGCCGCGCGGCTGGCGAGCACGTCGTCCATGTGCGTCTCGGCCCAGGTCTTCAGGCCGCGCACCATCTCGTACAGGGAGAGACCGAGGTCGGTCAGCTCGTAGCAGACCGTGACGGGCACGGTCGGCGTCGCGGTGCGGGTGACCAGGCCGTCACGCTCCAGGGAACGCAGCGTCTGGGTGAGCATCTTCTGGCTGACGCCGGCCAGCCGGCGCGCCAGCTCCGAGTAGCGCATCGACCGGGGCTCGCCGGCGCAGCCGGCGTCCGGCTGAGGCGAGCCGCCGCCGCTGCCCAGCGCGGCCAGGATCAGCGCGACCCACTTGTCGGAGATCCGGTCGAGCAGTCTGCGGCTGGGGCACGCCGCGAGGAAGGCGTCGTATTCCGCCTTGGCCTGGGCCCTCTTCTGTGCCGCCGTCATCGTCGCCATCGGCCGCTCCTTCGATCCGGGGTGCCTTACGCACTCTGAAGTGCCTACTTCCTCTCGGTAAGTTGCACCCTAATACTGATGCAGCGAACCGACAGGCACCACCTAGCACGATACGAAGGACAGAGGCATGAGCACGCTCCCGATCCCCGGCGGCACCTGGACCCTGGGCGACCTGACCGTCACCCGGTTCGGCTACGGCGCCATGCAGCTCGCCGGCCCCGGGGTCATGGGCCCGCCCGCCGACCGCGACGGCGCCCTCGCCGTCCTCCGCGAGGCCGTCGAGCTCGGGATCACCCACATCGACACCGCCGCCGCCTACGGACCGCGCGTCACCAACCAGCTGATCCGCGAGGCGCTGCACCCCTATCCGGAATCGCTGCACATCGCGACCAAGGTCGGCGCGACCCGCGACGAGCACGGCGGCTGGCCCCCGGCCCGGCGGCCCGACGACCTGCGCCGCGCCGTACACGAGAACCTCGAAACCCTCGGCCTCGATGTGCTCGACCTGGTCAACCTCCGGCTCGGCGACGCCCGGGGACCCCGGCCCGGCTCGCTCGCCGAGCCCTTCGAGACGCTCGCCGAGCTCCAGAGGCAGGGCCTGATCCGCCACCTCGGAGTCAGCAACGCGACGGCCGAGCAGGTCGCCGAGGCGCGGACGATCGCGCCGATCGTCTGCGTGCAGAACATGTACAACCTCGCCCACCGGCACGACGACGAGCTGATCGACGAGCTCGCCGGCGAGGGCATCGCCTACGTGCCCTTCTTCCCGCTCGGCGGCTTCAGCCCCCTGCAGTCCTCGGCGCTGTCGGCGGTGGCCGGCGGACTGGGCGCGACGCCGATGTCGGTCGCCCTGGCCTGGCTGCTCCAGCGGTCGCCGAACATCCTGCTGATCGCCGGCACCTCGTCGGTGACGCACCTGCGCGAGAACGTCGCGGGCGCCGGGCTCTCGCTCTCCGACGAGGACGTCGCCGAGCTGGACAAGATCGGCCGTTAGCGGCGCAGCCGCTCGGGAGCGGGGATCAGCACTCGGCCGTGGCCCGCTCCACGGTGTCGAACTGGACGAGCGCGCGTTCGAGACCGGTCAGGTTCAGCACCCGCGCCAGCATCCCGCGCGACTGGGCCAGCACCAGGCGGCCGCCGTCCGCGGCGCACCGGTCCTGCAGGCGCAGCATCGTCCGCAGGCCGTACGAGTCGCAGAAGGTGAGACTCCCCACGTCGAGGATCACCTTCCGGTGGCCCGCCTCGTATTCCCGCGTGAACACGTCGTCCAGGTATGGGGCGGTGGCCATGTCGAGCTCCCCGTTGAGAGCGAACACCGCGTGGGGCGGCTTGTAACCGACGTCGATATGTAGCCTTCCCATCTCGTCCTTCCCGATCATGTCAACATGACCGCTCCAGTCGGGGGGTGGCCCTGTGCCCGGATCCAGTCCTGTGCTCGCACCCGGCCCTGCTCGGCCGGTCGCGCCGTTCCTCTTTCGGGACAGGTGCGGACGGCCCGCTCAGGCCCCGGCGGTAGGGCTGAGGCCGGCACATCGCGCTCTCCGCCGTCACGGCGGCTCGCACCTGTCCTCCTGCCGGGAGCGCACCGGCCGTCAGCGGCCGGCATAGGACGGCAGCTCGAACCACATGATCTTGCCGCTGCGGGTGCGGTCGGTGCCCCAGCAGCAGGCAAGCGAGTCCAATATGTACAGTCCTCTGCCGCTCTCGTCGTCCGGGGCGGGCCAGCGCATCCTGGGGATCCCCTCGTTGCAGTCCTCGACCTCGCAGCGCAACAGCCCGTTCACCGTCGAGATCCTCAGGGTGAGATCGTCGCAGCACGTGTGACGCAGCACGTTCGCGACCAGCTCGCTCACCAGGAGCTCCGCCTCGTCGGACACATGTTCCATGCCCCAGGCGCTCAGCTGCTTGCGGATCAGGCGGCGGGCCCGGCCGCACGATGCCGGCCGTGCGGGCAACCGCCACGACGCCTCCTCGAGGTCGGCGCCGTCCACGAGCTGTATCGCCAGGTCGCCGACCCGGCGCCACAGCGTCTCCCAGCGGTCACGCATGGAAGAGTGACGGCGCCCCAGGCCGCCGCCCGGTTCGCGGCCGTACGACGCCGGCATCGGCCCGCTGCCGAGAGGAGAGTAGATCACGCTCACGCTGCACACCCCGCTGCCTTGTGGGTGGGGATGCTCTGTCCGTTGGCCCAGGGCCCGCCGCCGTCGTTCGGCGTGTCCCATCCCTGCCGGAGGCCGGGCACGATCACGCGGGCCTCGTCGCGGTCGGGAACGGCCGCCGGCAGGCACGGCGTGTGGTGCCGGCACATGATGGATTCCCCCTCGCTGTCACGCGGTCTTCAAGAGACTCCCAGACTGCCTGCGCAGGTCGTGGGGTTGGCAGGGGGAAAACACCCATACGGATACGTCTTCCCGACATGTTCGCAAAACGGGCGCCCGGTCGGGGTAGAGCGGGGGTAAAACCGCACCCCCGTCGTGCCGGGTGGCCTTCGGCCCATCGGCAGGGGAAGCGGCCGAATTTCGTGGCTATCGAGAAGTGATCCTCGGAAGTACGCTGACGGTGTGGAGCTGGCCGAGATCCGTAGATATCCGGTTAAGTCGGTTTCTGGGTGGATTGTTGATTCGGCGATCGTGGAGCCGTGGGGGCTGGCGGGGGACCGCCGGTGGGCCGTGGTGGACGAATCGGGCAACCTGCACTGGGTCGGGGAGAACCCGCGGATGCTCTCCGTCGTGGCGACCCCCACCGCCGAGGGCGGCCTCCTTCTCGAGGCTCCCGGCATGCCGGAGCTGAAGGTCCCTCCGGCCACCGGTGAACGCGTCCCCGTCCACTTCGTGGAGGTGGACACGGTGGTCCTCGCCCATCAGGAGGCCCATGACTGGTTCACCCGCCTGCTGGGCAAGCCCGCGCGCCTCGTCTGGCTCGACGATCCCCGCCGCTGCGCCGTACCGGCCTCCCACGGCGGCCTGCCGGGCGACGTCGTCAGCTTCGCCGGGGACGCCCCCTTCCTGCTGACCTCCCGTTCCTCCCTCCGTCAGCTCGACGACTGGATCGCCGAGGGCGCCCTGGAACGTCAGGAGGAGGCGCCCGCCCCTCTCGACATGGCCCGCTTCCGCCCCAGCCTCGTCGTGGACGGCTTTCCGCCCTATGTCGAGGACACCTGGCGCGAGATCCGCATCGGCGCCCTCCGCTTCCGCATGTCCGAGCTCTGCGACCGCTGCGCCGTGCCCACCTACGACCCCACCACCTTGGAGAAGGGCAAGGAACCTATCCGTACGCTGGCCCGTCATCGCCGCTGGGACGGCAAGACCTGGTTCGGTGTCCGCTTCATCCCTCGCGACTATGGCGAGATCAAGGTCGGCGACCCGGTGACCGTCCTCGCCACCCAGCCCTGACCCGGCCTCCGCTGTCACCCGTTGAGCCGAATACGTACGGATCATTCCGGCATATCGGCCTGCCCTAGGGTGGGCGGCATGCCGCTACGACTCGTACAGGTGAACTTCAAGGCCCGGGACGACGCGGCGCTCGGCCGGTTCTGGGCGGACGCGCTCGGCTGGGGTGTCTCCAGTGAGGGGCCCGGGGTGACCAACGTCGAACCCCTGAACTTCACCTGGCCGGACCCTGCCGCCGTGTGCGTCGACGTCGTCGCCGTACCGGACCCCGAGACGGTGAGATATCGCGTGCACCTGGATCTCGCCACCAGCTCCGCGGCCCATCAGGCGGAGCTGGTCGCGCGGTTGCAGGATCTCGGGGCGACGCCCGCCGACGTGGGGCAGGGCGACGTGCCGTGGACGGTGCTGGCCGACCCCGAGGGCAACGAGTTCTGCGTCCTCCGCCCGGCCGCCCTCGGCGGCAATTGAGCGTTTGACAATTCTCGCTCGCCATGGCCATCGGCCGAATGAATAGCCGGCAGCCTGATCCGCACGACGAGAAGTGAGATGTCCATCTCGTTGCGCCGAAGCGGAATTCATGCCCTTGCCATGCCCTTGCCAATGGAGCCGATCTGCCGATAGCCCCGCCGACCTGGGGCGAAGCGTCTTCGGCGGCATAACGAGCGCATGGCCGTTTCGTTTTCTCCGGTGAATGCGGGCGACCATGCGGAGGCGAGCGTTTACGGCAGGCGATTAGAGTCGCGTTCATGGAATGGAGTTATCAATCGGCCGAAGACCTCGCGGCCGCATTGCGTGCCGGTGACGTGAGCTCGGTGGAACTGACCGACGAGGCGATCGCCCGCATCGAGCGGGACGACAAGGCGATCAACGCCGTCTGCGTGCCGGACTTCGACCGTGCGCGGGCCGCCGCGCGCGACGCCGACCGGGCCCGCGCACGTGGGGAGGACCGGCCGCTGCTCGGCATCCCGGTGACGGTCAAAGAATCGTTCGACATCGCCGGGCTGCCCACGACCTGGGGCATGCCGCAGCACCGGGACTTCGTGCCGGCCGAGGACGCGGTGCAGGTATCGCGGCTCAAGGCCGCGGGCGCGGTGGTGCTCGGCAAGACCAACGTGCCGCTGGGGCTGCAGGACATCCAGACCTTCAACGAGATCTACGGCACCACTGCCAACCCCTGGGATCCCGGTCGCACGCCGGGCGGATCCTCCGGCGGGTCGGCGGCGGCCCTGGCGTGCGGGTTCGGGGCGCTGTCCATCGGCTCCGACCTCGCCGGCTCGCTGCGCACCCCCGCGCACTTCTGCGGCGTCTACGCGCACAAGCCGACGCTCGGGCTGGCGGCCATCCGCGGCATGGTCCCGCCGGGCGAGCCGGCCTGGCCGGTCGATCTCGACCTGGCCGTCGTCGGTCCGATGGCGCGCACGGCCCGCGACCTGACGCTCCTGCTCGACGTCATGGCGGGGCCCGACCCGCTGACGTACGGCGTGGCGCACCGTCTGGCGCTGCCGCCCGCCCGCCACGAGCGGCTCGGGGATTTCCGGGTCCTGGTCATCGACGAGCATCCGCTGCTTCCGACCGGGGCCGCCGTGCGGTCGGGCGTGGAGCGGGTGGCCGCCGCGCTGGCCGACGGCGGCGCCCGCGTCGAACGGCACAGCCCGGTGCTGCCCGATCTGGCCGAAGCCGCGACGCTCTACATGCAGCTGCTGGTCTCGGGCACCGTCGCGCGTTTTCCCCTCGAATCGCTCGACCAGCTGCGGGCCCGCGCCGACGAGCTGAGCCCGGACGACGGGAGTCTCAGCGCCGTACGGTTGCGCGCCATGCTGTTCAGCCACCGCGAATGGCTGGAGACGAACCACCGCCGCGAGGTCCACCGCCACGGCTGGCGGCGGCTGTTCGCCGAGTTCGACGTCGTGGTGTGCCCGATCACGCCGACGCCCGCGTTCCCGCACGACCACCACCCCAATCCGCTGGAACGGCTCATCGACATCGACGGCGTCGAACACCCGTACTTCGACCAGCTCGTCTGGGCCGGCCTGGCCACCATGCCCGGCCTGCCCGCCACCGCCGTACCGGCCGGCCGGTCGCCCGAGGGCCTGCCGGTGGGAGTGCAGCTCATCGGCCCGATGTTCGAAGACCGCACCCCGCTGCGGCTGGCCGAACTGCTCGAACAGCGGATCGGCGGCTTCCAGCCACCGGCATGAAAGGCCGGGGCCGAAGGTCCTCCGGGCCGGTGGCTTTCGCCCGGAGCCGCCGCCGCGGCCCGGATGATCTGCTGGGGGCATGGAACCCGCTGTGCGGACCCTGTCCGGGCTGACCGAGGAAGAGGCCGCGCGCCGCCTGGCCGAGCACGGACCCAACGAGATCCCCCAGCCGAAGCCGCCCAACCTGCTCGTGCGGGCCGCCCGCCAGCTCGCGGACCCCATGTCCGTCCTGCTGCTCGTCGCCGGGCTGGTCACGCTCCTCGTGCTCGGCGAGGTGCCCGAGGGCGCGGCGATCCTGGCCATCCTCCTGGTGAACGTCGTGATCGGGGTCGCCCAGGAGACCAAGGCCGACAAGGCCGTGCGGGCCCTGCACACCCTCACCGCGCCGATGGCGACCGTCGTACGCGGCGACGTCGCACGCCGGATCCCGGCGGCCGAGGTCGTGCCGGGCGACATCGTCACCGTCGCGGCCGGGGACAGGGTCCCCGCCGACGCCCGGCTGGTCGAAACCAGCGCGCTCGCGGTGGACGAGGCGCTGCTGACGGGGGAGTCGCTGTCGGCCGACAAGCGCGCGGGCGGCGCGGCGGGCCCGCACGTGCCGCTGGGCGACCGCACCGGCGAGATCTTCTCCGGCACGCTCGTCGTGCGCGGCTCGGGCACGGCCGAGGTGCTGCGTACGGGATCCGGCACCGAGGTGGGGCGCATCGCCACCGCCCTCGGCGGCGGGGGCAAGGGGCCGCTGGAGATCGAGCTCGGCCAGGTGTCGCGGCGCATCGGCCTGCTGGCGGTCGCGGCGGGAACGCTCATGGTCCTCATCGGGCTGACCCGGGTGAGCCGTGGCGAGGCCACCCTGATCGACATCATCCTGGCCGGGGTGGCGCTGGCCATCGCCGCGGTGCCCGAGAGCATGGCCGCCGCCGTCACCACCGCGCTCGCCATGGCCGCGCAGCGGATGGCCCGCCTCGGAGTGATCGTACGCAGGCTGCCGGCGATGGAGGCCCTGGGCGCCACCACCGTCATCGCCACCGACAAGACCGGCACGCTCACCACCGGCCACCTGACCGTCGCCGACCACATCGCCGTTCCGGGCGCCGATCTGTGGCGGGCCGCGCTGCGCTGCAACGACGCCCGCGACGGGGTGGGCGACGCGGTCGACGTGGCGCTGGCCGAGGCCGCCGCCCGGCACGGCGTACGGCTCCCGCCCGCGGAGACCCGGCTCGACGCGCGGCCCTTCGACGCCGAGACCCGGTCGATGGCCGTGGTCACCGCGCTGGACGGCGGGCCGCCGCTGCTGACGGTCAAGGGGGCGCCGGAGGTGGTGCTGGCCCGCTGCGCGCCCGGGGGGCAGACCGATCGGCTGGCGGAGGCCGTGCCGGAGCTGGCCCGGCGGGGGCTGCGGGTGCTCGCGCTGGCGGAGGGACGCACGGGCGACCTCGACGCCACCGGGCTGCGCCCGGTCGGCCTGGTCGCGCTCCAGGACGAGATCCGGGCCTCGGCCCGCCAGGCCGTGGCCGACTGCCGGGGCGCCGGCATCCGGGTCGTGATGGTGACCGGCGACCACGCGGAGACCGCCCGCGCCGTCGCCAGGGAGGTCGGGATCGACCCCGAGCCGCTCGTCACCGGCGCGGCGATCGAGGGGGACGGCGGCCGGGCGCGGCTGCCCGAGGCCGCCGTCGTGGCGCGGGTGGACCCGGAGGTCAAGCTCGACCTCGTGCGGGCCCTGAAGGAACGCGGCGAAGTGGTGGCGATGACCGGCGACGGCGTGAACGACGCCCCGGCGCTGCGCCACGCGGACGTCGGCGTGGCCATGGCCGGAGAGGAGGGCACGGACGTCGCCCGCGAGGCCGCCGCCGTCGTGGTGACCAACGGCGAGCTCGGCACGATCGTGACCGGCGTGCGGGAGGGCCGCCGCCTGCGCCACAACGTCGCCTCGATGATCGGCTACCTGCTCGCCGGCAACCTCGCGGAGATCCTCATCGTCCTGACCGGCCTGCTCGTCTGGCCCGACCTGGTCGTGCCGCTGCTGCCGGTGCACCTGCTGTGGATCAACCTGGTCCTGGACGGCATCCCGGCGATCGCGCTGGGTGTGGACCGGCCTGCGGGCGACCCGCTCGCCCTGCGCCCGCGCGGCGACGGGCTGCTGTCGTGGCGGGTGCTGCGCCGCATCCTCGTGCGCTCGGTGGTCGTCGCGGTGCTGGTGTTCGCCATCGTGGAGACGGCCAGGCGGCTCGGCTGGAGCGACGAGCAGGTGCGCACCCAGGCCGTGCTCGCCCTGGTCTTCGCCCGCCTGACCCTCGCGTACGTGGTCAGGGCGCGGCGGCGGACGTTCGAGCGGGGCTGGTGGCACGGCCGGGCGGTGGCGGCGGCCGTGTCGGCCACGCTGCTCCTGCAGGTCCTTGTGACGGCGGTGCCGGTGCTCGGGGCTCCGCTGGCCCTGGTGCCGCTGCCGCCGCTCGGCTGGGCGATGGCCGTGGCCGCGGCCGTGCTCACCGTGCTGCTGTGCGACGCCCTGCGCACGGACGGGATGCGCCGCGGCGAAGCACGAGATCGCGGTCGCCGCCGAAGGGTCACCGCGGAGCCCGGCGGGAGCGGGGACGGGCAGCACGAACCAGGGCGAATCTGAGGGTGGTTTGCCGATGTCGGACACCGAAGGCCGACCGTCGGACCCGCGGGAACCCGTCGTCCGGCTGTTCCGTGACCTGCGGACGCGCCCCAGTGGGCTGTCCTCCAGAGAAGCGGCACGTCGCCTTATGGTGTACGGGCCGAACCAGCTGGTCAGGAAGGCGCGGGGGAACCGGGCGAAAGAGCTCGGCCGCCAGTTCACCCATCCGCTGGCGTTGCTGCTGTGGGCGGCCGCGGGTCTGGCGATGGTGGCGCACACGGCTCCGCTAGCCATCGCGATCATCTCGGTGATCGTCCTGAACGCGCTCCTGGCCTTCGCGCAGGAGCAGCAGGCCGAGCACGCCGTTGAGACACTGGCCCGCTACCTGCCGGCCAAGGCCAAGGTCGTCAGGGACGGCCGGCTTCAGGTGATCGACGCCATCGGGCTCGTGCCGGGTGATGTGCTGGTCGTCGAGGAGGGTGACCGGGTGTCGGCCGACGCCCGGATGCTCGACGGCGCGGTGGAGATCGACCTGTCGACGCTGACCGGCGAATCGTTGACCGCGTACAGGTCCGCCGACTTCGACGATCGCACCGGACCGCTGCTCCAGGCGCGAGACCTGCTGTTCAGCGGCACGACATGCACGGGAGGGCAGGCCCGGGCGCTGGTATATGCCACCGGCATGCACACGGAGCTGGGCAGGATAGCCGCGCTCTCCCAGCGCGTCGGCAGGGACGAGTCGCCGCTGGAACTTCAGGTCAAACGGGTCGCCTGGTTGATCGCGATCGTCGCGGTCACGGCCGGCGCGGTCGTCATGCCCGTCGCCGCCCTGGTGGCACGCCTCCCGCTGGCCGACGCGTTCAACTTCGCCGTCGGCCTGCTGGTCGCGAACGTCCCCGAGGGACTGCTGCCCACCATCACCCTCGCCCTGGCCGTCGGGGTCAGGGCGCTGGCCCGCGGTGGTGCGGTGGTCAAGCGGCTGAGCGCCGTGGAGACTCTCGGCTCCACCACCGTGATCTGCACGGACAAGACCGGTACCCTCACGCTCAACCGGATGAGCGTGACCGACGTCTGGACCAGCGCCGGCCCGATCCGGAACACCGGCGGAAAGTGGGCCGGTGTGTCGTCTTCGCCGCCGCTGAGAGCGCTGGCAGAGGCGGCCGCCCGCTGCAACAACGCCGCTCTCGAACCGGCCGAGACGGGGGACCCGACCGAGATCGCCCTGCTCCGGATGAGCGTCTCACTCGGGGGGAGCGACCACGACGGCGAGCGGCGGCGGCAGTTCCACTTCGATCCCGCTGCCGCTCACCGTGCTCCAGCTCCTCGCGATCGACCTGGGCACCGAAACCCTGCCCGCGATCGCCCTGGGCCGCGAACCCGCCGAACCCGGCCTGATGAACCGCCCGCCCCGGCGCCGATCCGAGGGGGTGATCCAGGGCGCCATGCTGGCCCGTGCCTGGGGCGTGCTCGGCGGAGTGTCGGCGGCTCTGGTGCTCGGAGCCTTCTTCGGCACGCTCCTGCTGGGCCGCTGGCATCCGGGCGCGGCCACGGGACCCGGCTCGGCGCTGCACCACACCTGGCAGCAGGCCACCACCATGACCTTCCTGGGCATCGTGGTCTGCCAGATCGGCACCGCCTTCGCCGCACGCACCCACACGGCGTCCCTGCGGGCCATCGGCGTGACCAGCAACCGGCTGCTGCTGTGGGGGATCGCGTTCGAGATCGTCTTCGCCGCCGTGATCGTCCTCGTGCCGCCGTTCCGCGCCGTTTTCGGCACGGCGCCGCCCGAGCCGGCTCAGCTCGTGCTCCTCGTGCCCTTCCCCTTCGTCGTGTGGGGTGTCGACGAGATGTGGCGATGGAGACGCCGTCGCGCACGCACCCGGTCACGCACCACCCTGCCTGGCGGTTAGGCGCCATCACGGAGAGCTGGAGGCGAGGGAGAAATAGGCCTCCTCCTCCTGAGCGAAGTGAAGGGTCAGCACGGCGTACAGGCCGTACAGGCAGGCCCGCAGGTCGTCGAGTTGTTCCGGGCGCGGACCGTCGTCGGCGGCGAGGCCGAGGTGACGGCCCAACCGGCGGACGAGCTTGTCGATCTCGGCGTGGGCCCTGCTCATGGTGACCGTTGCCTCCGGGTCGCGCAGGAGCCGCGTCATGGCCGGATACAGCCGCGCCTCCTCGTCGTGCTCGTGCGGCAGGAGATCGCAAGTCAGGAACGCGTGGACGTCACGGAGGTCCGCCAGCGCTTCGCGGGGGTCGCGCCGGCCCAGGCGGTCGGCCACGTCACGGATGCGTTCGAGCGACCGGCGCAGATCGGCGTGTTCTCGCTCGAAACGGCGCAGCAACTCGGATGTCGGCCGGTCAAGGGGCAGCCGGGTCCCCCGGATCGGGCGCAGCGCGCGAAGGGCGTTGAGGATCACCGTGACGTCGATGGCCTCCTGAAGCACGGCGCCGGCGCTGGGCGGCAGCGCGCCCGCCGCGGCGACGGCCATGGCGAGCAGGGACAGCGCCATTCCGGCCCCCGCGCTCTGGACGGCGATCCGCCGCGTGCGGCGTGCCACGTCCATCGCGTCCGCGAGCCGGTCGAGCCGGTCGGCGGTCAGCACCACGTCGGCCACCTGAGCGGAGGCGGCCGCGCCGCGGGCTCCCATCGCCACACCGATGTCGGCCGCGGCCAGCGCCGGCGCGTCGTTGATCCCGTCGCCCACCATCATGGTCGTCGCCCGCCGCGCCTCTTCCCGCACCCGCTCGACCTTGGCCGCCGGGGTCTGCTCGGCCAGCACGCGGTCGATTCCCAGCACGCCGGCGACGGTCTCGGCCACTTCCGCCCGGTCGCCGGTGAGCATCACGATCCGCTCGATGCCGGCGGCCCGCAGCCGCCGCAGCGTGCGGCCCGCATCCCCGCGGACCGCGTCACGCAGCAGGATCACGCCGCTCACCTGACCGTCCACCGTGATCCAGACGGTCATGGCGCCGTCGAGGGCGGCGCGTGCGCGCTGGGCGTCCTCCCAGGGAGAGGACCTCGCGCCCGTGGCCTTGCCCACGCTGACGCGGCGCCCCTCGACCAGCGCCGACGTGCCCGTGCCCGGCACCTCGGACACGTCCTCGGGGGCGGGCAGGGCCAGCCGCCGCCCGCGCGCCGCGCGCACGATCGCGGCGGCCAGCACGTGAGAGGACATCTGGTCGACCGCGGCGGCCAGCCGCAGGACCTCGTCCGGGTTTCCGCCGGGGGCGGCCACCACGTCCATCACCTGCGGGCGGCCCTCGGTGAGCGTGCCGGTCTTGTCGAGGACGAGTGTCCGCGCCCTGCCCAGGGTCTCCAGCGCGCCACCGCCCTTCACCAGGACCCCTCGCCGGGCGGTGCGAGACAGGCCGGAGGCGATGGCCGCGGGAGCGGCCAGCAGCAACGGGCAGGGGGTCGCCACGACGAGCACGGCCACCGCCCGCACCGGCTCGCCCGACATCAGCCACGCGCCTCCGGCCGGCAGGAGCGTGGCCGGCAGGAACCAGGCGGCGAACCGGTCCGCGAGCCGGACGACCGGGGCGGAGCCCGCCTCCGTCTCCTGGGCCAGCCGCACCACACCCGCGTAGGCGCTGTCGCCGGCCGTCGCCGTGGCACGCATGTCGAACGGCTGCCCGGCGTTGACCACTCCGCCGGCGACGCTTTCGCCCACCCGGTGCTCGACCGGCAGCGACTCGCCGGTGAGCGCGGACTCGTCCAGCAGCGCGGTGCCGGACTCGACGACGCCGTCGACCGGCACCAGCTCGCCGCCGGGCACCAGCAGCCGATCCCCCCGGCGCACCTCCTCCGCTGCGATCAGGCGGGGGACGCCCTCCTCGTAGCGCCGAGCGGACCGCGGCGCCCGCTCGTACAGGGCGGTCAGATCGCGGCGTGCCCGGCGCAGGGCGTAGTCCTCCAGGACCCTGCCGCCCGTCAGCATCACGGCGATCAGCACTCCCGCGAGGAACTCGCGTACGGCGAGCGCACCGGCGAGGGCGAGCACCGCGATCGCGTCGACGCCGAGGCGGCCGGCGCGCAGGGAGGAGGCCACCCACCAGACGGCGGGGCCGAGCGCCAGGACGGTGCCGGCCGCCCAGAGCGCGTCACCGGCGGGGCCGGCTCCGAGAAGGTGGAGCACACCTCCGGCGATCAGGGCGCCGAGCGTGCCTGCCAGCAGGGCGATCCGCTTCATCTGGTCAGACTCGCCCGAAACGGATGCCCGGAGGTAGGGTCGCTGTTCCCTGGGACAGGGCCGAAAGACCGTGCCCGGCCGTCCGGGTCCAGGACCGGCGCGTCACGCGGATTCCTGCCGGAGTCTCTGTTCCAGCTCCCGCGCCAGGGCGTCGATCGCGGACAGCACCGGCGGCGTGATCGGCGCGCCGATCGTGAAGTCCGCACCTTCGATGCCGATGACGACGAGCCGGGCGGGCAGGCGGCCGAGCGCACGGCCGAGCTCTACGGCGTCGGCCAGGCCGAAGGAGTGGGAGCTGCCGTGCCAGGACGGCCCGCCCTCGACGCCGGCCGGTCGATGCACCGCACCCGGCGGCGCACCCGAGGAGACGGCGTCGATCACGACGGTCAGGCGGGCGCCGGTCCAGGCCTCGACAAGCTGCGCGGGGTCCGCGGCGCTCTCCACGAGCACGACGGACGGCGGGACCGAGCCGCGCAGCCGCCGTACGACCTCCAGACCGGCGGCGTCGTCGCCCCGGCCGTCGCCGCCGAGGCCGATCACCACGATGTCACCGGGCGTCGACATGGAGATCGAGGAAGTGCGCCGAACAGGAGATGCAGGGATCATGGTTGCGGATGGCCCGTTCGCACAGCGCGGCCAGCTCCTCTTCGGGCAGGTCGAGCCGGGGCTCGATCAGGTGCCGCAGATCCGCCTCGATGCGCGCCTGGTTCTGCGAGGTCGGGGGCACGATGTCGGCCTCGCGGATCACCCCGTCGGCGTCGATGCGATAGCGGTGATAGAGCGTGCCGCGCGGCGCTTCCGAGGCGCCGTGGCCGGTGGCCGCGCGGGGCTCCACCGGAACGTACGGCGCGCCGGGCTCGGCCAGGTCGTCGATGAGCCGCAGGGCCTCGTCGTAGGCGTGCACGATCTCCACCGCCCGCACGACGATGCTGCGGAACGGATTGCGGCAGACCGGCCCGAGGCCCGCCGCCGCGGCCGCCTCCCGCGCGAGCGGCGACAACTGGGCGGAGTTGAGGCTGTAGCGGGCCATCGGCCCGACGAGATAACCGGGGGAGCCGTCGAGCCGGGCGTGCAGCGCCGTCGAGTGCGGCACCTGCTCCTCGGTCACGTGCTCGGGCCAATCCCGTACGGCGAAGCTCCCGCCGTCGCTGGTCACCACATCCCCCGAGAGGATCGCGTACTCGCCGGGGTGACGCAGCGCCAGGAAGCGGTAGTCGTGTTCGACCTCGGGGAAGTCGAAGCCGGCGACCCAGGAGACGGTTTCGAGGGCGATCTCGCGGGCGCGGCGCAGCCGTTCGGCGACGGGGGCCAGTTCGCGGCGGGTGGGCACCCGATAGAAGCCGCCGACGCGGACGTTCACCGGGTGGATGGGCCTGCCGCCGACGGCCGCCACCAGGTCGTTGCCGGCCTTCTTCAGCGCCAGCCCCCGCTGGACCAGGTCGCGGTGGTCGGCCGCCATCGCGATGCCGCTGTCGTAGCCGAGGAAGTCGGGCGCGTGCAGCAGATACACGTGCAGCGTGTGCGACTCGATCCATTCGCCGTAGTACAGCAACAGCCGCAGGTCGCGCAGCGGGCCGGTGACCTCGACCCCGCAGGCGGCCTCGATGGCCTGGCATGCGCTCATCTGGTAGGCCACCGGGCAGATGCCGCAGATCCGGGCGGTGATGTCGGGCGGCTCGGTGTGGGACCGGCCGCGCAGCAGCGCCTCGAAGAACCTCGGCGGCTCGTAGATCCGCAGCTCCAGGTCCTCGATGCGCCCGTCGCGGGCGCGTACGAGCAGAGCGCCTTCCCCCTCCACCCGGGTCAGGCCCCCGACCTTGACCGTCTTGTGGGTCACCGGTCTTCTCCCGGTGTCTTCTCGTGGTCGCGCAGCTCCGGGTCGGCCTCCTCGGCCGCCTGCCGGAAGGGCTCCTCGGCGGCGTTGAAGGTCCGGTAGACCCGCACCAGCTCGGGCGTGCTCATGCCCAGCTCCCGCAACTGCCGGTTGAGGGCGCGCACGTTGGGGCTCTCCATGGGGCCGAAGCAGCCGTAGCACCCCCGGTTGAACGCCGGGCACAGCGCCCCGCACCCGGCCTGGGTGACCGGGCCGAGGCAGGGCGTGCCGTGGGCGACCATGACGCAGGCGTTGCCGCGGGCCTTGCACTCCACGCAGACGCTGTTGGGCGGCACGACCGGGCGCCGCCCGGCGAGGAACGCCGAGACGACCTCCAGCAGTTGCCGCCTGTCGATGGGGCAGCCGCGCAGCTCGAAGTCCACCGGCACATGGGCCGAGATCGGCGTCGAACGGTCCAGCGTCGCGATGTAGTCCGGCCGGGCGTACACGACCGACAGGAACTCCCGCACGTCGGCGAAGTCGCGCAGCGCCTGGATCCCCCCGGCCGTGGCGCAGGCCCCGATGGTGACCAGGCGCTTCGACACCCGGCGCACGTGCCTGATCCGCTCCAGGTCGTCGGGCGTGGTGATCGACCCCTCCACCAGCGACAGGTCGTACGGGCCCGGGCCGGGAGCGCTGGACGCCTCCAGGAAGTAGGCGATCTCCACCCGGGCGGCCACCGACAGCAGCTCCTCCTCGCAGCCGAGCAGGGTGAGCTGGCACCCGTCGCACGAGGCGAACTTCCACACCGCCAGCCGCGGCCTCGCGCCGCCCGGCCCGTCCGCCGATGACCGCCGGGATGCTCGTCTGGGCGCGCCCATCACAGCTCCTCCACGGCCAGCAGGCGCGCCGCCCGCTCGTAGCTCAGCACCGGGCCGTCCAGGCAGACGAACAGCGGGCCGAGCTGGCAGTGCCCGCACCAGCCGAGACCGCATTTCATGTTCCGCTCCAGCGACAGCTCCACCCGGCGAGCCGCCACCCCGCGCGCCACCAGGTCGCCGGCCGTGGCCCGCATCATCGTCTCCGGGCCGCACGCGAAGGCGTACGTGCGCCGCGGCTCGAAGACGATGCGGTCGAGGAGCCGGGTGACCAGGCCGACCGGCCCCTTCCAGGCGTGATCGGGGTGATCCACGGTCACCTGGACGTCGACGCCCTGGCCGTGCCAGCGCGCCAGCTCCCGCCCGTAGACGAGGGTCGAGGGCGTACGGGTCCCCGCGATCACGCTGACGCGTCCGTAGCGCGAGCGGTGGCGGATCAGCTCCCGCACCAGGGGGCGCAGCGGCGCCAGGCCCAGCCCGCCCGCGACGACGACCACGTCCATCCCGGCGGCGGCCGGGATGTCCCACCAGGTGCCGTACGGCCCGCGCACCCCGACCACGTCCCCGGGCCGCTTGCCGCACAACGCGCCGCTGACCGCGCCGACCGCGCGGATCGTGTGGACATATCCCCCCGAACGGGCCCGGCCGCTGATCGACATCGGGACCTCGCCGACCCCCGGGGCGTACAGCATGGTGAACTGCCCGGGCCGGCACGGCGGGCATTCGCCGTGCACGGGCACGAGCTGGAGCGTGACCGTGTCCACCCGGTCGGCCCGCCGCGAGCGCACCCGGTAGAGCTCCGGCGTCATCGGACGGCGCGTCTCGGCGGTCATGGCAGGTTGGCCAGTTCCTCGGTGACGTCGATCCCCACGGGACACCAGGTGATGCACCGGCCGCAGCCCACGCAGCCCGAGGTGCCGAACTGGTCGAACCAGGTGGAGAACTTGTGCGTCAGCCACTGCCGATAACGCGCGGCCCCCGACCCCCGCACCGGCGCGCCGCCGACCTCGGTGAACCCCAGCGTGAAGCAGGAGTCCCAGCGTTCGATCCGCTCGGCCGCCCCTTCGGAAAGATCGGTGCTGTCTTCCACCGTGGTGCAGAAGCAGGTGGGGCAGACCATGGTGCAGTTGGCGCAGGTGAGGCAGCGGGAGGCGACCTGCTGCCAGCGCGGCGAGTCGTGGGCGCCGGCCACCCGCTCCTTGATCCCCTCGGTGTCGACCCGCCGTCCCATGCGCTCGGCGGCCGTACGGGAGACCTCCTCGGCCGCGTCGAGATCGGCGTCCGCGGCCGGGACGCGGGGGAGCGCCCCGAGGATCTCCGCGCCGTACGCGCTGCCGGGCTCGGCCACGAACCGGTGCGGTCCGGCGAGCTCGGTCAGCGCCAGGTCATAGCCGGCGGTCGCCTTCGGGCCGGTGCCCATGGAGACGCAGAAGCACGTCCCTCCGGGCACGGCACAGTTCACCGCGACGACGAACAGCGCCTCCCGCCGCCTCCGATAGCCGGGGTCGGGATGCCTGCCCCCGAGGAACACCCGGTCCTGCACGGCCAGCGCGGCCAGGTCGCAGGCGCGTACGCCCAGCAGGGCGACGCGGGGCACCTCCGCCTCGGGCTCCTCGATGCTCTCGCCCCGCATGCGGAACAGGGTGCGGCTGGGCGGCTGCGTGTAGCGCTTGGCGGAGTCGGGACTCGCGGCGAAGCCGAACAGCATCTCGTCGTCGCCCTCGCGCAGCCGATAGCGGCCGGGCTCCTGCTCGTCTCCGCACCCCCTGGGCAGCTCGCTCTGGGAGGCGATCTCGCCCATCCGGATGACCTTGTCGCGAGCGGTCGGCGCCACCACGGCGAACCCCCGCGCCCGCAACTCGGCGATCAGCGGTTCCAGCGATCGAATGACGACGGTTTCCATGGGCGACCCTCCTTTGCCCCCAATGGGTGCCCTCGGACGCGTCTCCTCCACGCTACGCCGTCGGCGAGACATCTACGGAGCGTGGCCGGACCACGACCACGGGCGCGTACGCGTGGTGGATCACGGCGTGAGCGGTGGAGCCCAGGCCCAGCCAGGCGGACAATCCCGTACGGGCGCCGATGACGACCAGGTCGGTCTCCCTGGAGACGTCGATCAGGGCTTTGGCGGGGTGCTCCCGCACGACGTGTTCGGTGAGCGTCACGTCGGGGAAACGCTCCCGCCGTCCGGCGATGCTCTCCGCGAGCAGGCGCGCCTCCTCCGCCCCGATCGCGTCCACGTCGTAGACCGGCGGCAGCATGTCGCCCGGCTCCGTCGCGACCGGTTGCGTCCAGGCGTGTACGACACGCAGGCGGGCATGCCGCAGCGCGGCCTCGTGGTAGGCGAAGTCCAGGACGGGTTCCTGGTCGGGACGCCCGGTGACGCCGACCGCGATCTCCCCGCGGTCAGTGCCTTTCGGCTGCCTGACGACGGCCACGGGACAGGGGGCCTGGGCGGTGACGCAGCGGCTCACCGACCCCAGGAGCAGCTCGGCGAACCCGCCACGGCCGCGGCATCCCACGACGAGCAGCTGAGCCCCCTCCGCCGCCGCGATGAGCGCCTGCTCGGCTCCGCCGTCGACGATCTCGGCCGACACGGCCAGACGCGACCTGCCCGCCCGGGCGTGGATCATCGCCTGGTCGAGCACGGCTCGCGCGGCCGCCTCGGCGTCGGCTCTCCAGCGCGCCGGCTGCGGCACGAGCGGCACGTAGGAGGGCCAGCGCAGTGTCGCGTACACGAGGCGCAGCGGCGCGCCGCGCAGCTCGGCTTCCCGAGCGGCCCAGACGGCGGCCTGAAGCGAGGGCGTCGATCCGTCGACGCCGACGACGATCGGCTCTGCCATGGCGCCACCCCGTCCGACGATCGGCAGGTAGGGCTCTCACAGCGGTTGTGCCCGTCTTGCCCCTGAGTGGGGCACCGTGATCGGTCAGCTCGGTGTGGGGCACTGCTTGCCGAGCCTGGACACCGCGCGGGAGAAGGCCTGCGCGTGCTTCAGCTCGTCTTTGGCGGTGTCGCTGAGCACCTTCGCCGCTTCGGTGTCGCCGGCCGCCGAGGCGCGGCGGGCGTAGTCGGGGTACATCTGCGTCCCCTCGTGTGCCTCTCCCTTGATCGTCTCGCACAGGTTTGTTCCGGTGTCGCGGACCGCGCCGGCGAGGTTCGCCTGCTCGGCGAAGTGCTCGGTGCGCTCGACGGCGGCCGTCCGGTGGAACAGCGTGGCGAGCCGAGCTTGTCCGGTCTTCTGTGCCTTGTCGCCGTACAGGGTGTATTTGGCGTAGGCGAAGGCCTCGCCCTTCATCGCCGTACGCAGGTTGTCCAGCGTCCGGGATGAGGAGACCTTGGGCGGGCCGGCCTGGATCTTCACCGGCTTGGCCTGCACGTCGGTAGGGATCGTCGCCTCGGACGACCGGTCGGTCACGGCCCTTTCCGCCTGGAGGAACTTCTCGCGGTGATCGGCCTCGTCCTGGCCGATCTCGGAGAAGCGCTTGGCGGCCTCCTGATCGCCGTCCGCGGTGGCCTGCGCGGCGAACGCCTTGTACATCGTCGTCGCCTCATAGGCCTCGCCGCCTGCGCTGTCGCGGAGATTGGCCGCGTTGTCGCCGACCATGCCGATCAGCTTCGCCTGCTCGGTGAAGTGTTCCCGCAGTTCCGTGTCGGCGGTGCGCCGGTAGAGTGCCGCGACGCCGGGCAGGTTCTCCCGGTCCGCCTGCTTGGCATAGGCGCGGTAGGTCACGTGCGCCAGCGCCTCGCCCTGCATCGCGTTCGTGACGTTGGTACGCGTCGACGGGTCCAGATCGTCCCCGTGGGGAGCGACGGCCGCCGTCGCGCTCCCGGCCCCCGCCGTGAGAAAGGCGACGACTCCGGCAGTCGTGAGACAGGCTCTCCAGCAGACCAGACCTCGGGTTCTCATGCGCCCCCCTCGGTGTGCCTTCGCCCAGCCGCCGCCGTCGCGACGGCGTGCGGGACCCTCCTGACGGTGCTACCCCCGTGCACGAGCGGAACCTCGCAAAGCGCCCAGGGTTGGTCCGGATCCTGCAAAGGGCGACCGTGACTCAGGCCGGCGGCCACGGCCGCGTTCCGCGGCCCGCCGAGGCGGGTTCCCGGCGCTCCTGTGCGTGTTCGGCCGGGGCGACGTTCTCCTTCACCGACAAGAAGCTGTCGGGTGCGACGGAGATCGAATCGATGCCCGCCTCGACCAGGAACCGGGCGAAGTCCGGGTCGTCGCTGGGACGTTGCCCGCAGAGCCCGACCTTGCGTCCTTTCGCGTGTGCCGCCGAGATCAGGTGCTCGATGCTGCGGGTGATGGCGGGATCGCGTTCGTCGAACAGATGCGCCAGCTCGGCGGAGTCCCGGTCGACCCCGAGGGTGAGCTGGGTGAGGTCGTTGCTGCCGATGGAGAACCCGTCGAAGCGGTCGGCGAACTCCTCCGCCAGGATGACGTTCGCCGGGATCTCGGCCATGACGTAGACCTCCAGGCCGTCTCGGCCCCGCCGCAGCTTCTCTTCGGCCATGACCCCCAGGACCCGGTCGGCCTCCTCGACCGTACGGCAGAACGGGATCATCACGATGACGTTGGTGAGCCCGATCCGCTCGCGCACCCTGCGGATGGCTTGGCATTCGAGGGCGAAGCCCTCCCGGTATCCCTCCGTGTAGTAGCGGCTGGCCCCGCGCCACCCGAGCATCGGGTTCTCCTCGTGGGGCTCGAACCGCCGCCCGCCGACGAGCCGGGCGTACTCGTTGGTCTTGAAGTCGCTCATCCGTACGATCACCGGGTCAGGCCAGCGGGAGGCGGCGATACGGGCGATGCCGTGGGCCAGCCTTTCGACGAAGTAGCCGGTCAGGTCGTCGTAGCCCCGGGTGAGCTCGGCGATCCTGCGGCGGTCGTCCTCGTCGGCACGCTCAGGGTGCACCAGGGCCATCGGGTGGATCTTGACGTGGTTGTTGACGATGAACTCCATCCGGGCCAGGCCGACGCCGTCGGCGGGCAGCCGCCACCAGCGGAAGGCCGCGGCGGGGTCGGCCAGGTTGAGCATGACCCTGGTCCTGGTCGCCGGGATGTCGTCCAGGCTGATCTCCTCGTCCTCGTAGTCGCGCAGGCCCGCGTAGACGAAGCCCTCGTCGCCCTGCGCGCAGGAGACGGTCACCGTCATGCCGTCGCGCAGACGAGCGGTCGCGTCGCCGGTGCCGATGATCGCGGGGACGCCGAGCTCCCGGCTGACGATGGCGGCGTGAGAGGTGCGGCCGCCGTGGTCGGTGACGATCGCCGCGGCCCGTTTCATGATCGGCTCCCAGTCGGGGTCGGTGATCTTCGTGACGAGCACCGATCCGTCCACGAAGCGGTCGATCTCCGCCGGGCTGCTCAGGTTGCACACCGGCCCCGCCGCTATCGCGTCTCCGACGGCCAGCCCCTTCACCAGCGGCTCGGCCGGTGGTCCACCGGCGTCGCGGATGCGGTACGTGCGCAGCAGCGACGCCTCCCGGCGCCGATGTACGGTCTCCGGGCGGGCCTGGACCAGGAAGATCTCGCCGGTCCTGCCGTCCTTGGCCCATTCCATGTCCATCGGGGTGCCGTAGTGGTCCTCCACCGCGACGGCCCACCGGGCCAGCAGCAGGATCTCCTCCTCGTCCAGCGCGTACCGGACCGCCTCGTCCTCGGACGTCTCGAGCTGGCGGGTTCCTCCCATCGCGTCGTAGACGACCTTGCGTTCCTTGCGGCCGCGGACCTTCGACACGATCGGGCACAGGCCGGGGTCGCCGAGCAGCGGCTTGAAGACCACATACTCGTCGGGATCCACCCTGCCGCCGACCACCGTCTCGCCGAGCCCCCAGGAGGCGTCGATCAGCACCGACCGGGGGAACCCGGTCTCGGTGTCGATCGAGAACATCACCCCGGCCGCGCCCAGGTCGGAGCGGACCATGCGCTGCACCCCGACCGACAGGGCGACGCCCAGGTGACCGAACCCGTGGTCCTCCCGGTAGCTGATCGCCCGGTCGGTGAACAGGGACGCGTAGCAGCGAAGACAGGCGCCGAGCAGCGCCGGCGCACCGCTGATGTTGAGAAAGCTCTCCAGTTGCCCGGCGAAACTGGCCTCCGGCAGGTCTTCCGCGGTCGCGCTGCTGCGGACCGCGACGTCCGGGTCGATGGTCGCCAGTCGATCGGCCAGCTCACCGTACGCCTGCTCGACGGCCTCGATGACCTCCGCAGGAAGCTCGGCCGCCAGGATCGCCTCCCGTATCGCACGGCCGACGTCCGGCAGGGCGGCCCCTCGGTGCAGGCGGCCGATCTCCTCCGCGATCACCTCGTCGAGCCCGTTCACCTCGATGAACCGGCGGTACGCCTCCGCGGTGAGGGCGAAGCCCTCCGGCACGCGAACCCCCGACCGGGCCAGGTTGCGCGTCAGTTCCCCCAGGCCCGCGTTCTTGCCGCCCACCAGGCCGACGTCCGTACGGCCCAGCTCGGCGAACCATCTGACCAACCGCGACATGGCTCACCTCGCCGAATGTCGACTACGACAGTCCTTCCCACCCTTCGCCTCGCGCGGCCGGGTGAGGTAGGGGACTTCGTCTCCCGCCTGCGGACGAACGTCCCGGCGCGCCCCCGCGTGGAATCACCACGCTCCGTGGGTACGGAGCCAGGAATCGGATCGACCGGGGCAGGTCCGAGGGGGAGCTGCGTTGAATCCGTGGTCGCTGACGTACGAGGGGTTCGATCCGGCTCACGAGGGGCTGCGCGAGGCGCTGTGCACGCTGGGCAACGGCCGATTCGCCACGCGAGGCGCGGCGCCCGAAGCCAAGGCCGACGCCGTCCACTACCCGGGGACGTACGTCGCCGGATGCTACGACCGGCTCACCTCGATCATCGCCGGCCACGAACTGACCCACGAGGACATGGTCAATCTGCCGAACTGGCTGCCGCTGACCTTCGCGACACCCGGCTCCGCGTGGTTCTCGCCCGGCACGGCCGACCTGCTCCGATATCGGCAGGAGCTGGACATGCGCCACGCCGTCCTGCACCGGCTGATTCGTTGGCGCGACCCCGAGGGCCGGATCACGTCGCTGCGGCAGCGTCGGCTGGTCTCCATGGCCGACCCCTGCCTGGCCGGCCTGGAGACGACCTTCACGGCCGAGAACTGGTCGGGTCCTCTCCGCGTACGCTCCGGCCTGGACGGGCGCGTGGCCAACAGGGGAGTGGCCCGCTACCGCGAACTCCGCGGCGACCATCTGACGCGGCACGCGACGGGGACCCGTGAGCCCCTGACATGGCTGCGCGCGCGGACCCGATCCTCCGGCATCGAGGTCGCCCTGGCCGCACGGGTCGGCACTTCTCCCGGCAGCGCGGATGAGCCCGAGATCGAGCGGCACGACGACCACATCGCGGAGACACGCGTGCTGCGGCTGGAACGCGGCCACCCGGTCACGGTCGTCAAGACGGTGGCGCTCACCACGTCGCGCGATCTCGCCGTCGCCGATGCCACCTCGGCCGCGCTGCGGCGGGCCGAACTCGCGCCGGGGTTCGGCGACCTGCTCGAACAGCACGAGATCGCCTGGCGTGACCTGTGGGAACGGGCCCGGCTGGACGTGCCGGGCCCACGCATCCAGCGGGACATCCGCCTGAACACCTTCCATCTGCTGCAGACCTTGTCACCGCACACCGCCGACCTCGACGTCGGCGTGCCCGCACGTGGCCTGCACGGCGAGGCGTACCGGGGACATGTGTTCTGGGACGAGCTGTTCGTGCTGCCCTGGCTGAGCCTGCGGTTCCCCGAGATCGCCCACGGGGTGCTTCGCTATCGCCTGCGGCGGCTCCCGGAGGCGCGGGCGGCCGCCCGCGCCGCGGGCCTGCGCGGAGCGATGTTCCCCTGGCAGAGCGGCAGCGACGGCCGCGACGAGACCCCGCGGCTCCATCTCAACCCCCGCTCCGGCCGATGGACACCCGACAACTCGCACCTGCAGCGGCACGTCGGGCTGGCCATCGCCTACAACGCCTGGCAGCACTACGCGATCACCGGCGACATGGAGTTCCTCGCCGGCACGGGCGTCCGCCTGCTGGTCGAGATCGCCCGCCTTTTCGCCTCGCTGGCGCGGCTCAACCCCGCGTCGGGCCGCTACGAGATCCAGGGCGTGATGGGGCCGGACGAATACCACGACGGCTACCCCGGCGCGGCGTCCCCAGGCCTGGACAACAACGCCTACACCAACATCATGACGGTGTGGCTGCTGCTGCGCGCTCGTCAGGCGCTCGCCCTGATCCCGCGGCGCGTACGGGAGGACCTGCGCCGCCGTCTCGGCCTGACGGACGCGGAGACCGAGCGCTGGGAGGAGATCACCCGGCGGATGCGCGTGGACTTCCACGACGGCGTCATCAGCCAGTTCACCGGCTACGAGCGCCTGGCGGAGCTGGACTGGGACCGCTACCGCGGCGTACGGCGGCTGGACCGGGCGCTGGAGGCCGAAAACGACAGTCCCAACCGCTATCGGGCGTCGAAGCAGGCCGACGTGCTCATGCTGTTCTACCTGCTCACGTCCCGTGAGGTGAGGCGGATCCTCGACCGGCTGGGCTACCCGGCGCCACCGGACCTGACCCTGCGCACCATCCGCTACTACCTCTCCCGCACCAGCCACGGCTCGACGCTGAGCGCGGTGGCGCACGCCCGGGTGCTGGCGCGATCGGACCGCATCGGCTCCTGGCGGTTCTTCACCGAGACGCTGACCGGCGACATCATCGACGTGCAGGGAGGGACCACCGCCGAGGGCGTCCACCTGGGCGCCATGGCCGGCACGCTGGACCTGGTCCAGCGCTGCTACCTCGACCTCGAAGCACAGGCCGACGGCCTGCACCTGAATCCGGCGCTCCCCGAACAGTTGACCACGCTGTCGTTGTGCCTGCGCTATCGAGGCGCGGAACTCACCATCGAGGCCGACCCCACCTGCGTACGGATCACCCGGGCCGATGACGGCCCCACCACCCTGGATTTCGTGGTGCTCGGCCACCACGCCCGCCTCCGGCGCGGCGACAGCCGCATCTTCCCGCTCGCGGAGCCGCGGCACGACGGCTGACCGGCCCGGCACGCGGACCCGGCCTCGTGATGTCAGGCCGAGGCAATGCGAGCCTCCGGCCAAGGACGAAGCGCCGCCAGTGTCATTTCCCCATATCGGCGCCAGACGCCGGGTTCGCGGTTCCCCAAACGATTCAGTTGAAGAACCGCGCCGCACACCAGGACCCGCACGTCCATGGCCGAAGTGTCGGGTCGCAATTTCCCCGACGGCTTGGCGGCGTCGATCAACTGACTTATGAGCTCGATCACCGGTGCCGGACCCACGACCGTCGCCTCGGACAATGCGTCGGCAAGAAGGCGATCGCCGGCCATCCACTCGAAGAGGTCGATGATATAGGCGGCGAACGCTTCGTACGCATCAGGCTCGGACAGCGCTGCCTGTGTCCGGCTTTCCAGCAAGTGGAACTGATGCCGGGCTACCGCATTGATCAGCGCTTCTTTTGTTGGGTAATTCCGATATATCGTTGCTTTCGTCACTCCGGCGCGCTCGGCCACCTGCGTCATACTCGCGTGCAGTCCATTCTCCGAGAACACCTCATGAGCGGCCGCAACAACCTTGTCATGATTACGGCGGGCGTCTGCGCGTTGCCTTGGTCGCATCGGCGAAGAACTCCGCGACTCAGGAGGGCTCGCTGGATCATGCATACGCCCACTCTCCCACGGGACTGACACCCCACCGCCAGGAGCCGGCGCGACGCCCCGGGCTGGACGAGTCGTCCCACGAGGAGCTGATCGCGCACCCGGCCGGCTCGGGTCACCGGAGCCCGACGAGGAGGTGCGGCACTGTCGTGTTCTGCCGGTGGCCGCACCAGGAGCTAAACGAACCCTGCGGTACGGTTAGCGGGCCGACCGGCGGCGACCTGCGTTCCGACCATGGTCGCGAGAGGTAATCCACCAGCGCACGACCGGGAGCGTTCAGTTCCATGAGCGCACGCGGTCCAGCCGAAAAGCAGAGGAGCCCACGTTGGATCTGCATCTGACCGGACGCACGGCCGTTGTCACCGGCGCGTCCCGGGGTATCGGTGCGGCGATCGCCGAGGTCCTGGCGGAGGAGCGATGCGACCTGCATCTCGCTGCCCGCAGCGGGCCGGTCCTCGAAGAGACGGCCGAACGCCTTCGCTCGGCTCACCACATCAAGGTGAACACCCATGTCGTGGATCTCAGAGATCCCAAAGATCTGGTCGCACTGGCGGCGAGCACCGCGGACGCGGACATCCTGGTCAACAATGCCGGGGACATCCGGGGCGGCACGATCGACACCATCGACGAGGAGACATGGCGCCAGGGGTGGGACCTCAAGGTCTACGGCTACGTCAATTTGACGCGTCTTCTGTATGCGCAGATGAAGCGGCGTGGCAAGGGCGTCGTCGTCAATATCATCGGCAACGCGGGAGAACGGGTCGACAGCCGATATCTGGCCGGTAGCACGGGGAACGCCGCACTGATGGCATTCTCCCGGGCTCTCGGAGGAAACAGCCTGGCCGACGGCATCCGAGTGGTAGGAGTGAATCCAGGCCCGGTGGCCACGGAAAGAATGGTCACACATTTGAAGAACGCCGCTCTGTCCAGCCTGGCGGACGAGAGCCGATATGCCGAACTCACGGCCCATTATCCCCTCGGCAGGCCGGCGGAACCACGCGAGATCGCCGACCTGGTCGCGTTTCTCGCCTCGGACCGATCCGGCTACACGAGCGGGGCCGTCTTCACGGTGGACGGAGGCGCCTCGTCTTCCACGTCGCTCTATTGAGGTCATAGCCCCGGCACACGCCCGCCCGGCATCACCGTAGACGGCACGACCCATCAGGACATACCGCCGATAACGGGAATTTTCCGGTCAAAGGGGGCGAGAAATCCGGACAGTGCTTCCCGGATGCGCGGGTTCACATGGAAAAAAATCAGAAGCGGCGCGGCGCGGGAGAAGGCTAGGCTTCCTGGTGTTCCAGGTTCGAAGGCCCCGGCTACTTCTTCGGGTGAAACCATGCCGGAGCCGTCCCCGGACCTCTGGAACGCACAACTTGATATGCACCTCCCGGTGCGCCGACAGCGGTTACTTCGAGGTTCGACTCCTTGCAGCCCCACCCATGGGGCTGTCGCCCATCCGGTGGGCGTCTCCGCCGTCACCCTTGATCTCGGGAGGACCCCGGCTCCAGACCATGCCCGGTGCGCAGGCGAGGCCTACTTCCACTGTTGATGGGGCGGTCGCTGGTTCGAGTCCAGCCGGAGGCTTCGATCTCCGTAGCTCAGATGGCAGAGCACCACATGGCTTCGCCGACGTGATCTCGGGCATGGTCTGGCGCGGGCTCCTCCCCATCGCGGAAGGGGCCCGCTTTCATGTCCAAGTTCAACCGCGGCACCACCCACGTCGCGACCACCAGCCCGGTCACCACCGAGGCGAGGCCGACCGGCCGTACGCACGAGGGCGCCCCCGGCTACATCCGCGACCCCAGGTCGGAGCTGTTCCTGCTCGCGGTCTCCAACATGGTCGGCGAGGACACCTTCTATGAGAAGGCCGGCGACCGCGACGAGCGCTTCCGCGCCCTCGTCCACCAGGTGGCCGTCGAGGACGGGGACTGGCTGGCCCGCTTCCTGCCGTGGCTGCGCGGCGAGGCGAACATGCGGTCCGCGCCGATCGTGGCCGCACTGGAGGCCGTACGGGCCCGCCTGTCGGCCGGCCTGCACGGAGGCAACCGCGAGCTGGTCGCCTCCGTGCTGCAACGTGCCGACGAGCCGGGCGAGGCACTCGCGTACTGGACATCGCGGTACGGCCGGGCCATCCCCAAGCCGGTGAAGCGCGGCGTCGCCGACGCCGTCCAGCGGCTCTACACGGAGCGGTCCCTGGCGAAGTACGACAGCGACGCCCGCGCGTTCCGCTTCGGCGACGTCATCGAGCTCGTCCACCCCACCCCGGCCGCCGACAAGCTGCTGTGGCAGGGCGACCTGTTCGCCCACGCGCTCGACCGGCGTCACGGCCGGGACAAACCGATCCCGCAGTCGCTGCGCATGCTGCGCGACCGAGCCGAGCTGCTCGCCATCCCGGCCGGGGAGCGGCGCTCCGCGCTGGCCGACCCGAGCCGCCTGGCCGCCGCGGGCATCACCTGGGAGGCGCTCGCCGGCTGGCTGCAGAGCCCGATGGACGCCCAGGCGTGGGAGTCGGTCATTCCCTCCATGGGATACATGGCGCTGCTCCGGAACCTGCGCAACTTCGACGAGGCAGGTGTGGGTGACGAGCTCGCGGACCGGATCATCGCCAAGCTGACCGACCCGGAGGAGGTCGCGCGGTCGCGGCAGCTGCCGTTCCGCTTCTACGCGGCGTACCGGTCGGCGCCCTCCTCGCGGTGGACCCGGGCGCTGGACACGGCGCTGACCCTGGCGACCCGGAACGTCCCCTCGTTCCGGGGGCGGACGCTCGTGCTCGTCGACACCTCGTCGTCGATGACGTCCGGCGCGGTCTCCGCGCGGTCGGCGGTCACGCCGGTCCAGGCCGCCGCGCTGTTCGGCGTCACCCTGGCGACGCGCGGCGACCAGGTCGACCTGGTGGGCTTCGCCGACGGCACGTTCCGGCACAAGATCCGGCCGGGAGCGTCGGTGCTGCGCGAGGTCGAGCGCTTCTGCGGGCGGATCGGCGAGGTCGGCCACGGCACGCAGATCGCCGACGCCGTGCACAGGTCCTGGAAGGGGCACGACCGGGTGGTGATCCTGTCGGACATGCAGACCATGACGGGCTACTACGCGAAGGGGGTCACGACCGCGGTCCCGGCGAGCGTGCCGGTGTACGGGTTCAACCTCGTCGGATACAGGACGGCCGCGATGCCGACCGGCTCGGCCGACCGCCATGAGTTCGGCGGGTTCTCCGACGCGTGCTTCCGGCTGATCCCGCTGCTGGAGGCGGGCCGCGACGCCGGCTGGCCGTTCTAGCGACGGGACCGCCTCGCCTGGTCGTACGGCCAGGCGAGGCGGCAGCTCTTACGGCCGGTGTGGCACCCGGGCCACCACCCGGACCAGCGGCAGCGTGACCACCGCGACCGTTCCATCGCTTCATCACCTCCGTCACCGGAAGCCGGTGAACAGCAGCCCGGGCCGGTGTAACCGCACCGCCGCGACCGCCGCGCCCAGATCGAACGCGCACTCCAGGGCCGCGCAGGCGACGGCGTCGGCGACCGCGCGCGGGCCACCGCCGGGGGCGAGCCGTGCACGCGCCCGCAGCCCGAGCGCGAGCGCCGCCGTCGCCGGTATCAGCACCATGCCCCGGCCCCGCGTCGCCGGTGCGGCGGCCAGCGCCACGACAGCCGCCGCGCCCACCGCGACGACCGGGTTGCAGCGCGGCACGCCCCGGTCCGGGTGGGTCATGGCGAGCCACCGCTCCGACCGGCCACGCCTGTAGAGCGTGCGCCACACGCTGCTCACCGACTCCGGGCCGGGCCGGTCCTGCACGACCTCGGCGTCGGGCTCGGCCCGCAGCGTGAAGCCCCGCCTGGTCAGGCGGATGCCCAGGTCCACGTCCTCGCCCGCGGCCACGGTCGGCGACCTCTCCGCGAAGCCGCCGACCGCTTCGAACGCCGTCCTGCGCAGCAGCAGGTTGGATGCGGCCGCCCACTCCAGTTCGTCACCGGCGGCCGGCCTCTTCGGGTCACCGTGGAGCAGGGGAGACCGGCGCATGATCCGGGACACCGCTGTCGGGCTCGCCACGACGACCGTCGGGCCGGCCAGCCCCGCGGTCCCCGTCGCCATGCGGATGGTCTTGACGTACCGCCGCAGCAGGCCGGGTGAGACGCGGCAGTCCGAGTCGAGGAACAGCAGAAGATCGTGGGAGGCGTGACGAGCGCCGAGGTTACGCTTCGCCCCGACATGCCGGGGACCACGCAGATAGCGGGCGCCGTGCCGTTCGCACTGCTCGCGGTGGCGTGCGGCCTCCTCCGGGCCCGAGTCGTCCACCAGGAGAACCTCGACGGGCTCGGGACAGCGCGCCGCCGCCGCCCGCACACTGGCCAGCATCAGCTCGGTCACCGCCACCCTGCCTCGGACGGGGACCACCACCGACACGCCCGGAGAGGGTGCGGATTCCCCGGTCATGCCGGCCCTCCCATCACCGATGTCCAGCGTGACTTTCCCAGGACCGACCACGGCGCTCGTATCGGGAATTATCCCGGCCCGGGCGTCGATGCGGGATGTGGTCAGCGGGCCAGGGGGATGATCCTGCGGAACTTGCCGCTGGCCGACTGCTCGGGCGGCTCCTCGGCGCGTTCCAGCGCGACGCGCTCGGCCTTGTGCTCGGCCAGGAGGCGCGAGATCTCCTCGTGTACGCTCCGCCACACGTGATCGGGGTCGGCGCCGTCCGCCTGCGTCAGCCGTACCCGCAGCGTGGCGGGCGCGCTCTGCACGACCTGGAACTGCGCGATGCCGGGGACGCGGTCCAGCAGCGTGCCGAACGCCATGGGGGAGATGCGGACGTGCCGGTCGCCGCCGGCGGGGAACTCGAGCAACTCCGCCGCGCGGCCCTGCACCTGGACAGCGGGCAGCGGGCTGCCGCACGGGCAGGCGTCGGGCCGCATCAGGACGTTGTCGCCCATGTCGTAGCGGAGGATCGGCTGGACCCGGTTGGCGAGATTGCTCAACAGGACGGTGTGTGATGGCCGCCCCGGCGGGACGGGCCGATAGTCGGCGTCGACCGGCTCCAGCACCACCCAGTCGGTGTTGACGTGCAGCCAGTTGTGCGCGCAGCCGTAGGCGAGGAAGCTGCACTCGGTGGCGGCGTAGGCGGAGCGGACCTGGGCGTGGAACGCGGAGGCGATCCGGGCGCGGTTCTCGGCGGTCAGTGCCTCGCCGCCGGCGATGACCATCCCCGGGTGGATGTGCAGGCGGCCGGCCTCCTGCTCCCTGGCCAGCAGCCCGAGCATGCTGGAGAAACCGGCCAGCGAGCTGGGCTTGTACCGGTTCAGCTCGGCCACCAGTTGCGGCAGCGGCTTGTCGATGGAGAACTCCCGCAGCAACCAGCCGAGCCGCGGATGGTCGCGCCGGAACCGCGCGGCCGAGGCGACGGTGGAGAAGTGGCCGGGCGGCGCGGAGACGATGGCGGTGCGTCCGGCGCCGCGCATGAGGCGCACGAGATCGCCGGCCCCCAGCCCGGCTCGCGCGCGCTGCCCGATCGCGTTGCCCACGGCCAGGCTCCGTTCGTCCTGCAGGAAGATGCCGCGCAGCCCACTGGTGCCGGACGTGGTGGCGACGAGGTATCGACCCTGGAAGCGCTCGCCCACGAGGGCGGGGTCGGCGACGAACTGCCCGGCCTTGGCCAGTGTCACGTCCGGGTCGGTGACCCATTCGTCGAAGCGCGCCATGAGCGCCTGCTTGCCGGTGACCGGGAGCCGCGCCAGGTCGCCGATGTCGTCGGGCAGCGCCCGATACAGCTCGCGGTAGTAGGGCGAGTGGGTGCGGGCGTAGGTCACGGCTTCGGCCAGGCGGGCCCGTTGCCGCCGCGCGATGCCCTCGGGCCCTCGCGCAGCGCCCGCCGCGCGTCGCGGGCGAGGCTCCGCTCGTTGTCCGTCATGACGACTCGTTCCCTTCTGCGGACTGCGCCGGTTCGTCGTCTGCCGCGGCGTCCGCGCGGACCGAGAGCAGGCCGTGCGCGGCGATGTCGAGGCCGTGGCGTGCGGCTGCCCACAGCTCGTCCTGTGACCGGCCGAGCTCGACGCTCGCCAGGCTCGCCTGCTGGACGGCGCCGATCAGCGAGCCGGTCATGGCGGCGGCGGTGATCGGATCCAGCCGGCCCGGGAACGCCTTGAGCAGTTCGCCGGCCATCCTGCGCTGCAGCTCCAGCAGCAGGTAGAGCCCCTTGGCCTGCAGCGCCGGCGTCGTCATCATCAGGCGGACCCCCGCCGACAGCGCCTCGGGCTCCTTGCGGGGCACCTCGGGGCGGCGCCGGGCGGCGTACTCCTGCACCGCCCTGACCAGCAGCTCGCCCGGGCTCTCCTGCGGCCGTGGCGCCGCCAGCGCGCCGAGCAGCATGCCGAAGATGTGCTCGGTGTCGGCGAACACGACCTCGTCCTTGGCGCGGAAGTAGTTGAAGAACGTCTTGGGGTCGACGTCCGCCGCCACGGCGATCTGCGCCACCGTGGTCTGCTCATATCCCTGCTCTGCGAACAGCCTCATCGCCGCGGCCATGATCCGCTGCCTGGTCAGCCGCTTCTTGCGCTCGCGGCGTGATTCCTCCACACGCAAAACATACAGCACATGGAAACTTCCAGACACTGGAAGATTGGTAGGACATGGGGAGCACTGGGGCAGGCCCGTTCGCCCGCTCGCGTCGGCTTCAGCGCAGGATCGTGGCGGAGAGGATCTTGTTGATCCAGCGTTCCCATTCCTCGGGCGTCCACCCGCGTACGCCGGTGAGCAAGAGGTAGACCTCGACGCTGACCAGGGTGAAGATGACGTCGGCCGCCTCATCGATGGACAGGTCCGGGCGCAGGGCCTGCTTGTCGGCGAGGTGCCGCGCGAGGGTGTCGTGGGCGAGGAAGCGCTGGTTCTGGTTGGTCTCCCACTGCGCGGCCATCTCGGCGTCGGCACCGGCAGCGTCGCGGACGATCTTCATGATGGGCGCCACGCGGCCGAAGATGACGCGGCTGTTGGCCAGCCAGATCGCCAGCGCCCGCCGGCCGTCGGGTTCGTCGCGCACCTGCTCCACCCAGGGCCGGTCCAGCATCGGTATCGGCTCGTCGTCGCCGACCGCCAGCACATCCACGATCTCTTTGACAACCGTGGCCTTGTTCCCGAAGTGGAAGTACACCGTCTGCACCGCGACCCCGGCCGCCGCGGCGATCTGATCCAGGGTGGTCGAGGCGTACCCCTGCCGCAGGAACAGTTCCCGCGCGGCGTCGATGATCCGTCTCCGGGTGGCGCGCGCTTGAGCGGCTCGGCGGGAGCCCTGTCCGGTCGCACTCTTGACAGGGTCGCTCATTCGCTAGAGCCTACTACAGAGAAAGTCACTAGAGACAACTCTAGTGACCCCCCGGAGGCGCCCATGGCTGCGACGCTCAACGGCTTCCACCACGTCAAACTCCCCGTCACGGACGTGGAACGCAGCCGAGACTGGTACGAGCGGGTATTGGGCCTGCGCGTCCTCATCGAGTTCGTCGAAGACGGCACGCTCATGGGCGTCGCCCTCCGCGACGCGAACAACGCCGTCGACGTGGCCCTGCGTCAGGATCCGGTACGAGCTGCCGCGATGGCCGGATTCGACCCGATGGCCCTGTGGGTACCCACCCTGCGCGACCTGAAGGACTGGCAGCAGCGCCTGGACGACCTGGCCGAACCGCACGGCGGCATCGTCACAGGTCACGTCGGCCACGTGCTGGTAGGCCTGCACGACCCCGACGGCATCGAGATCCGCTTCTACAACCCGGCCCAGGACGACCCCGAGGACGCCCGATGAGCTTCGACCCCACCGGCTATCTGCTCACGCCCGCCGACGGCCCCCACCTGTGGTTCCTGGACACCCGCATGACCGTGAAGGCCGGCGCGGACCAGACCGGCGGCGCCTTCACCCTCATCGAGTGGTCCGCACCCGCCGGCTTCGGGCCACCCCGGCACATCCACGACCGCGAGGACGAGGCCTTCTACATCCTCGAGGGAAAGCTCACCATCGACTGCGGCGACCACCGCTGGACCGCCGGCTCCGGCGACTTCGCCTTCCTGCCCCGCCGCATACCCCACTCCTTCATCGTCACCGAAGGGCCCGTACGCGGCCTGCAGATCACCACACCGTCAGGATTCGAGCAGTTCATCGCCGAACTCGGCCGCCCGGCCGAGCACCCCGGCCTCCCCGCACCCACCCCGCCCGACGTCCCCCGCCTGATCGAAACCGGCCGACGCTATGGCCAGCAGATCCTCTGACCTGCTAGAACGCTTTGCTCGGCAAGCCGGCCATCTCGACGACCAGGCATCAGACCGGCGGACGAGGACGCGATCAGGTCGCGGAGCGAGCTCGCCCACCTTCTACGCATAACTGACACGCAGGCGGTCGTACGGAAAGCAGCCGTCGACGGTGAGCTCGCGGGGGCGGCTGAGGCGCTCAGGTTGCTGAGCGCCCAGTTCTCCGAATTCACGTTCATGGGCGAGGCGCTGCCTCCGTCCGGCTACGACCGCGGGGAGATCATTTCCCGAGGCCCATCCGCTTCCCCAGGCTGCCCGCCCGTGACCGCGGCAGGTATGGGACCTCGGGACGAGGCAGGAGGTCGCGCGCCTGGTGCACGGCGACGAGTCCTGGGTCCGCGACGACGACGGCACGCCCGAGACCACCGTGACCTCGCTCGCCTTCGACGGTCCCGGCGCCGGCCTCGCCACGGCCACCCGCCACAATGTGATGCGCGTGTGGCAGGTGCCCCAAGGCCGGGAGATCCGCCGGTTCACCCATCCCGTGGTGTACGGGACATCGCGTTCCATCCCGGGGGCGGCTCGCTGGCCACCGCCTGCAAGGACGGCGTCGTCCCCGTCCGGGACCTGGAGACGGGAACCGAGGCGTACAGGCTGGTCGTGGGTGTCGACCCGTACGCACCGCCTCAGCTCATTGCGTTAGCAGCTCTAAGCACCTCCAGGCACCAGGGCGGCGTCCGTTGAGCGCACAGTTATTGACACTACTAGCGCCAAGTTCTGTCACTGGGAGGCTCCGCCTCTCCCTCTAAGGGTGCGTTGACCTGCTTAGATCGCCTTCAAGCTGATGATCTTAGTTGGGACTCCGGAGCTTTCCTGTTGGGGAGAGCTCGTGGGGCTGGTGACAGAACCTGGCGCTCAACAGCGTCGCCAGCCCGCCCCCCACACGGGTCGCCGGCCCCGCACGCCCTGCCAGTGACAAAACCTGGTGTTTGCGGTCACAGAAACCTGGCGTTCACCGCCGACGCGCGGGGCGGTGGAGCGGGTTCGGATAGCTTGCGAGAATTACCCATCTCCCAAGCTATCCGGCCGGGCTCGGCACGCAACAGATCCTCGTTTTCTATTTTCTATTTCCAGAAATTCAGAAAATCGGTAGGCTGGGCCGCCGTGACGACGTCCGTGACCATCACCGCGTGCAAGCACTGCGGCGCGCCCATCGAGCAGCCCGTCCGACGGGGGAGGCCGCGCGAATACTGCCCGGACGGCGACTGCCAGGCGGCGGCCAAGCGGGAGCGGGAGCTGCGCCGCGCCACACCGGGCCTGGAGGGCGCGCTGGCGCGGGTGGAAGACCTGTACGAACGCATGGAAAAGGGCCTGGCGGCGGCGATCGAGCCGCTGGCGCAGGTGCTCGCCCAGGAGCTGAGCCCGGCGGGAGTCGAGGCGAAGCTGAGCGCGATCCAGGCCGAGGCGCACACGAGCGTCGCGATCGCCCGCGCCGAGCGCGAGCAGGCGCTGGAACAGGTACGGCTGGCCCGCGAGGCCGCCGAAGAGGCCCGGCGGGAGGCCGAGGAGGCCCGCCGCCGTACGGAGGAGGCCTACGCCGAGAGGGACACCGCCTTCGCCGACGCGGAGACCGCCCGCGAGCAGGCCCTGGCCGCGCTGCGGGAGGCCGCGAGCACCGAACGGCGGGCCAGGCAGGAAGCAGACCAGGCCGTACGCCGGGCCGAGGCGGCCGAGACCGCCCGTGAGCAGGCCGTACGCGAACTGGCCGACCGGGTGGACCGGGCCGTGGCCGAGGTCCGCCTGGCCCGGGAGCAGGCCGGGCAGGCCGTCCAGGAACGCGACGAGGCGCAGGCCGACGCGCGGGCGGCGCGGGCGGAGGCCGAGCTGGCCCGCCGCGCGCATCGCGAGGCCGAGCAGTCCAGCGCCGCCGCGCTGGCCCGCGCCCAGGCGGCCGAGGCCGAACGCGACCGCGCGGTCGCGCGTGCGGAGGCCGAGCGCGACCGGGCCGTGGCGCAGGCCCACGACGAGCGTGACCGGATGCTGGCCAGGGCCGAGGCGGCGGAGGCGGCCCGGGAGCAGGCCGTGACGGAGGCCGCCCGGCTGCGCGCGGAGGCGGCGCAGGCCGAGGCGCGCGCGGGTGCGGCCGTCGCGGCCGCGGCCCGGTCGGAGCAGGACGCCCGGGACGCCGCGACCGAGCGGGAGCGGCTCCAGGCGGAGCTGTCGCTGGAACGGGCCCGGCTGGCCGACCTGCGCGCGCAGCTCGACGTGGCCCGGGCCGAGGCGGCCCAGCTGCGCGAACGCGCGGTCGCCGCCGAGCTGCGGCTGCGCCAGGAGCCTCCGGAACAACCACCTGGGCCGTGACGGCGACCCGGCCGCCCGCTGCGCGCTATGCCGCCGCCTCGACGGCCGAGCCCGCCGCGGCCGGCTTGCCGGTGACGCGACGGCGCCGGACCGGTAGCCCGAACGTCGGGTTGGCGACGTTCCAGGCCGCGCTCTTGCAGATCAGCTCCTTGTAGACGGCGGCCAGCCGTCCGGTCAGCACCGCCCCCACGGAGCGGTCGTCGGCGGTGACGTACTGGATCAGGCCGTACTTGCGGCCCAGCGAGATGCACTGGTTGAAGTAGCGGATCGGCACGTTCGGGAGCTTCCCGCCGGTCAGGCGCGCGGCGATCGCCTCGGCGGCCTGCCAGGCCGTCAGAGTGCCGGAGGCGCACGACATGCGCAGCGGCTTGTCGCCCGGGCCCATCGCGTGGGCCGCGTCGCCGATGGCGTACACGTCCGGGTGCGAGACCGAGCGCATGGTCGCGTCGACCACGATCTGCCCGGTGCCGGTGACCTCCAGGGTGGTCGCCTCGGCGATCGGGTTGACCGCGAAGCCGGTGGCCCACACGGTGACCGCGGCGGGGATGGCCGTGCCGCCGGCGGTGGTGACGCGGCCGGCTTCGACGCCGGTGACGGCGGTGTTCTCGTGCACCGTGATCCCGAGCGTGCGGCAGACCTTCCGCAGGTACGCGCGGCCCTTGGGCGACAGCCAGCCGCCGAGAACGCCGTCGGCGGCGAGCGCGACGTCGAGGTCGGGGCGGGCCTCGGCGATCTCGGTGGCGGCCTCCAGGCCGGTGAGTCCGGCGCCGACGACGACCACGGTCTGCCCGGCGCCGAGGCGGGCCAGGCGCTCGCGCAGCCGAAGCGCTCCGGACCGGCCGGCGATCTCGTAGGCGTGCTCGGCGACCCCGGGGACCCCCTGGGAGTTCCACCCGCTGCCGAGGGCGTATACGAGCGTGTCGTAGGACAGTTCCTCGGTCCGTCCGCCGTTCACGCCGGAGACGGTGACGGTATTGCGGTCGGCGTCGAGGCCGGTGACCTTGGCGAGCTTCAGCTCGACGCCGGTGCCGGCGAACATCTCGCTGTACGGCCGGGGCTTGAGGTCCTGGCCGGCCGCCAGCTGGTGCATCCGGACGCGCTCGACGAAGTCGGGCTCGGCGTTGACGAGGGTGATGGCGACGTCATCGCGGTGGAGCCGCCTGGCCAGGCGGCCCGCTGCGGTCGCTCCGGTGTATCCGCCTCCGAGGACGACGATGTGGTGTTGCATTGCCTTGCTCCTGTCTAACGCGATCTGCCACCTGAACCGGGCAGCACGCGGTTTCCTGACAGGGAGGCGATGTGACGTGCGTCACATATGAGCTCACACCGTGAACAAGGGCTCCCCGTGGTCGGCCGCGGCCCACTGCGCGGTCGCGCGTTCGAGCTTGTCCGGGTTGACCTGGGTGCGCACCCCGGCGATCCCCTCGGCGGTGACCTCCAGGCACATGATGCCGACGACCCGGCCGTCCACGACGGCCACGATGGCGGGCTCGTCATTGGCGGTCCAGAGGTAGATCTGGGACTCGCCGCCGACCAGGGCCTGCTTGGCCTCGCCGGGTTTGAACAGGCCCCGCAGGAACTTCGCGACCGCGACGGCGCCCGTGAACGCCTTGGCGCGGGCCGGGATCTTCCCGCCGCCGTCGCCGATCGCGACGGCGTCTTCGGTGAGCAGGCCCACGAGCGGCTCGATCCGGCCCGTGGTGGCGGCGGCCAGGAACTCCTCGACGACGCGCCGGGCGGCGGCCCTGTCGGCCGAGGTGCGGGCCTTGCCGTCGGCGACGTGCTTCTTGGCGCGGTGGAAGATCTGCTGGCTGGCGGCCTCGGTGATGTCGAGGATCTGGGAGATCTCCCGGTGCGGGTAGTCGAAGGCCTCCCGCAGCACGTACACCGCCCGCTCGCTGGGGGACAGGCGCTCCATGATGGTGAGCACCGCGTAGGAGACCGATTCGCGCTGCTCGGCGGTGTCGGACGGGCCGAGCATCGGGTCACCGGCGAGCAGCGGCTCGGGAAGCCACTGGCCCACATAGGTCTCGCGGCGCGCCCGCGCGGAGGTGAGCTGGTTGAGGCACAGGTTGGTGAGGACCTTGGTCAGCCAGGCCTCGGGCACCTCGACGTGGTCGACGTCGGCGGCCTGCCAGCGCAGGAACGTCTCCTGCACGGCGTCCTCGGCCTCACCGGCGGACCCCAGGAGCCGGTAGGCGATGGCCTCCAGGCGCGACCTGGAGGCCTCGAACCGGTCGACGTCGTTCATGGTCAAGGGCATGACCCGATCCTAGAGCGGGCCATGTCCAACCGCCGCCGCAGGCGGGACGCGCTCAGGGGCAGCGCCCGGAGACGAGGGGGAGACGCAGGACGATCCGGGCTCCGCCGTGGTGTTCGGCGGCGTACAGGCGGCCGCCGTGCTCCTGGGCGATCTCCCGCGCGATGGGCAGGCCGAGCCCGCACCCGCCGGGATCCCGTTCGCGGGCCTCCTCCGAGCGGTAGCCGCGCTCGAAGACGCGTTCGCGGTCCTCCGGCGGGATGCCGGGACCGTCGTCGATGAGTTCGAGGACGGCGTCGGGAGGGTCGGCGGTGACCACGATCTCGATCGTGGACCGCGCGTGCCGCTCGGCGTTGGCCAGCAGATCGTTCAGCAGGCGGGCCAGGCGGATCGTCGAGGCGCGTACGTACACGTGGGGGTCGAGGCGGGTGCGGACGGCGGTGCCCGGGGGGTGGCGGCGGTCCAGCTCCTCGCTGACGAACCCGACGAGGTCGATGAGGCGCTCGTCGTCGTGGGTCTCGCTGTCGACGCGGGCGAGGTCGAGCAGGTCGGCCACGATGTCGTTGAGCCGCTCCGCGTCGCGCAGCAGTGTGCGCAGGATCCGCTGCAGGTCGGTGCCGGGGTCGGACAGCGCGACCTCCAGCTCGGTGAGCAGGCCCGTGATGGGGTTGCGCAGGTCGTGGGAGGCCTCGTAGACCAGCCGCCGCTGCCGCTCGACGGCCTCGCGCAGGGCCGAGGTGGTCTCGCACTGCTCCAGGTGCGCCCGCCTGAGCTGGTCGTTGAGGATCTGCAGGTGCTGGGCCAGGGAGTGCTCGCCGCCTCCGCCGGGGCGCCGCATCGCGCGGACGAAGTCGGTGACCTCCTCGCTGGTGAGGGCGATCATCCGGACCTCGCCGTGTTCCCCGAGCACGGGCGTGTTGACCGTGCTCCAGTAGCGCTCCTCGAACACCCCTGGCCTGTCCACCAACTCGATGTCGTACCGCTGCAGGGGCATGAAGTCGCGGCGGCGGGTCTTCATCACCCGCTCCAGCGAGGTCTGCAGCACCCGCGCCCCCTGATCGCCGGCGTCCGGCGGCGCGGCGGGATTGGCCGGGAAGACGTCGAACAGGCTGCGGCCGACCACGTCGCACGCGCGGCGCCTGGCCAGGCTGAGACAGGAGTCGTTCATGTCGAGGACGGTGAAGTCGGTGGCCAGCAGAATCGCCAGGGCCGGGCTCACCCGGAACACCGCCTCGTAGTCGACCTCTGGCCTCGTGACCACGGCGCCCATCCCACACCCCGCCTTCCGGACCCCGCCGTCGGCATGACAGGCCGCCCGTCCGACACCGGTCACTGTGTCCCATCCCCGCAGGAACGCGGGTCAAGGGCGTACGGCCCCGAACAGGCGACGGAAAATGCGATGAACGCGCCCGCGGCCATCACGGCGGCCGTCCATCAGGAGCGCCTCGCCCTGCCGTGTCACCCTGCCGTGTCACCCTGCCGGACGCCGGGCGACGGCGACGGCCGCCGCGGCGCAGACCACGGCCGGCACGACCAGCGCGTACGCCGCGCCGTGGTGATCGGGAACGCCGACGGTGATGAACGCGCCCGTGATGGCGACGCCGATCGTCGCGCCGCACTGCCGGACCGCGTTGAGCAGCCCACCGGCCACACCGGCGGTGCCCTCGGGAGCCGCGGTGACGATCAACGTGGCCAGGGCGGGCAGCGCGAACGACACGCCGAACCCGGTGGCGACCAGCCCGGCCAGCAGCGACGGGTAGGAGGCGCCCGCCCAGACGGCCGCGCCGAACGCGACGCCGCCGGCCGCGAGCAGGCCGAGCCCGGCCAACACCGGCGGCCGCGGCCCCGACCGGGCGACGATCCTGCCGGTCAGCAGCGGATTGACGGCGAAGGGCAGCGTCATGGGCAGCAGCGCCGCCCCGATCTTCCCCGGCGTCAGGCCCAGCTCCTGCTGGAAGAGCAGCGGCAGCACGAACAGCACCCCGCTCATCGCGAAGTTGACCGCCGCCCCCGCCAGCAGCGCGCCGGGGACGCCGGGCGCCCGCAGCACGGCGGGCGCCAGGACCGGCGCATGCCCGCGCCGCTCCCGTACGGCGAAGGCGCACACCGCCACGGCCGTCGCGCAGGCCGACCAGGCGGCGTGGACGAAGGAGCGGGCGCCGAGCGCGATCAGCATGTCGGTCAGCAGCGCCACCGCCGCGCAGGCCAGGATCTGGGCCGCCCAGTCGATGCGGCGGTCGCCGCGCGGGCAGCGTACGGCCGCTCCGGCCGTGAGGGCGAGGGTGACGGCGGCGAGCGGGCCGTTGATCACGAAGATCGCCCGCCAGCCCGCCAGGTCGGTCAGCGCCCCTCCGGACACCGGGCCCGCCACGAGCGCGGCGCCGCTGGTCGCCGCCCAGACGGCCACCGCCTTGGCCCGCTCGGCGGGCACCGGGTACAACCGGGCGATCATCGCCATGGACGCGGGGACACAGCCCGCCGCCGCCAGGCCCAGCAGCGCCCGTAGCCCGACGAGCGCCCACAGCGACGGCGCGAGTGCGCTCAGCAGGCTGCCGAGGCCGAAGGCGGCGACGGCCACCCGGAACACGCGGTGCGCGCCGTACCTGTCGGCCACCGATCCGGCCGTCAGCAGCGCGGCTCCGAACACGAGGGTGTAGCCGGTCACGGTCCACTGCAGCCCGGTGACGCCCGCGCCGCCGAAGGACCGGGCGAGGTCGGGTTCGGCGACCGACAAGACGGTGGTGTCGAGCAGCACCATGAAATAGCCGAGGGCGATCCCGGCCAGCGCGCGGGTCCGGCCGGGCGGCGCAGGGGAAGCGGCGGGGCGAGCGGCGGAAACAGTCGACGTCACGAACAACTCCAGGAGATGGACAACCTGGGGGTCACTGTGGCGTCGGCGGCCGGACGGCTCCACCGGCCGGGCCGCAGGCCGCGTTCGGAATAACCGAACGCTCCGGGTCCGTTCGGTGCGGCATGGAACTGCGGCAGTTGCGCACCTTCGAGGCGGTCGTGGCCCATCGGACGGTCACCGACGCCGCCGTCGCCCTGGATCTCGCGCCGTCGTCGGTGTCGGAGCAGATCAGGGCCCTGGAACGGGACCTCGGGGTCGCGCTCTTCGAACGGGGACCCCGGGGGATGCGCCCGACCGCGGCGGGGGAGCGCCTGCGCGGCTGGGCACGCCGTCTGCTCGACCAGGCCGACCAGGCCAGGCGCGACGTCGCGCAGGCCCGCCCGGTGATGAGGCTCGGCGCCCTGGAGACGATCGCCGCCGTGCACGTGCCCGCCCTCCTGGCCCGGCTGGCCGAGCGGCGTCCCGACCTCGTGGTGGAGGTGCGCTCGGACGGGGTCCGCGACCGTCTCCTCGACGCGGTCGCCGCCGCCGACCTCGACGCGGCGCTGCTCCTGGACGCGGGAGACGATCTTGGCGGGCTCGGCTTCGGCGCGCCGGCCGCGCCGCTGGCCTTCCTCGACCTCGATCCCGTGCCGCTGGCGCTGGTCGCCGCGCCGGACCACCCGCTGGCCGCCGCGTCCCGGCTGCGCAGGGAGGACCTGTACGGCCAGAGGCTGCTGGTCAACGTGCCCGCCTGCTCGTTCTGGCTGGCGGGCGAGCGCCTGCTGGGCGACCGGGTGGAGCGGGTGCGGGCGGGCGGCGTGCCCGTCATGCGGGCGTGGGCCGAGCGCGGCCTCGGGATCGCGCTGCTGCCGTGGTTCGCGGTCGCCGACCGGGTCGCGGCCGGCGCCCTTGCGCGGCTCGCGTTCGACGTCCCCGGCCTGAACCTGCGCCTGGTGTGGCGGGCCGACCGCGAGGCGCTGCCGGGCATGCGCGAGATCCTCTACGCCAGTGCCGCCTCCGACGGGGTCAGCCTCCCTCCGCCCGCCGGCGACGGCGCTGCGCCACGGTGAGCCAGGCCGCCCCGGCCAGGCCGAGCACGGATGCGGCGGTGAGCCATCGGAAAGCGGCGTGGAAGGCGCCCTCCACGCCGAGGGGCAGCCGGGTGGTGAGCACCACGGCGAACACGGTGCCGCCGAGCGCGCCGCCCAGCCGTTGCAGGATGTTGACCTGCGTGGTGGCGTCGGCGAGCTGCTCGGGCGTGACCGCCTGGTAGGCCGCGATGCCGACCGGCGTCACGGCGAGCGCGAGGGCCATGCCGCGCAGCAGCAGGAGGCCCTCCACCGCGGCCGTGTTCATGTCCGTGCCGAGCACCGCGAACGGCACGGTGGTGGCCACGGCGGCGAGGCCGCCGTACGCGCTGACGACGCCGCCGCCGAAACGGTCGGTGAGCCGGCCGCTGACCGGCAGGAGCAGGGCGGTGCCGAGGCCTAGCGGGATCAGCGCCAGCCCGGTCGCGGTCACCCCGGTGTCCCTGCCGACCTGGAAGTAGAGCGGGAACAGCAGCGTGGAGCCGAACATCGCGGCCCCGGTGAGGGCGGCGGTCACCGTGGCGGCGGCGTACGCCGGGTTGGCGAACAGCCGCAGGTCGAGCACCGGGTGTGCGGTGCGGCGCGCGTGCCAGGCGAACGCGGCGAGCGCGAGGGCGCCGGCGGCGACCGGCCCGAGCGTGCCGCCCAGTCCGCCGCCCAGTCCGCCGCCCAGTCCGCCGCCCAGTCCGCCGCCGGATCGGCCTGAGGCGCCGCCGCGCTCGCCCCACGCGCTCAGGCCGTAGATCAGGAGCGGGACGCCGGCGGCGACGAGAAGCAGCCCCGGCCAGTCGAGACTCCCCGGGTGTACGGAGGGCCGCTCGCGCGGCACGTGACGCAGGCCGAGCCACAGGGCGAGCGCGCCGAGGGGGAGGTTGACGCCGCACGAGCCAGCCGCACGCGGGCAGCGACAGGCCCAGGGCGATCAGGTACGCGTTGGCCACCCACTGGGCCGCGCCGAGGCCGGCACGCAGATCGGTGGCGATCGTGTCGAGGCCGACGTTGACGACCGAGGTGTCGAGCTGGCTCATGAACGCGCCGAACGCCATCACCAGCGCGAGCCGCCAGACGGGCCAGGTGATGGGCGCGCCGGCGGCCCTCGCGGTGGGCGGAGCGGCCATCACGCCGCCGCCGGTCGCCGGACGCCTCGCAGCGCGGTGCCCCAGACGGTGAGCTGGTCGAGCAGGACGTCCAGCTCCCGGTCACGTCCGGGGCCGGGAGCGAAGTCCTCGCCGTCGAAGGCGGCTTGTCGTAGCGGCCGTAGGCGGCGGGCCAGGGCTCGTCGAGCACCGGCAGGTCGTATTCGGCGATGTCGACGAGCTCGGCCGCGAGGCGCTCGCGGCGCGCGGCCCGCCCCTGCACCCAGCGTGCGACGGCCTCGCCCCGGCGGCCCGGCCGGACGCTTCCCACGATGACGGCGACGGTGAGTTCGGGCTGCATGACGTCCCCCTCCAAGGTAAAGTAAACCGTGTAAAGCAAAAATTAGCGTAACCCTGATGGAGGACATGTGGAGGGGTCAGGCCGGACGGACGGGCCGAGGCGGGGCAGGCCGGCCAAGGACGCGGCCATCATCCGGGCCGCCCGTGCCGTCTTCGGACGCGACGGATACGCCCGTACGACCACCGACGCCATCGCCCGTGAGGCGGGTGTCTCGACCCGCACGCTCTACAAGCATTTCGGCAGCAAGGAGCGGCTGTTCTCGGTCGTGCTCGCCGAGAGCGCGACCCGGGTCGCCGACGCCTTCGCCGAGTACGTCGAGCGCGGGCTGCGCGAGGCGAGCGGGCCGGAGGAGCGGCTCGTCGCCGTCGGCCGCGCACTGGTCGCCCATCGCGTCGACTTCCCCGACCACTTCGCGCTCGTGCAGATGATCGACGTGGAGGGTCCGCACTTCCCCCGCGAACTGCTGCGGGAGTGGCAGGAGGCCGGGCCTCTGCGCGTACGGGGCGAGGTCGTCCGCCGCCTGGAGGAGCTGGCCTCCGAGGGCCTGCTCCGCATCGCCGACCCCGAGCGCGCGGCGCTGCACTTCACCGCTCTGGCGACGTTCGAGGTCTCCATCCGGTCGGCTGGGGGACCGCTCACCGGCGAGCAGATCACGGACATGGTGACCGCGGGCGTACGGGCCTTCCTGGACGGCTACCGCAGGACGGACGGCTGAGCGCCGGCCCGTGACGCGTGGCCGCGCCGCACGACGGGTTGTCCCGCGGGCGCTGGTGTGGGCCTGTCTCCGCACCGCGCTCTACCCCGGCGACTCCGCCTGGGCCGGCGCGACCGCCGCCCTGCACGGCACGCCCGGCCCGACGGGCAGGGCCGAATCGCAGTGAGCCGATCGGGGTGAGCCGATCGAGGTGAGCCGATCGAGGTGAGCCGATCGGGGTGAGCAGGGCGCGGCGACCCGGACCCGCCGCAGGTCAGGCAGGGGCCCGGGGTGCCCGGCAGGCCGGAATGTCGGTGGCACGGCGTACTCTTGCCGGGTGAGCAGCAAACCCGCCTCCGAACAGCACCTGCGCGACCTCGCGTTGCTGCGCCGCGTCCGTGACCGGATCGACCGGGAGTACGCCCGGCCGCTGGACGTCGAGGCGCTCGCCCGCGGGGTGAACATGTCCGCCGGGCACCTCAGCCGCCAGTTCCGGCTCGCCTACGGCGAGTCGCCGTACAGCTATCTGATGACACGGCGGATCGAACGCGCGATGGCGCTGCTGCGCCGGGGCGACATGAGCGTCACCGAGGTCTGTTTCGCGGTCGGCTGTTCGGCGCTGGGCAGCTTCAGCACCCGCTTCACCGAGCTGGTGGGCATGCCGCCCAGCGCCTACCGGCGGCAGGCGGCGAGCGCGACGGCCGGGATGCCGCCGTGTGTGGCGAAGCAGGTGACCAGGCCCGTCAGGAATCGAGAAGCACGCGCGGCCCAGCCGCAGCTAGCGTGACTGTCATGGACGTCACCATTCACTCGGCCTTCCTCCCGCACGACGACCCCGACGTGGCGCTGGCCTTCTATCGCGACGTCCTCGGTTTCGAGGTCCGGGGCGACGCCGGTTACGGAGGGATGCGCTGGATCACCGTCGGCCCCGCCGGTCAGCCGGGCACGTCCATCGTCCTGTACCCGCCGGGCGGCAATCCCGGCGTCACCGACGACGAGCGCCGCACCATCGCCGAGATGATGGCCAAGGGCACCTTCGCCATGATCACCCTGTCCACCGGGGACCTCGACGGCCTCTTCCGGCGGTTGCAGGACCAGGGCGCCGAGATCGTGCAGGAGCCGGTCGAGCAGCCGTACGGGGTGCGCGACTGCGCCATCCGCGATCCCGCCGGCAACATGATCCGGATCAACGAGCTGCGCTGAGCCGGCGGCGCCGCAGTCCCCCTGCGTCCCCTGCGTCGCCGAAAGAGCCGGGCGCACCGCTCGAAGCCGGTTGGATCGAGCCCTGCCACGCCGACGGAGACCCCCTAGGCGACCCCGCCTGACGTTTTGGAGAGCACGATGAGCATGGCCACGAGGACGGACACGCAAACCCCTGCGCCGCACGTTGCCGACACCCACGATCTGATCCGCGTCTACGGCGCGCGCGAGAACAACCTCAAGGACGTCAGCATCGAGATCCCGAAGCGCCGGCTCACGGTGTTCACCGGAGTCTCCGGCTCGGGCAAGAGCTCGCTGGTTTTCAGCACGATCGCCGCCGAGTCGCAGCGGCTGATCAACGAGACCTACTCGGCGTTCGTGCAGGGGTTCATGCCGACGCTGTCGCGTCCCGAGGTCGACGTGCTCGACGGGCTGACGACCGCGATCGTCGTCGACCAGGAGCGGATGGGCCCCAACCCCCGCTCCACGGTCGGCACGGTCACCGACGCCAATGCGATGCTGCGCATCCTGTTCAGCCGGCTCGGCCGGCCGCACATCGGCTCGCCCCAGGCGTTCTCCTTCAACGTCGCCTCGGTCAGCGGAGCGGGCGCGGTCAAGTTCGAGCGCGGCGGCAAGACCGTGAAGGAACGGCGCGAGTTCTCCATCACCGGCGGCATGTGCCCGCGCTGCGAGGGCCTGGGCCGCACCTCCGACATCGACCTGTCCCAGCTCTACGACGACTCCAAGTCGCTCAACGAGGGCGCGCTCACGATCCCCGGCTACAGCGTCGACGGCTGGTACGGCCGCATCTTCAGCGGCTCCGGCTTCTTCGACCCGGACAAGCCGATCCGCGACTTCACCAGGACCGAGCTCGACGACCTGCTCTACAAGGAGCCGACCAAGATCAAGGTCGACAACATCAACCTCACCTACGAGGGCCTCATCCCGCGCATCCAGAAGTCGATGCTGTCCAAGGACAAGGAGGCGCTGCAGCCGCACGTCCGGGCGTTCGTGGAGCGGGCGGTGAAGTTCACCACCTGCCCCGAGTGCGGCGGCACCCGGCTCAGCGAGGCCGCGCGGTCGTCCAAGATCAAAGGCATCAGCATCGCCGACGCCTGCGCGATGCAGATCAGCGACCTGGCCGCCTGGATCCGCGACCTCGACGAGCCGTCGGTCGCGCCGCTGCTCGCCACGTTGCGGCAGCTTCTCGACTCGTTCGTGGAGATCGGGCTGGGCTACCTGTCCCTCGACCGGGCGTCGGGCACGCTGTCGGGCGGCGAGGCGCAGCGCGTCAAGATGATCCGCCACCTCGGCTCCTCGCTCACCGACGTCACCTACGTCTTCGACGAGCCCACGACTGGCCTGCACCCTCACGACATCCAGCGGATGAACGACCTGCTGCTGCGGCTGCGGGACAAGGGCAACACGGTGCTGGTCGTGGAGCACAAGCCGGAGATGATCGCGATCGCCGACCACGTCGTCGACCTCGGCCCCGGCGCCGGCACGGCGGGCGGCACGGTGTGCTTCGAGGGCACCGTCGAGGGGCTGCGGGCCAGCGGCACCGTCACCGGCCGCCATTTCGACGACCGGGCGGCCCTCAAGGACACGGTGCGCACGCCCACCGGCACCCTGGAGATCCGCGGCGCGACGGCGAACAACCTGCGCGACGTCGACGTCGACATCCCGCTCGGGGTGCTCGTCGTCGTCACCGGAGTCGCCGGGTCGGGCAAGAGCTCGCTCATCCACGGGTCGGTCCCGGCCGGCGCGGGCGTGGTGTCGGTCGACCAGGGCGGCATCCGCGGCTCGCGGCGGAGCAACCCGGCGACCTACACCGGGCTGCTCGACCCGATCCGCAAGGCGTTCGCGAAGGCCAACGGCGTGAAGCCGGCGCTGTTCAGCGCCAACTCCGAGGGCGCCTGCCCCACCTGCAACGGCGCCGGCGTGATCTACACCGACCTGGCGATGATGGCCGGAGTGTCCACCACCTGTGAGGAGTGCGAGGGGAAGCGGTTCCAGGCGGCGGTGCTGGAGCACAAGCTCGGCGGGCACGACATCAGCGAGGTGCTCGCGATGCCCGTGTCGGAGGCACAGGAGTTCTTCGGCTCCGGCGAGGCCCGCACGCCCGCCGCGCGCGCCATCCTCGACCGGCTCGCCGACGTCGGCCTCGGCTACCTCACCCTCGGCCAGCCGCTCACCACGCTGTCCGGCGGCGAACGGCAGCGGCTCAAGCTCGCCACCCACATGGCCGACAAGGGCGGCGTCTACGTCCTCGACGAGCCGACCGCCGGTCTCCACCTCGCCGACGTCGAGCAACTGCTCGGGCTGCTCGACCGGCTGGTCGACTCCGGCAAGTCGGTCATCGTGATCGAGCACCACCAGGCGGTCATGGCGCACGCCGACTGGATCATCGACCTGGGCCCCGGCGCCGGTCACGACGGCGGCCGGATCGTCTTCGAAGGCACCCCGGCCGACCTCGTCGCCGCCCGCTCCACCCTCACCGGCGAGCACCTCGCGGCCTACGTCGGCGCCTGACCTCGGCCTGTCGCGAATGCCGGTCCGGGCCCGAGGCCCGCCCAAGCTGAGCACGCGACAGCAGGCCGAACCAGTGCGCGTGCCACCCGCGATCACCGTCGCCGACCTGATGGGTTCGCCATCGGAATGGCGACGGTGTACCGCAACTCTCTAAGCGCGCAGGCCCGCCGACAACCGCAGGCCCGTCGGCCGGTGGAGCTCGGACATGAGCGCGACCGCCTCATCAGCGTATTCCCCCGGGCTGTGACCTGGGTCGACGTCATCAACCTGGGGTTTGAGCCGCACTCCCTGTTCTGAGGGTCACGAAGCCGTGGAGAACTGGGCCGGTAGGCCGTCCAGCAACTGACTCAGCAGCCCGTATCCGCCATCGACCCGGATCACCTGGCCGGTGACCGTGGCGAACGCGCCGTCCACGAGCGCGGCGATCGGGCGAGCCAAATCCTGCGGCCGCAGCATCGTGCCGGTCACCGACCGGTCACCGAAGTGGCGCCGGATGCCATCGGTGAACACCTCAGCGGTGGCATCGGTACGAACCGCGCCAGGGGCGACGGCATTGACGGTGATGCCGTCCCGTATGGTCTCGCCGGCGATCTGCTGGGCGAAGGCGTTCACCGCGGCTTTGGCAGTGGACTGGGCGGCACTGCCGATGATCAGCTCGGCCGCGGTAGCGGAGACGTAGACGATCCGGCCGGACCGCCGCCGGCGCATGACCGGCAGCACCCGCCGGGTCAGGTGGTATATGCCGGCCAGCTCATCGCTGATCTTGGCTGCGAACGCCTCCCACGGCACATGCTCCAGCGGGCCGAAAGGCGGCGCCGCGGTGTGGGCGTTGCCCACAAGCACGTCGATCCGCCCGTGCTCGGCGACCACCCGGTCCACCAGCATGGTCACCTGGGCTTCGTCGGTCACGTCGGCCTGTACCGCCTGCGCGGCGCCGATCTGCTTGACCACCAGCTCCGCGGAGTCGGCGTCTCTCAGATAGTTGACTATCACGTGATAGCCGAGCCGGCCCAACTCGAGCGCGGTCGCGGCTCCGATTCCCCGGCCGGCTCCGCTAACCAGCGCCCAGCAGCGCTATGACCACGGCGTGACTCCTGCCGGCCAGGTGATTCTGAGCCAATAATGCAGATTGCGGCGATCTGCACGCGCACGGCTTACGGACGGGCGTCGTCCCGGAGTCGGCGCTCGCGCCTGCCGCGGGCGAGTTCGGTGCCCAGGGCGTCGAGGCGCTGGTTCCAGAAGCGGCGGAAGTGGTCGAGCCAGGTGTCGACCTCGCGGAGCGGCGCCGGGTCGACGGCGTAAAGGCGCCGGGTGCCCTCGGCCCGGACCGTCGCGAAACCGCTCTCCCGCAGCACGCGCAGGTGCTGGGACACCCCGGGCTGGGAGATCCCGAACTCCTCCTGCACGATCGCGCCGATCTCCCCGGCGGGGCGCTCGCCCTCCGCGAGCAGTTCCAGGATCCGGCGGCGCACCGGATCGCCGAGGACGTCGAACGCGTGCATGCCGTCAGGCTCGCAGCTCGCGCTCGCGTAGGTCAATTCGGCAGGAGCCGTACGCTCCCGGCCGGGACGGCGAAGCGCGCCGGGATCACCGGCGCGCTTGTGGGCCGTCGTCGGAACGACGATGGATCGTCCGCCAGAAGGCCGTCCGTCAGGAGGAGGCGGACAGGTCCCCGGGGTACATCGGGTAGCCGTATCCCGCCACCTGCCAGGTGGGACGGGTGCGGGCCTCGACGGCGCCGCCGTCGCCCGTGTTGCCCTCGATGGTCTGGATCGTTCCGTCGCCGTTGTCCTTGACGACGAACCCGACGTGGTTGATGTCGTCGATGTGCTTGCTGCCGCTCCAGGCGAAGAACACCACCGCGCCCGGCTTGGGCGTGTGACCCCAGCGGCCGTGGTCGGCGAACCACTGCGCGTGCTTCACGGTGTACGCGTCGGCGCCCATCACCGGGCCGATGCCGAGCTGCTGGCCCACCCAGGACACGAACATGTCGCACCAGGGGGCGTTGAGGTAGTCGGCGAGCTTGCCGCCGTCGCGGGCGAGGGTCTCGCGGGCGCGCGGCGTGGACATGTACCACTCCTGGAACTTGGTGCCGCCGCCCTTGGCGTTCTCGCTGATCCCGATCTGGCTCCTGGCCAGCTTCAGCACGTCGGCCGAGGTGATCTTGGGCAGCCTGGCGGCGATCTCCGGCATGGACTGCGCGGTCGCCGGACCCTTCCCGGTCGCCGGGTTGTCCGCGTGCGCCGCGGGCGCCGCGATCAGCACGGCCGAGGCGAGGGCTCCGCCCGCGAGGGCAGCGCGGACCCAAGTGGTGAAGACGTGCATGGTGGGGCGTTCTCCCTTACTTCCATGCCACCTACCGGGTTAGCTGACGGGTTCGGGCTGGAAGTCGCCCTACGGCACGCATGCCGATTCACCCCAGGAGAGGTGGGTCCCCGGCTCCGCGCGGACGCGGACTCGGCGGCCGGGCGGCAGGCCGGGATGGCCGGCCGCGTCGGTCTGAGGAGGGCTTCTTGACCATTGAGATGAGCAAGTGCGCCCTGAGCTGCCTAAAAGCTAATAGACCAGGTCAGACCGGTCAAGTAACTACAAGAGGGATTTTACCCGTCAAGTCCGGTACAAAGCGGACGGCAAGGGTACGGTGAGGCGGCCCCCGATCAGCGGGACCCCGCCCCTGACGGCGATCCCGCCCTGCCCCGCCCTCCGCCGCGGGCCCGGCGCGGGGGCGCTACCCCCGCGCCGGGACCCGGAAAAATCTCCCGGCCTCGCTTGACGCGCCCTTGGTCGCGGCGTCGTCAACGGGAGATCGCGTACGCGCCCGCGTCGAGGTCGTCGACGAGGGCCGGGCCGGTGGGCGTCCACCCGAGGAGGGTGCGCGTCGCGGTGCTGGTCGCCGCGAGGTCCATGCCGAAGAAGTTGCCGATCCACCCGAAGTGGTCCGGCACGTCTCCGGGGGCGATCGAGGCGACGGGAAGGCCGAACGCGCGGCCGAACGCCTCCGCGATCACGCGGGTCGGGACGCCTTCCTCGGCGACGGCGTGCAGCCGCGCGCCCGCGGGCGCCTTCTCCAGGCCGAGTGCGACCATGCGGGCGGCGTCGCGCACGTGCACGGCGGACCAGCGGTTGGCGCCGTCGCCCGGGTAACCCGAAACGCCCTTCTCGCGGGCGATCGCGGCGAGGATCGCGATGAAGCCGTGGTCGCCGGTGCCGTGCACGGTCGGCGCGAAGCGCAGGCTCACGGTGTGCACGCCACGCTCGACGAACTCCAGCGCCAGGTTCTCGCTCCCGCCGCGGGGCGAATCGGGGCCGTGGAACGGCGACGGGTCGTCCTCGGTGGCGGGCCGGCCCGGGGCGAAACCGGCGAGTCCCGAGGCGAGCAGGAACGGACGACCGGTTCCCTCCAGCGCCTCGCCGATGGTCTGCACGGCGGCTCGTTCGGTCGCCGCCGTGCCGGCCGGGTCGGACCAGTCGTGCTTGTTCGCGAGATGGATGACGGCGTCGGCGTCCCGGGCGCCCAGGCGGATGCCCTCGAGATCGTCGAGGTCGCCGCGGCGGACCCGGGCCCCCTTGCCCTCCAGGGCGGCGGCGGACGCGTCCGACCTCGCCAGTCCGATGACCTCGTGACCGGCGGCGAGCAGCTCATCGGTCACCGCGGAGCCGATCCATCCGGAGGCTCCGGTGACGAAAACACGCATGAGGAATCTCCTTCGGCGCACCGCCGGCAGGGCGGAGCGACTTCCCGAAAAACTGATGTCTGTGACTGACGTCAGTCACAGACATCACGGTACTCCTTCGTGGCCGTCATCACTACACTTGATCGCATGACGCGTTGGGCGCCCGGGGCCGCCGAGCGGCTGCAGGAGGCCGCGCTCGAACTGTTCGCGACCCACGGGTTCGAGCAGACGACCGCCACGGACATCGCACAGTCCGTCGGCCTGACCGAGCGCACCTTCTACCGCCACTTCAGCGACAAGCGCGAGGTCCTCTTCCACAACCAGCACCTGTTCACCCAGGCGTTCCTCGCCGGTGTGGAGGCCGCGCCGCCGGACGCGTCGCCGATTGAGATCGTCGCCTGCGCCCTGCGGTCCGCGACGTCCTTCTTCCCGGACGAGCGCCGGCATCATTCGCGAACCCGGCAGTCCGTGATCGACCAGAACCCCGCGCTGCAGGAACGCGAGCGGCACAAGCTCGCCACCCTCGCCGAGGCGGTCGCGGGCGCCCTGCGCGCGCGAGGCGTGGACGAGCCCGCGGCCACCCTGGCGGCGGAGTCGGGCGTCACCGTGTTCAAGATCGCTTTCGTTCAGTGGCTCCGCGAGGACGAGCAGCGCTCCCTCGCCGCCCTCGCGGAGGACATGCTGCGCGAACTGCTGGCCCTGACCCGCGACCAGGCCTGAGCGACCCGCGGGGTCACGGCGCGCACGGCCGCACGGCTTACTTCGGCAGGCGTACGGTCACCACCAGGCCGCCCTCGGGCCGGGCCAGCGCCTCCACCCCGCCGCCGTGTGCCACCGCGATGGCCCGGACGATCGACAGGCCCAGGCCCGCCCCGCGGGCGGAGCGGACCCGGTCGCCCCCGAGCCGGCGGAACGGCTCGAACAGGTCGTCCACCTCGTACGGCGGAACCGGCGGCCCGGTGTTCTCCACCGTCACGCTCACCCCCGCCTCGTCCTCCCGCAAGCGGACCCAGACCTCCCCGTCCCGCACGTTGTACTTGATCGCGTTCTCCAGCAGGTTGAACACACAGCGTTCGAGGAACAGCGGATCGCCGTGCGCGACCACCGGGCACAGGTCCTCGTGCACGATGACCTTCCTGCGGCGCGGCTGCAGGTCGATCTGCTCCATCGCCGTACGGACGACCTGCCGCAGGTCGACCGGCTTGCGCGCGGTCACCTCCTGCTCCGACTGCGCCAGCATGAGCAGGCCCTCGATCAGCCGCTCATACCTCGCGTTGGTGCCGAGCAGCGCGCGGGCCAGCGCCTTGAGGTCCTCCGAGGCCGCCGGCTCCTCCAGCGACACCTCCAGCACCGTACGGTTGATCGCCAGCGGGGTGCGCAGCTCGTGGGAGGCGTTGGCGATGAACCGGCGCTGGGCGTCGAACACCCGGTGCAGCCGGTCGAGCATCGCGTCGAAGGTGTCGGCGAGCCGCTTGACCTCGTCCTGGGGGCCGCGCAGCGCGATCCGCTCGTGCAGCGTGCTCTCCGACAGCCGCTGCGCGGTCTCGGTCACCCGGTCGAGCGGGCGCAGCGCGCGGTCGGCCACCAGGTAGCCCACCACCACCGCGACGGCGCCGACGAGGACCATGACGACCACCGAGGAGCGGAGCACGTCGCTCAGCACGTCGGCCGCCCCCTGCTCGACGTTGGTGCGCACCCGCTGCGCGAGCGTGTCGCTGTCGGGCAGCGTGGTCCCCATGACGGCCCCGGGGGCGCCGACGCCGGTCACCTTCGACGCCACCGCCACCACGAACCGCTGGTTGAGCGCCCGCGCGGTCAGCAGGTGGGTGAACCACAGCAGCACCGACCCCGCCAGGAAGAACAGCCCGCCGTACAGCAGGGTGAGCCGCATCCGCAGGCCGAGCCTGCTCCACAGGGACAGCACACGCCTCACAGCCGATACCCCCGGCCCGGCACGTTCTCGATCACCGGCGGCTCGCCCAGCTTGCGGCGCAGCGAGGTGATGGTGACGCGCAGCACGCCCGTGCCCGCGTCGGCGTGCTCGTCCCACACGCTCGCGCGCAGCCGGGCCGAGCTGACCAGCCCTCCGCCGGCGCGCATGAGCTCGTGCAGCACGTCGAACTCCCTGCGGCCCAGCGCCACCTGCCGCCCGTCGCGCACCACCGTACGGCGGGCGGGGTCGAGCCGGATCCCGGCCCGCTCCAGCACGGGCCGCACCGCCCGGGGCGAGCGCCGGGCCAGGGCCCGGATGCGGGCCACCAGCTCGGCGAACGCGAACGGCTTGACCAGGTAGTCGTCGGCGCCCAGGGACAGGCCCCCGACCCGGTCACGCACCCGCCCGGCCGCCGTCAGCATGAGGATGCGGCTCGCCCCGGCGGCCGTGACCAGCTCCCGGCACACGTCGTCGCCGTGCACCTCGGGCAGGTCGCGGTCGAGCACGACCACGTCGTAGTCGACGTAGGAGGCCAGCTTCAGCGCCTCCTGACCGTCGTAGGCCACGTCCACCGCGATGGCGTGCAGCCGCAGCCCCCGGGCGACGGCCTCGGCCAGCTGTTCCTCGTCCTCGACCACGAGCACCCGCATCCGAACCTCCCGCTCGGGTTCGAGGGTGGCGCAGCCGGTGTTAGCCATGGATAAGCCGATCTCGCTTATCCGCGTTTAGCACCGCCTCCGCTGGAGTTGGGCCCCGTCCCGGGCGAACGCCCCGGACGAGGAGAAGCGACGGAGGAGGAAGGACCTATGCGCTCACGACCACTGCGCGCCCTGGGCCCGGCATTAGGGCTCGCACTGGCGCTGGCCGGCTGCGGCGCGGCCCCCGCGGACGACGGGATCGCCAGCGCGGGCGGCGCCACGGCCGGACCGGCGGCATCGGCGTCGGCCCCGGTGGACCGGCAGGACGCCCAGCTCAAGTTCGCCCAGTGCATGCGCGAGCACGGCGTGGACATGCCCGACCCCGGCCCGGACGGCCGCATCCGCATCACGAGCAAGAAGGGCGACCAGGCCGCGACGGAAAAGGCCATGCAGGACTGCCGGCACTTCATGAAGGACGCGATCGGCGACAAGGCCGGCGGCGGCGATCCCGAGGCGCGTGACCGGATGGTCAAGTTCGCCCAGTGCATGCGCGAGCACGGCATCGACATGCCCGACCCGGCCCCCGGCCAGGGCATCCAGATCAAGATCAAGCCGGGTCAGCGGAAGACGCTGGAAGAGGCCCAGAAGGCCTGCGAGGAGTTCGCGCCGGGGAGGAAGCCGTGAGGAAGGGCCTGGTGATCGCGGGCGCCGGCGTCCTCGCCCTGGCCGCCGCCGGAACGGCCGTCGCCATGGCGGGCGGCGACGGCGCGGGAGCGGCCGAGCCGTCCCCGCCCCCGGTGCCCGCCACCGCGTCGATCACGCGTCAGGACCTGATCGACACCAAGACCGTGGAGGGGGCGCTGACCTACTCCGGCGAGCGGCAGGTGACCGCCGACGCCGCCGGCACCGTGACCTGGACGCCCGCCGAGGGCGCGGTCGTCCGGCGCGGCCGCCCGCTGCTCAAGATCGACCGCAGGCCGGTGGTCCTCATGTACGGATCGCTGCCCATGTATCGCCCGCTGCGGCAGGGCGTCGACGACGGCCCGGACGTCGAGCAGCTCGAACGCAACCTCAAGGTCCTCGGCTACGGCGACGACCTGACCGTGGACGACCACTTCAGCTACGCCACCTATCTGGCCGTCAAGGAGTGGCAGGAAGCCGCCGGGCTCCCCGAGACCGGGCAGGTGGACGCCTCCCAGGTGGTCTTCCTGCCGGCCGCCGCCCGGGTGACCGACGCCAGGGTCGAGGTCGGCGACAGGAGCACTCCCGGACGTCCGGTCCTGACCGTCACGGGCGTACGGCGGCTGGTGCACGTGGACCTGTCCACCGACGACCAGTCGCTGGCCAGGAAGGGCGCCAAGGTCACCGTCGAACTGCCGGGCGGCGAGCGGGTCACCGGGAAGATCACCTCGGTCGGCACGGTGGCCAAGGCCGTCTCGTCCGGGCAGGGCCAGGACCAGGGCAGCACCATCGACGTCGACATCACCTTGAGCAAGCCGCCCAAGACACGGCTCGACAAGGCCCCGGTCGAGGTCGAGCTGGTCAGCGAGCGGCGCGAGAACGTGCTGGCCGTGCCGGTGGAGGCGCTGCTGGCCCTGCGCGAGGGCGGCTTCGGCGTCGAGGTGGTCGAGGGCGCCTCCACCCGCGTGGTCCCGGTCGAGCTCGGCGCCTTCGGCGGCGGCATGGTCGAGATCACCGGCGCCGGCCTCGCCGAGGGCATGAAGGTCGGGGTGCCCGCCACATGAGCATCCCGCAGCCCGAGCAGCCCGCCGTGGTGGAGCTGCGCGAGGTGACCAAGGTGTACGGCGCCGGCGTGCGGGCCCTGCGCGGCGTGGACCTGCTGGTCGGACGCGGCGAGCTGGTCGCCGTCGCCGGCCCGTCCGGATCCGGCAAGTCGACCCTGCTGCACCTCATCGGGACCCTCGACCGGCCCACCACGGGCACCGTACGGATCGCCGGGCACGACGTGGCCGGGCTGTCCGACCGGGAGCTTTCCGCGCTGCGCGCCCGCCACCTGGGCTTCGTCTTCCAGCAGTTCCACCTCGCACCGGGGGTGAGCGCGCTGGACAACGTCGCCGACGGCCTGCTCTACACCGGCACGCCGCTGCGGGCGCGGCGCGAACGCGCCGCCGCCGCGCTGGAACGGGTGGGCCTCGGCCACCGGCTCGGCCACCGGCCCGATCAGCTGTCGGGCGGGGAGCAGCAGCGGGTCGCGGTGGCCCGCGCCGTGGCGGGCGACCCGCCGCTGCTGCTGGCCGACGAGCCGACCGGCAACCTCGACTCGGCGGCGGGCGCCGAGGTGCTGAACGTCCTGCGCGACCTGCACGCCGCAGGCACCACGATCGTGGTCATCACCCACGACCCCGAGATCGCCGCGTGGTGCCCCCGACAGGTGCGCGTACGCGACGGCCGGGTCGTCGCCGACGCCGGGGCGGGCGCCGGACGCCGGCCACCCGGGCCCAACCCCAAAGCCGGCCCGAAAGCCCCCGCCGGCCCCGAAACGGCGTGGGCGGCGAAGGGAGCACCACGATGACCCGTCAGCGGCTGACCCCCGCCCGGCTCGGGCCGTCCGACATCCTGCGGACCGGCGCGGCCGGGCTGCGCACCCGCCCCGCGCGGGTGATCCTGTCCGCGCTCGGCATCGCCATCGGCATCGCCACCATGATCGCGGTGCTGGGCATCTCGTCGTCCTCCCGCGAGCAACTGCTGCGCCAGCTCGACCGGCTCGGCACCAACCTGCTCACCGTCGCGCCGGGGCAGACGATGTTCGGCGAGCAGGCCAAGCTGCCCGAGGAGGCGCTCGGCATGGTCCGGCGCATCGGGCCGGTGCGCACCGCCTCGGCCACCGGCACGGTCGACACCACGATCCGGCGCACCGACCGCATCCCCAAGGCCGTGACCGGCGGCATCGCCGTCCAGGCCGCGACCGCCGACCTGCTCACCACACTGGAGGGCCGGGTCGTCACCGGCGCCTGGCTGAACGCCGCCACCGAGACGCGGCCCGCCGTCGTGCTGGGCGCCAAGGCCGCGGAGCGGCTCGGCATCACCAGGACGGGCGTACAGGTCTGGATGGGCGAACGGTGGTTCACCGTCGTCGGCGTCCTCGGCGCGATGCCGCTCGCCCCGGAGATCGAGCGCTCGGCGCTCGTCGGGTTCCCCGCCGCCGAGAAATACCTCGGCTTCGACGGCCACCCGACGACCATCTACGAGCGGTCCGCCGAGGAATCGGTGGAGGCCGTACGCGCCGTGCTGCCGCGCACGGTCAACCCGGAGAACCCGGAGGAGGTCACGGTCAGCAGGCCCTCCGACGCGCTGGCGGCCCGGGCGGCGGCCGCGAGCGCGTTCACCAACCTGCTGCTCGGGCTCGGCGCGGTCGCGCTGCTGGTCGGCGGCGTCGGCGTGGCCAACACCATGGTGATCTCGGTGCTGGAGCGGCGCAAGGAGATCGGCCTGCGCCGCTCGCTGGGCGCCACCCGCGGCCAGGTGCGCCTGCAGTTCCTCGCCGAGTCGCTGCTGCTGTCGGCGCTCGGCGGGGTGGCGGGCGCGGTGCTGGGCGGCCTGGCCACCGCCGGCTACGCGCTGTCGCGCGGCTGGCCGGCGGTGGTCCCGCCCTGGGCGTTCGCGGGCGCCGTCGGCGCCACGCTCGTCATCGGCACCCTCGCCGGTCTCTACCCGGCGATGCGCGCGGCCCGTCTGTCGCCGCCGGTGGCGCTGGCCACCACCTGACGGGTCACCTCCAGCCGTCCGGGTCGACGCCGCCCGGCACCGGCGCCGCCGGGTCGTACGGCTCACGCGTGAAGATGAACGTGTTGAGGTCGAGGTGGGTCACCCCGCCGGGGGAGCGGACCACCCGCAGGGTCTCCCCGGCGTAGTAGCCGTCGAGCCCCAGCCA